>CAUUQE010000256.1:0-2502 GCA_963547065.1 uncultured Prevotella sp. | reverse complement strand
GTCATCTAATTTAAAAAGATATAAATTAGGAAACATAGCTGAAATTATAATAAGTAGCGTTGATAAAAAGACCAAAGATGGAGAACAAAAAGTAAGACTCTGCAATTTTGTGGATGTATATCATAATTGGGCTATCACCAAATCTATGCATAATTCCTTTATGATTGCTTCAGCAAAAGAAAAAGACATAGAACGTTTATCTCTAAAGAAAGGATATGTTGCTTTAACAAAAGATAGTGAGACACGTGACGACATAGGTATTTCAACATATATAGCAGACAATCTTAACAACGTTATTTTGGGCTATCATTGCGCATTAGTAAAGCCCAATGAAGATATTTTATCAGGGAAATACTTGAATGCTTTTTTGCATTCAAATTATATAAAGAAATACTTTGAACTAAATGCTACGGGTAGCGGTATGAGATATACGCTGTCTATACAAACTTTATATGATATGCCTATACTCTTGCCTTCCTTAGAAGAACAAGAGTATATTGGCAATATATTTTCGACTATAGATAGAAAAATAGAACTCAACCGTTCGATAAATCATAATTTAGAGGCGATGGCAAAACAACTCTACGATTATTGGTTTGTACAGTTTGACTTTCCAGATGAAAACGGAAAGCCATATAAAAGTAGTGAGGGAAAGATGGTGTGGAATGAGAAGCTGAAGAGAGAGATACCTGGAGGGTGGGAAGTCACAAATATTGGTAGTATTTTGGATAAAGTATTTATAACTCCACGACTTAGCACAGACGAATATTTGCCATCTGGAACATATCCCATAATCGACCAAGCCACTGATGTCTATTATGCAGGGTTCACCGAAAGAGAAGAAGCCGTAGTTAACCAATATCCAGCTATTGTTTTTGGTGATCACTCTTGTGCTGTAAAGTATGTGAACTTTCCGTTTGTTAGAGGCGCAGACGGAACACAGGTGATATTATCAAAGGATTCAAATATCCCTATTGAGTACTTATATTATGCTATGAAAGGTGTAAAAATAGGGAAAGGATATGCAAGACATTTTAGCTTCTTGAAAGAACAACCTGTAATTGTGCCGTCAGAAAAAGAGGTTAAGGATTTTGAAGATACAGCACAAACTTTTTTTGAACAGATAACTCAAAACAGAAAAGAAATTCTATCGCTCACTAAGCAGCGCGACGAACTTCTCCCTCTTTTGATGAACGGTCAAGTGTCGTTAAATTATGATTTATCGCACGATTAAGTTCTATTTTACGGTCAAGATCAAATAAAAGTTGTCCTATTTGTTTCTGCTTTTCCAAAGAAGGCAGCCAAACAGTACAATCTTTGATTTTATCAGGAGAAGTATGTCTAATTTTTGTTTGTTGGGCAGCAGCACTAAGTTGCTGCTTCACCATATTTGAAGAAATAAGATAATAGGCAAACTTGTTATCAAGCAAATCTTCTTTACAGGTAATCTTAGCTATATCCTGACTTTGAATATATTTCCCACTTTCAGGAATCCATGCAGTAGAACCGAGCAAACCTATAGCTTGTTCGGTAAGTGGAGTTATCAAATCTCCCTTTTCAAGTAGAAATTCAGTTCTAAACACTCCTGTGTAAAAGAGATTATCTTTAGAGGTATTTTCCTTAAAGCTGTTATTGCGATAGTCAAAGTTACCACAAGTCAGACGAATATATTTGCCTGACGATGCATAGAAATCACCACTAAGGCTTGCTCCTCTTGTTACCTCTATCAAATCTCCAAGTTTATATTTCTTCATTTTATATAGCTTAGATATGTTACGACAAGAGTTACAAAAGAAATCAAAAAAGCAAATATTGATACGATAATACTACGGAATGCTATTTTCCTTGAATATTTTGCTTCAAGAAGTGATGCATATATAGAGTGATACTGCTGGCTTTTATAGACAGAGTGTCCATGTTCCGTTAGTGTAAACTCTTGTTTGTCCTGATTGAAAGATACTAATTCTAACCAAATCATTTCATGAAGCCATAAATCTATTTGAACAGCAGGAACTGTCCAGATATAGTCGTAAGTAGCTCGTTTATTTAGCCACTCACGAACAGTCATATAAGAAACCGCATCTTTAGCCCATAGAAATTTAGAGGTAACTAAATAATCTAACGTGGTTGTTATTATGTGATATTTAACACAATTGTCAACAAGTTTACGTTTTTCTTGTTTTTGTAGTTTACTTAATGATGGGAATTTATCATCCATAATTTACAGCAATTTCTTTAATTCGTCAATACTTGGCAGAGCTTTACGCAGTTTCTCTGGCATTTCTGCGGATGTCTTATAGGTTGCCACTCCCATAGGCTTGTCATATTGGCGCACCATATACTCTGCGTAGTTCTTGTTTGCGCTTCGGCAAAGTACAATGCCTATCGTTGGGTTTTCATGCGGCTTGCGTATCTTGTCGTCAGCAATGGCAAGATAGGCATTGAGTTGTCCAAGATAGGAGGTTTTGAACTCTCCTGTTTTCAATTCGATTACAACCAAAG
>CAUUQE010000255.1:0-2530 GCA_963547065.1 uncultured Prevotella sp. | reverse complement strand
ACACGCCCACATGGGATTGCTCGCCTCCGCGGTAGAGATGGGTGGCGAAGTCGGCTGGGAAATAGAGCACGCCATGCACTTGTTGCTTACCTACAAGTCCTTTTGCTTCTTCTAAGTTGTTGCAGTAATAGGCCACTTTGGTATCCGGAGAAGCGTCGAACGCACGAATAAAGTCGCGTGAAGCATGGCTGTGAGAGAGGTCGACGATGGCAACGGATACTTCGCGTACCACTTCGTTGTTATATATCCACGAATAAAGCAGAGGGTAGAGCAAAGGAACAAGGATAAAAAAAATCAGAACACCTTCGTCTTTAACGGTAGCTTTCATCTCTTTGGCCCAGATGTAACACATGTCTCTCAGCCCTTCGGTAATTCTATATAGCAGTCCTTTGTTATCCATTTTGTGTCTATGGAATGTAAATATAGATTAGCATGGCCTTGTAGATATTTTTAATTGTGAGCACGGGCAGCAAGGCTATCAGGCACAGAGCCATTATGTTAAGCCATGCATTGCCTAATTGGAAGCCGTTGAAGATGCCAATTTGGTAAATCATATAGTAATGGCGCAGCGGAAACAACTGGGCAACAGCCTCGATCATCGAGTCCATTGCGAACACCGGATAAGTGGCCCCGCACACCGAAAAACTCACTACGGCCCAGAGAGAGCATACGCTCATCGACATTCTTAGTGATGGCATCAGACCGAAAACGAATATGCCGAAGCCCTGACAGGCTATAAGTGAAAGTAACGTAAGCAGAAGTATGGGGAACAGACCGCCCGGATGAGGGAACGACATTACATGATAGATGTAGAAATCGAAGCCGAGAAAGACAAGCAAAAATATCAAAAACTGCGGTAGCATCTTGCCTGCAAGTGCTACAAAGATGTTGTTGTCGGCCATGGCAAGCCATTCCTTGGAACGCTTGAACTTGAGTTCGGTACCGATAGAATAAGGAGTAATGAGAAATATGAAGAGCATCAGAATGCCCGGAACCATGGCCGTACTGAGATAAATGTTATAGTTGGCCCACGGATTGCCTGTCATGTGTAGGTCTATAGCTATGGGTTGGAGATAGTTGCGTACCTCTCTACCGGTCTTACCGAGTGCGGATAACTTGGCCGAGCCTATTGTTGCCGAGCCTAAGGTAGAGATGGTCTTAAGGTCGCGGAATAGCATTGAACCTGCCATAAGCGACACGCTACTGTAGTAAAACGAAATCTTGGGGCGACGCGAGGCTAACAAACCATCGGTAGTTCCTTCGGGTATGAGCAGAAAGGCATAGATTTCGTTGCGCTGGATGGCTTGTCGGGCTTCGTTGATATTAGGATAATGTGCCACAACATGCGTGGTCTGGAAAGCATCTAAATTACGTATGAGTGCACGAGTTGTCGATGTGTTGTCTTGATCCACTATACCTACGGGCATATCTTCGGGTATCCCTTCGTTCATCAGCGATGTGAAGAAGAAGATGACCACTATAGGGAATACGACCATACAGAACCCGTAAATGGGATTACTGCGAAAGAAACCGCATTCGCGGAGGGCTATCCGATATATCTGACGGATGGTTTTCGTAATGAAAGGGTTTATTGTTCTTCTTTTATAATTAGCGACATCCCCGGGCGAAGGCCGTCGAATTTCTGCAAAGGACGTGCCTTTACTTCGAATGTTTTCAGATCGTATTGGCCATTGGCTTTGGTTGCTTTCCACACAGCATAGGCACCTTCGTCTTTAATGTAGTGGACTTTCATCTTGATGTTTTTGTTGAAAGCAGGCGAAAAAGCTGTAAATATGCTTCCTACTTTCATACCCTTCAATTGGTCTTCACGTACGTTGAAAGTACCCCACATATCTTTCATAATCGATATACTCATAATTGGGGAACCTATGCCTACCAATTCACCCACTTTGGGATACACATCACCGACTTCACCTTCTACTTGCGAGACTTGTACAGTTTCTTTCAAAAGCGATCTTACTACGTCTACAGCTCCTTTAGCAGCTTGTGCTTGTTTGGCTGCAGCACGTTTTTCTTCTTCACGAGCACCATTTCTGGCAAGGTCGTACTGACTTTTAGCTGCCCTTACTTGGGCTTCAGTGGCTTTGTAAGCCGCAAAAGCTTCATCACGTTTTTGAGCACTCATTACGCCTTCATCGAACAAATGTTGCACACGTCTGTAGGATTTTTCGGATATCGTGAGTGCTGCTTCAGCCTGTTGCCAAAGTTCATAGGCACCTTGAATTTGCTCTTTACGAGCACCGTTGTCCGTCATGTCGCTGATAGCTGATGCTGCATCTTTTGTTGCTTGGGCAGCCCGTTCCTGCGCACTAACTTCCGGAACTTCGAGAATAGCCAATGTGTCGCCTACGTGTACGTAGTCTCCCTCTTTTACACGGAGATCTACAATGCGTCCGGGCAGCTTGCTTGATACGCGATATTCCGATACTTCTACTTCGCCTTGTATAATTTCCGGTGTTCTTCCTAAAGTGAAAAATCCAATGATGGCCACAATAACGACCACTGCTGC
>CAUUQE010000254.1:0-2559 GCA_963547065.1 uncultured Prevotella sp. | reverse complement strand
AGAGTCAAAATCAGCATTACTTACATTATATTTTTTAAGTATTGCTGTTTTATACACTAACAATGATCGAGTGTCTCCATTTTGATTACTCAAGCCTTCAGCAAGATGATAATCGTACAGAATATCTTCCATATCATCAGGCTGTATATATTTACTTGGTACAGACGGTTTACAAGAAAATTGCAATAATATTATTATCCCCCAAAAGAAATAAACTAGATATCGTTTTTCAATATCATCCATTCTATTCTAATCCCCATTTTATCAAAATACTTATCTCTTTTCCCATCTCGTCCCATGAAAAAAAGTGACAGTAAAGTTCTCTAAATCCTTACGACAAAATAAGAGAAGTAATACAACGCCTACACTAATAGAAGCATCCGCCAAATTAAAAACCGGTGAAAAGAATATAAATTCACTACCTCCCCAAATGGGAACCCATTCCGGCCATGTCGTTACAATCAATGGAAAGTAGAACATATCAACAACTTTTCCCATTAGGAAGGGAGAATATCCTGTTCCAAACGGCACAAAATGTGAAACTGTATATGGCGTAGACTCCGTAAATATCAGCCCGTAAAACACAGAGTCGAAAAGATTACCTAAAGCTCCAGCCAATATCATAGAGAGCATCACGATATAACAAGTCCTATGTTTTAAATGGACAAGTTTATAAATATAGTATCCTATAAATCCACTTGCTATAATACGGAACAAGCTTAACACAACCTTATTTAAAAAAGTCATTCCGTATGCCATACCATTATTTTCGATAAAGTTAATTTGAAACCAATCTGTAATGAAAATAGATTCCCTCAACGACATATTCGTTTTGACCATGATTTTCACGATCTGATCGACAATAAGGATTCCTACAACTATAATAATAGCAAGCCACCCATCATGACGCTTCGTGCCTCTTTGCATTTCCATTGCTCAATGTTTACGGGCATTCTTTGATGCCACACTCAATGTTGCATGAGGAACGATTCTCAAACGTTCTTTTGGTATCAATTTTCCAGTAATACGGTCAATCCCATACGTTTTATTCTCAATCCTTACAAGTGCAGCCTCTAGTCCTTGAATAAATTTCTGTTGTCTGCCGGCCATCTGTACTAATTCTTCCTTAGTTTGGGTAGAACTTCCTTCTTCGAGAGCTTTGTATGTCGGTGACGTATCATCAACATCATTACCGTCCGCATTCATAATCTGTCTCATCATAGCATCATAATCTCGACGAGCCAACTTGATTTTCTCATTTATAATAGCGCGGAATTCTTCTAACTCCTCATCACTATACCGTGTTTTCTCTGCCATATTTTGATCGCTTAAAGACTATTTGATCGAAATCGAATAGTCACAGTTATTATATTTTTTGTATCTTAATATTTAGTTTAAAGTCTTCGAAATTGATTTCTACACCCTCATTAGAAACTATTTCAATAACATCGGCCAATACTTGCGTTTTAATATATTCACCGAAACGCCGAATTGCTGCATTACTGAATTCATTAGAAGAAACTTGTACATTAATTCTATCGGTAATTTCCAATCCAGACTCTTTACGAAGATTTTGTATACGGTTTATCAATTCGCGAGCCATACCTTCTTGCTTTAGTTCATCTGTAAGTTCGACCTCTAAAGCAACAGTAAGGTTTCCTTCATTTGCAACAAGCCATCCGGGAATATCTTCACTGAATATTTCGACATCAGATGCCTCTATAGTAATATCTTCACCAGCGACTTTCAAACCAATTGAACCATTTATCTCAAGTGTGGAAATCTGTTCTTGCGATAATCCATTGATCTTTGCAGCAACATCTTTCATCAATTTACCGAACTTCTTTCCCATTATTCTGAAGTTACATTTTACTTTCTTGACAAGAATATTCTGCCCTTCAATAAAGTTTAGCGACTTTACATTGACTTCATGAATAATTAAATCCTTTACAGCCTCGATATGGAACTTTTGACTTTCATCTACAGCAGGTATCATTATCTGCTGTAATGGTTGGCGCACCTTAATATTAACCTTACGTCTTAATGCTAAAGTCATTGAGGTTATTTTCTGTGCCATCTCCATGCGTATTTCAAGTTCCTTATCGATAAATTTCTTATCTGCAACTGGATAAACATCAAGATGCACGCTTTCCAACTTTCCTCCCAAATCATGATATAACTGATCTGCATAGAATGGCGCAAAAGGAGCAAGCAGTTTAGCGACTGTTATCAAGCATTCATACAAGGTTTGATATGCAGAAAGTTTATCTTCGCTCATCTCTTTTCCCCAAAAGCGTTTGCGATTAAGACGTACATACCAATTGGAGAGATCATCATTAACAAACGAATCTATCAGCCGACCGGCACGTGTAGGATCGTATTCTATTAACTCCGTATCGACATTCTCTATCAACGAATGCAATTCAGAGAGTATCCAACGGTCAATCTCAGGGCGTTTATCAAAAGCTATCGGTTGTACTTTCGGATCGAAACCATCCACATTTGCATACAATGCAAAGAATGAGTATGTATTATATAATGTACCGAAAAATTTACGAC
>CAUUQE010000253.1:0-2577 GCA_963547065.1 uncultured Prevotella sp. | reverse complement strand
GTACTTTATTTAAAAAATATCATTTTAGGGCTTGACTTTTAATAGTTAGTCTTTCTATTCTTGAACATAACCTTAATCTTGATGAAATTGTTCCGGCTTCTTTTGCTTCACATTTTCATGCTTCTACCGGCAGACCCCATAAGCATTTTTTATATCCTATGCTCAGGGCTCTATTTCTACAACTTATATTCTCAATTCCTACCACATCTCTTCTGATTGTATTCTTAAAATACTCTCACAAATTACGAGATTTCTGCAGTTTTGACATTGTTCCTGATGCCTCTAAGTTTACTCGTTTCAAACAAGATTTTCTTTTGGACTTAAAAGTCATGTTTGACTATATGGTTGAACTTACTGAGCCTATATGTCAAAAGATTGATAAACAAAAGGCTTCCATTCTCCTTTTTGATACTTCAGGCATTGAAGCATGGGTAACCGAGAATAATCCAAAGTATGCCAACCGTATCATTAAACAATTAAAAGCATTTAAAAAGGCAAACAAACTTAATAATTCCTATGACCCCTATAAAGCAGCCTATAATTCCATGCCTTCATACGCCGCTTCCAATCCCTACGTCCGACAAATGTATGTGAACGGTCATTTTTGTTATGCTTATAAATTCGGTATCGTAACAAACGGACTTGGTATTGTCAGAGATATTTGCTTTTACAACAAAGACTTTCTTAAACTCCATCCTGAAATCGCTATGAAGAAAAGAACCGATTCCCCTGATGAGGATAAAAGTCTTGCCGATGCAAAAGCATTGATTACGACATTAAAGGATTTTTTCAAAAAGCATCCACTGATTAATCCTAAAATATTTCTTGGTGATGCCGCTTTTGATTCTATCGAAATTTATAAATACCTACTTACTGAAACTTCCTTTGAAAAGCCATTAACCACTTCAAAGACAGTTTTTGTGTTGCAGGTCGTAAGACACAGAATGAAAAAACTCTTCATGCCGATTTACTTCTTGCCGGAATTACAGGACTGCTCACTGTCATGATTACTGATAAAATTCATAAACACCAATATATTCGCAGCTTAAAACCTCTGATTGTGTAAGCTTGATTTTTATATATGCTTTTGCCAGCAGATACATCTATCTGTCTTATTGTTATACTTTACTTTTTATTTTACACACCCGCCATTAAAAATCTTTCTATATAAAAGCAACTTCTCTCTTCACACATCTAAATCAGACTCGTTTCGCAATTGCCTATTTTATAGTAACTACAACATCTTAAAATGCTTCAACGCATCTAAAATAGCTTCTTCCTTTTTAATTGGACACTGCGGGACTTTCTGTTTCTCATTTTTAGACATATCATAGTGTTCACTAACTTCTAAACCATGCTTTTTCTTAACTTGTTCAATATACAGAGTAGATACTTCAAACCCAAACTTTTCCAAAACATAGTTTTGAATTTGCTTATAGGTAGGCCTTGCTCTCAGCACTTGTTAAGTCCATATCATCCATAGGAAGTTCTACACTTATATGATTCTTTGAGTCCAGTTTGGAAAGCAACACGATTGTCTCCAAATGAGCAGTCTGACTGAAACAGTCAAATGGCTGAATCTTCTTCGCCCTGTACTTATACTTTACAAAAACTTCCAAATCTCTAGCTAAAGTCTCTGGATTACAAGAAACATAGATCACTCGCTTTGGTGAAAGTTTCCTAATCGCAGCAATAAACTCTGGTGTACTCCCTGAACGAGGTGGATCCATAATAATTGTGTCTATCTTTTCTCCATTCTCTGCTGCGGCCACAATCAATGTAGTTGCATCTTGGGCATAGAAAGTGATATTCTTAATGGTATTTCTCTTTGCATTGGAAATGGCATCTCTAACCGCATCCTTGTTGAGTTCAACACTAATGACTTGCTTTACCTTTGAAGCTGCAATCAATCCAATCGTTCCCACACCTGCGTAAGCATCCAGTACCACTTCCTCACCTGTAAATTCTGCACAATCAATGGCAAAACGATATAGTTTTTCTGTCTGCACAGGATTTACCTGATAAAATGACTTTGGTGAAATGCGAAATGTCAAGCCACAGAGAACATCTTCAATATATCCCCTGCCAAATAGTGTCTCATTGCGATCGCCAAGCACCATACTCGTGCCCCTTGGATTGATATTTTGAACAATGGTCGTAATCTCTGGATGAGCTTTTTTTAATGCCTTGACAAAATTATTCTTGCCCGGGAAAATCGGCGAGGCGGTGACAAGCACCACCATCACCTCATTTGTTGCCTTACCTACACGAATTAGAGTGTGACGCAAAAGTCCATACCCTGTGTCCTCATTGTAGGTTTTTATTTTAAAGGATTTACAAAGCTCTTTTATGGTCGCCACAATGGCCGAGGCTTTTTTGTCCTCAATCAGACAATTTCGTATATCCACAATATTGTGTGACTTTTTTTCATAAGTCCCTGCAATGACTTGACCTCGCATAAATCCAAATGCTGCACTCACCTTATTGCGATAATGATAGGGCTTTTCCATTGGAACAATTTCTTCCACTTTTCCAAATTTTGCAAGATATTTCTTTGCTGTCTCCTGCTTTTTCTCC
>CAUUQE010000252.1:0-2612 GCA_963547065.1 uncultured Prevotella sp. | reverse complement strand
TTATTGAACATGCCCAGTTGGGCTATGATATTGATGAACTTATAATGAAAGGACGGGGGCGTAAGAGCATCTACGATCGTGAATAAAACAAAGCCTATAAGCATCATTTTGAATAGTTTCAGGAAGTGAGAAACGATGAAGTCAAGGCCTCCCGTAGCTTCTCCGAAAGCGATAAGACGAGGCTCTATCACCCTTTGAGAGGGGACAGAAGAAGCTTTTTCATACTTCCTTGCCAACCCGTATGCACTCAAAAACAGGAATACAGGCACGCCGTAATGACCGAAGAACGACAGTATATGCAAAGGAAACAGTATATCGGGATGCAACATTGCCTGTGTAAATCGGTCTACGTTGTACTGCGTAAAGGTGTATTCGTTCTCTTTTACTACCAGATTAAGCCAATGGCAATAGTTATGAAGGAATATTCCGAGGATGGCAACCCCGCGCAATATGTTGCATTGAGTGCGCGAAAGGAGCTCGTTTCCATATACTTTTACGCTGCAAGAGCTATTTCCTTCCGAAGCTTTATGTATCTGATCGTTCATCTTAATTTATCTTTTGCCGGTCTTAGTTTATCGTAATCGGCCACACCTTTCAATATTCTGGGGCGCTTATCATCATACTTTGTCGAAAGAACATTATACTCCTCGCGATAATCGGGTGCCGATATGCCGGCAAGATACAGCAGTGTATGCGCCAACGCATCCGTCATCAACGGGCGATCTTTTGCCTGCACGATTTCCTTATATATCTCGGGATGCTTCACTGCATAACGGTGGGAGCACCATATCCAGAACGGTATTTCGAACTCATACCGCGCAAGATCGTAGTCTATTTTGGCCGAATGGTTGCGACAGATAAAATTCCTTGTGCCCTCGAAGCATTCCTCTCCGTGGTCCGGAACATATATCACGACAGCATCTTTGTGCTCGAAAAGGCTGCAAATACGGTCTACTATCGAGTCATTATATAGCACCGCGTTGTCGTATTCGGCAAGCATACGCCTCTGTTTTGCATTCAATTCGGGACGTAGGTCGTTATAATCGTCGCCCTTGAAGTGCTTCCTGTCTTTCGGACTCCGTAGTTTATAGGCCACATGCTGCCCCATCAAGTGGAATATAATCAGGTTTCTATGCTGCGTATTTACTGCCGGCACAGCATTCGAACGTACAGGGCGATAGGCGTTTCCGGTATCATCGACTTTCACGTATCCATTTTTTACCATCTGTTCATAGTCGGCGAGCAGTCCTTCATCGTATTGATGAAGCTCGGTATTACGCGTATCGAACTGCGCTGCACTGAGCTTTGGGTTGTTCAAGAAGAAGCCTCCGCTGAAGTCATATACGGCCTCTTTAGCCTGCGGAAGGAACTGATTGGTGATGAAGGTAACATGATAACCGGCCTTACGAAATAGTTCTGGGAACAACGGATAGTCACACCATTCGCCTTGTTGGCCCACTACATGCATGGAAAACAGATTTTTAAAGACGAAACTCGTTAGGTTCCATGGCGACACCACATCGGTGTATTTCACGAGCAAGCCGGTTTTTTCACGCTTGATCTGGCGGGGTGTGGTGGGCATGAAGTAGCCGTATTGCTGCGAATGGTGCTTGCCGTAGCTCTCACCGATAATCAATACGATATTCGGCGAAGTGAAAGAACAGCTGTCTACACGCACTTTATCGATTGCAGACACGAGTTTTTCTATCTGTTCCGATGCCAAAGAATTGGCATAGAGACTGAAAACAAGGCGCATAATCGGTGTGTACAGCACGGCATGATCGCGTTCCGTGAGCACATGTTCCACACTCCCGATAGTAGAAGACGTCATAAGTTTACACGTTGCAAGCTTATTATGACAGCTCGAAACAGCGCTCCACACGAGCAACACCGCGTACGCAAAACCTATATACGGACTTGCCGAACGGGCGAAAGCCTCGAACCATCGGCCGTATTCCGTCCGAACGCTGTCGACGGCAGGCGGCAACAAGCGTTCCAAGCGATGCCTGCAAGCGAAAATAACATGCAACGCGATGAGGAGGAACAGCCAGCCCACAGCGCTGAAAAGCACATCGAAAGACAGATAGGAACGCAGAAATTCGCCAGCTTCGCGTCCGTTCGTCTCGCCTACAAGCAACAACATCGTGGGCGTAAGCGTAGATTCGAACTCCGTAAAGCAATACATATCAGCCACCGCAACGGCATAGAACAGGGCATAGAGCAACCTTCGAACCCACTTGCGCAGGCATTCGGGCAGCGCTGAAAGCACCAAACAAACCAGATAGATGTCGAGAAACAGCTCTAAATAGAGGTTTCCGTACAACTCGGCCTCTTTACTTTGCGGCAACGTAAGCCATGCGCAAAGCACTCCCAACACGTACATGAATACGAAAAACGCCGCATTCACGCGTACCGGATGGAAAACCTTGCCGAGAAATTTGCCCAGAATGCTTAAAATATCCATTCTCTCTGTCATTCACGGACAAAGATACAATAAGAAAATGATACCTGCAAAAAAACGTGAAAAATTAAGCTCTATCGGCGATGGAAATTGCTTCTGCCGGCACCGTCATAACGGTGTTCGCCCCAGACAAGATATCCCTATCGGCGAC
>CAUUQE010000251.1:0-2626 GCA_963547065.1 uncultured Prevotella sp. | reverse complement strand
CTTAAAAAGACCAGTGCCCAATGCAATAAGCGATAATGCTCCAATCATACTCCAATAGCCTATATTGTTGGCAGTTGTGGGAATAGCGAGTAATAAATAACCTACAAACATAACCAAGAAACCCGAAATAACCATTTTCCCGTAACCGAATTTGTCAGCAAGAACACCTCCTAATAAGGGTAAGAAATATACACCGGCCAAAAAACCAGAATAGATGCCGGCTGCTTCGCCTTCATCATACCCGAATTTCGCTTGCATGAACAGTGTAAAAATAGCGAGCATCGTATAATAACCGAATCTCTCGCCAGTATTGGCTAATGCTAATGCATAAAGACCTTTTGGTTGATTCTCGAACATAATTTTATTATTATTTTGTTTTAGTAATATCAAAAAGATAGGTTAACTTTACAACAATATTGTTCAAATTAGATTTGGAAAAGTAATCACGTTTGGAATCGCCGTAGATGTTTCCAAGTCCATAGTAATATCTGCCATCCAAAAGAAAATGGCCTATCCTAGGAATAGTATATTCTACACCTATACCCACGGCTATCCCATAGTCGACCTTATGTTCTACAGCCATAGCGTATTGCGATACTTCCTTATTGGAGCGGTCGTTTAGGTTGGGCTTTGTTATATCGAAATTTGTTTGCGTGCTTTCATTAAGCAGATACCCGAACTGTGGACCTGCTTGAAAAAAGAATTGAAAACCACTTTGTTCTTTCCCCCAAGCAAGATGAGCAAATATAGGTATCTGCATATAATTCAACGTCCGACTGTATTCTTCGGCCAATCTCGTTTCGGTATTAATTACTGGAACATCTTTAATATCTACAATATTTTCTTTCCAACCCAATTGTGCATAATTTACTTCTGCATAGATTGAACATATAGTACTAAAATATTTTTCACAGATATAACGTACAGAAAGACCACTAGTCATACCGCTGTGCATACCTTGGGTTACTTTGGGAACAAATCCAACATTGCTCATGATATAACCTCCATTTACACCTATTGACAATTCATTACGATGCTGTCCGATTTGTGCTGCCACACTTGATGATACAGCCCAAAGTAACAAGAATGCATACCTGTACATATTCATAATTAATAAGTAATTGATTCTATTGTTTGGTCATGTTTATAATGTATTAACATGAAATTTTTATTTACCGAGCCGCCATCGGCTGATATTTTCTTAAAATGGAGTGGTGTTTGTAAGGCTTTGTACTTTACGGCGTATCTACTACCGTTAAACGCTTTGCCCTCTTGATGTAAACCACGAACAAAGAAATTGGTATGATCATAACCCATGATGGCAAATCTTGGCAATGCATACTGTGGCTCGGTTCTAAACCAATGGCGATAGTTATTTTCTAAGCGTTGTGTTTTCTCGTCTAAAGCATTATAATAAAATGAAGAAGGGATATACGTGTCATATTTATAAAAATAATTAAGATATACTTTGGTGTACATCAGCCATTCCGTATAACCAAACATTGATATAGATAATGAGGGATTATTCACTTTCAAACCGTCTAATTTTGCAAGAACAACATTTAGTTCTGGTGAACGTGCAGTGTTCAGTATGACAATATTAGGTTGTGTTTGACTAAATGCTTTTGCAAAGTATGCCTCGTTAGACTTTAGATTAGTAATATTATATTTCAAGCCTTTGGTGTCGAGACGCTTACGTAGACTATATGTAAATACGCCTTTCTTACTCGTAGTATCATTACAATCGACAAATATAGCATGATAGTTGGAAAAACGTTCAAAATAGGCATCAAGCGCCATTTCATTAAACTGCTCAGGTATTTGGTATACTTGGAATATCTCTGGATTTGAAATAACATCGTTGGCTGATATCGAGAATGGTATAACCAACATAATATTATTCTTCTTACAAAAATCAGCAATTGGCTTGACTTGTTTCGTATATAATGGTCCGAAAATAATGTCACAGTTCTTTAGGCCATCAGTTGTAAGCATTTGATTAATATCTGTTTCTTTCAAAATATTCCATGCCAATATATTTGTTGAGATACCCTCTTTCTTTAAGCTATCACATGCTATTAGTAGTCCTCTGTAATATTCAGTCATGCGTTTACCGTCGCCATCCAAATTATGTAGTGGCAACATGACACCGATACGCACAGCCCGTGTTTTGATATCATCCCCTAACTTTATTTCCTTTTCTGGAACAGAAGAAGTTATTTCTTTTTTCTCATTCTTCACATAAGGAATATAGATATAATCATCTTTTTTTAAGATGTAGCCTTCGAGTTTCATATCTGGATTGGCATCCATCAGTTCGGGAATAGAAATGTTGTGGTCTCTTGCAATACCAAAGATAGTATCTTTCTTTTTTACCTTGTATACTTCGCGCCATGTTTTTGTTTGGGCCAAATCCCATGTAGAACAGCTGATAAATATTAAAATAAAGAAAAACCTTAAAATATGTCCCATAACATAATTTTTTCATATATGTGTGCAAAAATACAAAAAAAGAGTATCTAAATCAACTTTATTGAGTATTTTTGCATTATTATTATATAATTCGAAATGAAATTTCAATCAATTCTGTATATTTTATTTGTATTATATGCCGTAAACATTAAGG
>CAUUQE010000250.1:0-2644 GCA_963547065.1 uncultured Prevotella sp. | reverse complement strand
CCTTCTGTACCTGATGGAATACCTCTTACTTCATACTCGCCATTCGTCTGCTTCGTAAGATCAAAACCGATATCAGTGAGTGGTAGTAAAATCTTCTCTAAATAGACCTTTTCCGTTGGAGAAAAATGAATCGTTTGAGGAAATAATATACCTTGAGATGGACCTGCTTGATTTTTAATCTGACGCAAATAGTAATCATACAAAATGCGCACATCAGCTCGATGCTGTTCAACAAGCATAAGACCAGACTTTACAGGTAAAAGAATAAACCGTCCTAACAATTGCATATACTTATCAGAAAGATCATCTACATCAAACCCCTCTAAACTTGGAGAATTTGCAAGTAACTTTGTTTTTTCTTCGGTCAAAGCAGACAACTCGGAACGTCTGGGTTGAAAAAGTCTATCTAGTTCTCTTTCCCAATTACTTTCGACTTGTCGAGTATTTTGATGAGAACGTTCTTTATTAAAAGGGTTAAAGTTTTGATTTATATGAACTTGAGGTGGACTAAGCACCTGCGTCTTATCTATTGATCCAAAAACAGGCATAACAGGCTTGTTCTTTGTGTCAAATTCTATCAAAGGAACAGCTGCATATTTGCCTAATGCTTCTCGAACACAAGCCAAAACTACTTGCCAAATAGCACCCTCATCTTGAAACTTTATTTCAGTCTTTGTCGGATGAATATTCACATCTATTCTTGAAGGGTCTACCTCCAAAGCAACAAAGTAGGGAACCTGCTCATTTTCTGGAATAAGCCTTTCAAAAGCTGTTTGTATAGCCTTTGCAAAATAATTATGTCTCATATAGCGCCCATTTACAAAGAAAAATTGGCGACACTTCTTCTTTGAGCTATTCGGACTCCCAACGAAGCCTTTAATAGAAACCAGCTCTGTCTTAGCTTCAATAGACATAAGCTGTTCATCTAACTTTGAACCAAACAATGCTTTTATACGCTGACGAAAGTTTCCAGCTGGCAAATCAATTAATAGGGAATTGTTATTATAGAGCTTAAATGCAACAGAAGGGTTGGCTAAAGCAAGGCGCTCAAACTCTGACATAATGCTCCCCATTTCCGTCTGGTTAGATTTCAAAAATTTACGACGAGCTGGTATGTTAAAAAAGATATTACGTACAGAAAAATTTGCTCCAACTGGGCAAGCTACAACACTTTGGCTCTTTATTCTACCTCCTTCAACATCTACACAGATACCTAGTTCTTCTTCTTCTGTTCTTGTCTTAAGCTCTACCTGTGCGACGGCGGCTATAGAAGCCAAAGCCTCTCCACGAAATCCCATTGTCTTCAACGCAAATAGATCTGAAGGGGTGCTTATCTTAGATGTCGCATGACGTTCGAAAGACAAGCGAGCATCCATTTCGCTCATACCTTTTCCATTATCGACTATTTGAACACACGACTTACCGGCATCAGTAATAAAAACTTGAATTAAAGAAGACTCCGCATCTATAGAGTTCTCTATTAGTTCTTTCACGATTGAAGAAGGACGCTGAATAACCTCTCCTGCTGCAATTTGATTTGCAACAGAATCTGGTAAAAGATGAATAATATCTGACACTTGAAACCTACTTTACATTTTGTACTGGAGCTTCTCGCCGAGGGAGTGGCTTCATTTCACTACCTTGCTTCTTCGATCTCCACTCAAAGAGATCATCTTTACTTAGTGGACGAATATAATCGAACCAAGCAAAAGAAGGTAAGAAAGTTCTCTCTCTTGGTGCCAACGCCAATGGATATACAGTTCCTGTCGGCGATGGGAACCCCAGTAGTTTACTCATCTGCTTTTGGACAAAACATGAACGCAAATTCGTAGCCTCAGTATAAACTTGATAAAGAATTGTACTATCCTTTTCTAAGGGAAAGTATATTAATGTTCCATTACCATCTATACTACTTTCTCGAACCTGTCCTTGCTCATCAAAATAACTTCTCATCAATAGCCCCGCAACTTGATTGTAATGAGTAGAATCAACCTTTTCGATTAGTAAAGCTTGTCGCCGCACATAAATGCTATCAATGATAGAATCATTCATAAAAGCACTTATTTCCTCCCCGACAATTTGTTTTTGATCACTCCAAACTATGGGATCTTTATATAATAACATTTGTTTTCTCTTTGTATCATAAACAAGAGAGTCACAGACCGCTTGCACATCTGTCCGAAATGCACGCACGTGAGGAGAGCCATGCAGAACGCGATAAACGGAATCTGTCTTCATATTATAAGAATATAGCCGCAAGGTATCTGCATGTACATAAAGCGTATCTTTGCCATTGGTATAATTCTTAGCTAATGCTTTGCCTGTTGCAAGCGCTTCTCCAGTCAATTCATTGTACTGCCCATAATCCCCCATCATTTTTATTTTATTCTTCTTATCCTCATAGGAGATATGATGTCTGACCGTAATCACACCTGTGTGCTTGTTATATAATAATGTATCTCCAACAAGTCTTGAACCTTCATTAAATAAGATAGGCCGATCATAAAGCCTTACTTGTTCCGTTGCTGTATTATAATAACCACGTTCGGTATAAATATGATTATTGCCACTAATGATATTAGAAGGCCCCTGAACTTCCGCCCATTTAGAAATAACATCATAATGAAGCGTATCAGATGTAAGC
>CAUUQE010000249.1:0-2661 GCA_963547065.1 uncultured Prevotella sp. | reverse complement strand
GAGTATTATCGAAACCAGTTATTATCGTTTGATATGTTGAGTGAGGGGGGGGGGGTGTCAATAATATAAAAATTGTATTATTGGGTGAAATTGGTGGTTTTACAAGAGGAAATGGGCTGCAAAAGAAAGACTTTACAAAAAATGGTATCCCTGCAATACATTATGGACAAATCTATACCTATTACGGTACATGTACTCATAAGACCATTTCATTTGTGTCTTCTAACACAGCTAAAAAGCTTCGTAAGGTAAATTATGGAGATGTAATCATCACAAATACCAGTGAGAATGTAGAAGATGTCGGCAAAGCTGTTGCTTATTATGGAAAGAAACAAGGGGTTACAGGCGGACATGCTACAATTTTTAAACCTTCAGAAAGAATTATAAGCAAATATTTTGTCTATTATACCCAAACCGCTGATTTTTCAAATCAGAAAAGAAAGTATGCTAAAGGTACAAAAGTTATCGATTTATCTGCCAATGATCTGGCTAAAATTAAGATACCTCTGCCTTCCATAAAAGAACAAGCCCGTATCGTTGCTATTCTCGACAAATTCGAGGCACTCACAACTTCTATCAGCGAAGGGTTACCCAAAGAGATATCGCTGCGCCGTAAGCAATACGAATATTACAGGGAGCAATTACTATCATTCCCCAAAAGGTTAGAAAATTTCAGCATTCATAAGGTAGAACTCGTTTGACACTGAATCTCATAAAGACATCTTTACTAATCTAATGACTTACACGGCGAAACTTAGTATGCTATACTCATATCATGACACAATATACCCCCATAGCAGAATTGCCGAACTTTATTGTCCTTGATAAATACACCAAAGATTCAATGGTGAGTGAACCATCTGTAGGCTACCAGCCGGAGTCTGCTTTGGAGCGGGAGCTGATCCAAGATTTACGCAACCAAGGCTACGAATATCTTCCCACTATTACTACTCCCGATGCACTTCTTGCTCATACAAGGAAGCAGTTACAAGAGTTCAACAATACCGTTTTTACCGATACCGAATGGCAGCGGTTTCTGGATGAATATTTGGATAAATCGAGTGATACGATCATAGATAAAACACGGAAGATACACGATAATTATATCTATGACTTTGTGTTTGATGACGGGCGTATTCAAAACATTTATCTGGTCGACAAACAAAATATCGCCCGCAACAAGTTGCAGGTTATCAACCAGTTTGAACAAACGGGCACACAGGCAAACCGGTATGATGTAACTATTTTGGTGAATGGGCTGCCGCTAGTACAGATAGAACTGAAAAAACGGGGAATTGCAATCCGCGAGGCGTTTAATCAAGTACACCGTTACAGTAAGGAAAGTTTTAATAGCGAAAGTTCCTTATATAAATACCTGCAAATGTTTATTATTTCCAACGGAACAGATACCCGCTATTTTGCCAATACGGTAAAGAGAGATAAAAACAGTTTTGATTTTACGATGAATTGGGCAAAATCGGACAATACGCTGATTAAAGACCTTAAAGATTTTACGGCGACCTTCTTTCAGAAAAATACGTTGCTGCAAGTATTGCTCACCTATTCCGTGTTTGACATCGGCAATACATTGCTCATTATGCGCCCCTATCAAATTGCTGCAACGGAACGTATCTTATGGAAAATAAAAAGCTCGTTCCAAACAAAGAAATGGTGCTCACCGGAGGGCGGCGGCTATATTTGGCACACAACCGGTTCCGGCAAAACTCTCACAAGCTTTAAGACAGCCCGCCTTGCTACACAGCTTGAGTTTATCGATAAGGTGTTTTTCGTTGTTGACCGCAAAGACTTGGATTATCAGACAATGAAAGAGTACCAGCGCTTTTCGCCGGATAGCGTAAACGGTTCGGAAAGCACTGCAGGGTTAAAACGGAATATTGAGAAAGACGATAATAAGATTATTGTAACAACTATTCAAAAACTGAACAACCTTATGAAAGGAGAAGGCGATTTACCTATCTATCAAAAACAGGTTGTTTTTATCTTTGATGAATGTCATCGCTCTCAATTCGGTGAAGCACAAAAAAATTTGCGGAAGAAATTCAAGAAATATTATCAATTCGGATTCACGGGGACGCCCATTTTTCCGGAGAATGCATTGGGCGCGGAGACTACGGCAAGTGTATTTGGAACTGAGCTGCATTCGTATGTTATCACTGATGCAATTCGGGATGAAAAAGTATTGAAGTTTAAGGTGGATTATAATGATGTGCGCCCCATGTTCAAGGCTTTGGAAACAGAGCAGGACGAAGCCAAGATCAGTGCTGTAGAAGAACAAAAACTCTTGCTCCATCCCGACCGCATAAAAGAAATTGCTCAATATATCTTACGGAATTTTAGAATAAAGACTCACCGGACACAAGGAAGCAGGACGGGCTTTAATGCCATGTTTGCAGTTAGCAGCGTTGAAGCGGCAAAGCTCTATTATGAACAGCTGAACGCGCTGCAAAAAGAGAGTGAAAACCCATTGAAGATTGCGACGATATATTCTTTTGCACCGAACGAAGAGCAGAATGCCGTTGGTGATATTATTGAAGAGAATTTTGAACCGTCCGCAATGGATACGAGCGCTAAGGAGTTTTTGGCAAACGCCATTAAAGATTATAACGCAATGTTCGGTACCAATTTCGGTGTGGACAGCAA
>CAUUQE010000248.1:0-2689 GCA_963547065.1 uncultured Prevotella sp. | reverse complement strand
GACAGTTACGGAAACGGAGTTGCTGCGGCAAGATTGCTTGGAAAGAAGTTAAACGGCAGTGGAAAAGTCGGAATGGTATACTATGATGCCGATTTCTTTGTTACCAATCAAAGAGATGCAGGTTTTAGAGATACTTTAAAGAAAGAATTTCCAAATATTGAGATAGTTGTAGAACAGGGATTTACAGATGAGAATGGCTGTAATGAGCAGGCCGATGCCATATTAACTCAATTTCCTGAAGTTGACGGAATTTATGCTTCATGGGATATACCTATGGAAGGAATACTTTCATCTGTAAGAGCCGCAGGAAAAGAAGGAAAAATTGCTTTGGTGGCAATTGATCTTGGAAATAATATTGCACTTGAAATTGCAAAAGGAACAGTGGTGGGTGTAGGTGCACAGATGCCTTATGATCAGGGTATTGCAGAGACTAAATTGGCAGCATTGGCATTGATAGGTGAAAGCACACCGGCATATGTTGTATGCCCTGCAATGGAGGTAAGCAAAGACAATGTACTTGATGCATATAAAGCTGTTTACCATGTAGATGCTCCGGATTGGCTCGTAGAAGCGGATAAGTAAGTACAGAAGTTATAATAATTGCATGATTTAATTTTAAGGGGATGGAATGGAACACGCAGTATTAAAGATGGAAGGCATCAACAAATCATTTGGAGATGCCAAAGTACTTAAAAATGTGCAATTTGAATTAAAACATGGAGAAGTTCATGCGCTTGCGGGAGGTAACGGTGCAGGTAAATCCACATTGATGAAGATAATGACAGGTGTATATACGCATGATGAGGGAAAGATTTTCATTGATGGGAAAGAGACTGTAATTGAAAAACCGCTGGATGCTAAAGAGCAGGGCATCGCAATGATTTTCCAGGAACTTTCACTTGTACAAACGATGACGGTTGCAGAGAATATTTTTCTGGGTGCTGAAATTGTCAAAAACGGTATTAGAGATGTAAAAAAAATGCATGAAAAGGCCAGTCAAGTTTTAGAACGTCTTGGACTTGAAATTTCGCCGTCAACGATTGTGTCTGAATTAAGTGTTGGAATGAGTCAGATGGTTGAAATTGCAAAAGCGGTTTCAAAAGATGCCAAAATTCTTGTTTTTGATGAACCTACAGCTGCGCTTTCAGATTCAGAAACTAAACGTTTGTTTGAAATAATGAGGCAGCTTAAAAAAGAAGGTGTCTCGATGGTTTATATATCCCATCGAATGAATGAGATTTTAAGTATTTGTGACAGAATTACAATTCTTAAAGACGGGGAGTTTGTAACCACTCAGAATATAAAGGACATGACATTGGATAAAATTGTGTCTTATATGATGGGAGGAACTTCAGGAAAAGGCCATAAGTTTGAATGGGTTGAACGAAAACATGATGAAAATGCAAAGGATGTACTAAAGGTAGAACATTTAAAAATAAATGAAAAAATAAATGATATTTCATTTTCTTTAAAACATGGAGAGATCATCGGTTTTGCCGGTTTGATGGGAAGCGGCAGAACTGAGATTCTTGAAAGCTTATTCGGACTGAGGCATAAGGAAGGCGGAACAGTAACGCTGGAAGGTAAGGAAGTTCATATAAAAAATCCTACAGAGGCTATAAAAAACGGATTCGCTTTTATTCCGGAGGACAGGAGAAAAGAGGGACTTGTATTGATGCATTCAATAAAAGATAATGCGGTTCTTCCTATTCTGGATAGATTAAGTATCAAAGGTATATTTAATGATGATAAGAGGGAATGTGCTCTTGTTGAAGAAAATATAAAAAAGTTCGGAGTTAAGGCGGAACATATTAATCAGGAGATAGGTCTTTTATCCGGTGGAAACCAGCAAAAAATAGTAATAGCTAAGTGGATGAATACCTGCCCTAAAGTTATTATGCTTGATGAACCTACTGCCGGAGTGGACATAGGTGCAAAGGGAGAAATACTTGAAATAGTAAGAAGTTTTGCAGACCAAGGTTGTGGAGTTATCTTTGTATCTTCTGAACTTACTGAGATGATGGCGATATGTGATCGAATAATTATACTCTATGATGGGCGAATCACAGGAATGATAAGCCGAAAAGATATTGAATTAGAGGAGGAATTACAGAATGCAATCCAAAGGGCCTAAGAAGCTTGAACTAAGCAAATTTACTGTATATATTGTGCTTGGGATAGTATTTATATTTTTCTCAATTGCATTAAGCGGCAAAGGCTTTATAGCTTCTGGAAATTTGCTGAATATATTGAGACAGACGGCAATGGTGTCTGTAATGGCGGTTGCCGGAGTATTTGTTCTTGGAGCGGGACAAATAGATCTGACCGTAGGCTCCACAGCTGCAATGAGTGCAATGTTTTCTGCACTGGTATTACAATCTACAAATAATATTTTACTTGCCATTATAGCGTCTATATTGTTTGGAATATTTGTAGGATTTATAAACGGACTGCTTGTGACAAAACTCAAGCTGCCGTCATTTTTAGCCACACTGGGTATGATGCAGGCGATTCGCGGAATGGCCATGTGGATAACCGATACGGCTGCCGTACCTATTAAAAATCAATTTTTTAATACAGTGTTTGGAACAGGCTATATTGGCGGAGTATCGGTTTTAATTTTATGGACAATTATTTTCTATATTATAGGCTCTCCCTGAGCTTGTGGAGAAGGTGGAGCAGGCGATAA
>CAUUQE010000247.1:0-2731 GCA_963547065.1 uncultured Prevotella sp. | reverse complement strand
AATAGTTTTCCACACAGGAATTTTTGTTCTGGCTTCCTTTTTAAATAGTTTCCAAAAACTAAGAATAAACAAGCAAATGTCAACAACTAAAATTGAAATAAAAAAATAGTTCATATTCGTAAGCACTGCTGTCCAAAGAAAAATTCTCAGACATGATTTAAATTAGTTATTTTCAATGAGTTAAGCGAATATTATTTTCTTCAAGATTTGATTTTGCACTCTTACAAATCGTATTGCAGGAGGCTGAAATCATGAATCAAGGAAAGACCGTATTCGCTCAGATTATGTCGCTCATACCAAGATATGAGTTCGACAAGTGCGTCAAGAGATACAATGGCAATAGACATGCCATCGAGTTCAAATGCAGAGACCAGTTTATGGTGATGAGCTTTGCACAGTTTACTGATCAGGTTAGTCTCCGCAGCATTGATGCAACGCTGGTGGCACTCTCTTCCAAACTCTATTCGATCGGAATAAAATATAATTTTAATTTATGATATTCCTTGTCCCATTCTTAACATCTCGGAAGTCTTCCGAACATAATCCTTAAACTCTTTCCTCGTCATAACTTGACCTTCAGTAGGCTCTTCAATACTTCCACTTACCTCTTGGTCAATCTTTGTGGCGGTATATATATTATTCCCATCGCTTGCCTGAAGAACTAAACCTGTTATGTTGACACCAACGACAGGTCCGTCTGGAACAGGAATATACTCAGTAAACCATACCGTCTTCTTTTTGTCCGTAGAGACCGCCTTTTTGCATTCATATCCAAGAATTTCTTTCGTTTCGCCATCTACGACATCGAAAGAATCACTATCTAAAGCATCCTTAATAAGAATCTTCTTTCCCATGAAATTAACCTTCTCAACGATAAGATTCTTCTCATGGTTACGATAGTTTACCTGGTTCTTGTATTGATTTGTTATCATATTCGTATCAATAATTTGTCCCATCAATGTTATTGTCTGCTTTTTGTCCGTCGGAACAAAACGGAAACAACTTTCTCCTTCATTATACTTTAGTATAAAGTTCATCTCAAAATCTTTAACTGCTGTCGCATACATACTACGAAATTCGGCAGGCATGGAAGCATCGGCCATGAAATTCGGAGAACTGACATCAAACTTCACCAAATAATGCACAGTCAATTGTTGTGCATGAACTCCTGATGTTAGAATCAAGAAGGATACTACGAATAAAAACTTTATTTTTTTCATTGTTTTATAAAACTTTATTTGTTAATATTGAATTGATAATCCAAATAGAACATACCCAGGCATATACCTTATGTTACTAATAGCACTGTAGTAACTGTTTAGCGTAGCATCAGTAAACGTGTTGGACTTAACATGCATGATGTCCTTGCCAGAGAGAGTTAGTGCTAATGCTTTGCTCACCTTATATCTTACGTTAAAGTCAAAATAGAAGTTATCATTACTGCTTCCGTCTATGCTGACGCTTCTGTATCTACTCTGTATGTAAGTGTAGAATTTGTTGAACGTATATGATAGTTGTGCAGAATAGTTTCTACTCTCTACGGAAGATTTACTATTATCACCTTTCATGTCAGTATGTGAATATTGTCCTGTGAGTTTAATATTGAAACCTTTCTTATAGAAAGTGGCGATACTCCCATATACGCGGTATAAATTGCTCTTAGAGCGTATTATATTTTGTCCCATGAAATACGGGTTATAGGCATGGTTGTAACCCAAATTCACCATCATGTCAAGCGGAATCCGTCTGAATTTTTTGTCAATGGATGATGTAATCATCAGAGAGTTGCTTCCCGACGATATCGCCATAAACTGCGATTCCCGGATAATACTGTTTAGAAGATAGTTGTTTGTCACATCGTCAGCACTATAGGTATATGAAATCACGTTGATAAGCGTAAAACCATATAATGGCTTCATAAGAGAATGGATTAGATTCGCACTATGATTATAGCCAAAAGTAGAATTCACGCTACTACCATAGATATGTCTGTAGTTGTCAATTGCCATATTACTTAAAAGATGATTAATTCCATGAGTATTAATGATATCCTTATATGTAAGACTGATGGCATGGAAATTGTTGAAAGAATATTTAATATCAAAAGAGGGGGCAAGAATTAACTTCCCCATTCTGGACAAGTTACGAGACACATTGGTCTCAAATTTCAGATATGCCATCTTTGCTTTTGTTGCAAATTGCAGTTTACCACGATCTCTCCTAAATTGAATGTCAAGACCGTTGTCATAGTGGCGTATGTAGTCATCATTGTTGAAATCGTTGTTTTCAGAATTTTGTTCAAGACTTGTCAAGAGACTTTCTTCTTCCACAACACTTCTAAGTCCAATCCTTGTATAATAGTTGTCGTTGATTCGACAAAGAACAAAACATTCTGCACCTCCATTCTGAGACTTCATTATGTTGTCATAATCATAAGTGTCATCAAGGTTTTTATAGCCATCATAGAAGGAACTGTCGGAACTGAAGTAGTATTCACTCTTTTTTCGTATCACATTGTAACTAGCACTCATATTTAGCGTGTTTCTTTTCCCATTTTTTTTAATGGCAAGAATCGTATTCTCAAAATTAATGTTTCTATTACCAGAACTATTTGCAAAATAACTGTTTATACGCCCTCGTTCATCTGTATTTGATTGCATCCAGACTATTTTGCCTGTTTAGAAGATATGAAACGACTTTGACGGCATGAATGATATCTTGACATTGCTAT
>CAUUQE010000246.1:0-2733 GCA_963547065.1 uncultured Prevotella sp. | reverse complement strand
TCTCGTGCTCTTTTAATACAAAAAGGAAAAGGGAAAATATAGAAGAGAGAGATTCTTTTTCTTATAATTGGGCTATGGATAAAACATTTTTCAAGGGGATACGTCTTTATCCTCTTGAAGATACAATAACGTCTATTCTTGAATCTCAAAAGAAAGGAGTATATTTAGAATTAGAAAGAGGAGATACGCTTGTCCTTATAACGAATATTGATAGATTGTTTAATAACTCAATTAGTTCGTTTAAAGATAAATTGGAGATAAGACAATTTTATAAAAGCTATGATATTGATTTTGATGACGATTTACCAATAAGTTGTTATATAACAAACCGGTGTGATTCTTTTATATATCAATTAGGAATTAAAAAGAACTATTTATTAGAATACGGAAATATTAAAAGTAATTTACTTGTGTCTGATTCATTTAAAATCGGTATAGATATTAAAACAATGTTTAGTCGATATGGAATTCCGATACCACAAAAGATAAAAAGGTATAAATATATCGCTATTATTTCGACCGAAGTTATAGGGGAGGCATGGTATACAAAATATAATATTCAGATAAAAAACAACACCCCCTCTTTTTCACTTATATTAATACAACTTTCAAATGGTACTATTAAAAAGATTAATTTTACAAATATTGGAACAGATAGTATAATTGAAACATAAAATTAATATTCATTGATATATTTGAAAGCAAAAACAAATTCTGTCTGTACCAAGTTAGGTCACAGTGATTACCTTGGTTCAACATCCTATATTACCGATACCAAGGCCAACATCACCCAGTTCGATGCTTACCTGCCCTATGGCGAGTTGCTTGTGGATGAGCATAGTAGCAGCGAGGATATGCCGTATAAATTCAACGGCAAGGAACTCGACCAAGAGACGGGTTCGTACTACTATGGTGCGAGGTATATGAATCCCGTGACGAGTCTATGGTATGGAGTAGATGCACTAACGGAGAAATATTCAAGATATGCGGCTTTCGTATATACATATTGTAATCCTATTATATATAGGGACTCTATTGGTAAAGAGGGGAATGTTGGAAGTCAATCGAAAAAACCACAAATAAATATTATTGAAAGAGGCGGTGTCATATATGCAAATGGACATCTTATTGGAGAGAAGCCTTTAAGACCTGTGTATCCTGAATTTAAAATAACCCTTTTCGGTAGATTAGCACAAAACATATCTACCATTATAAAATTGGTGAACGCTGATAATAGCAGATCTTATACACAGCATACTATAGTGCAAATGAGGCAACGTGGTTTTAGTGAGAGGAATGTTGAAACTATCATTAACAGAGGAAACGCAACACCAGCTATGGGTAGATATGGACCACAGACACGCTACGAATTGGGGGGCAATACTGTTGTGGTAAATCAAAAAGGAGAAATTATCACTGTCTTTAGTAATGCACCAAAGACCTCTACAACCCCAAGAGGTTATTACATACCTATTAAAAAATGAAAGAACTTTACAAAAGGATTAATCTGATTTTAGCAAATTGGAATCCTCTGTCTATCCCCAAAAATACTGCAGAAGTGGAATATTTACATTATATACCTATAATTATATCGCTCTGCAATAGTAAAAAAAGCTAGAGTCTTATTTGATAAAAATAAGTTTAGAAATGGGATTGCCGCGTAACAAAAGACTTTTAAAAGAGATTTCACGAATAGTTAATGATATTATAAAAGAAAGTCTTGAACAAAAGTAAAAGAGTGCAGCTATGAGTGATTTAAACCGTTTGGTATATGTCAGTGGTAAGGCCAAGCAGGCGAGTTACAGCATGCAGATGACTTTTGGGCGCATGAGCGAGCCACTTACCAAGGTGCAGAAAGTGGACTCTACAAAGACGGCGCAGTCTTACGACTTCACGTATAAGTACGAGGATAGCAATCACCCCACCGCTCCCACGCAGATAGGGCATGAGCATTACACCTACGATGCCAACGGAAATCCTACCTTGGTGGAGAACGACAGCCTTAATACCGAACGGAGAATGTATTGGGATGAGGATAACCGACTGATGGTATTGTCGGATAATGGCAAGACCAGCCGATACACCTACAATGCCGCCGGCGAGCGTATCATCAAGAGCCACGGCGATTTGGAAGGCGTATATATCAATGGTGCGCCACAGGGAATCACCTTTTGGCTATTGCCGACTTCAGGCTGCGCCTCAGCAAAACAAGCAAGCTTGCTTTGTATTCGGCTTGCACTGAAGTTCCACGAAACGGAGGATTACACCATCTATCCTGCTCCGATAATCACTGTGACAAAGAACCGCTTTACCAAGCATTACTTCATCGGTGACAAACGAATTGCCTCCAAATTAGGAACAGGCAAGTTCAGCAACGTTTATGGCATCAGCGGCAACAACGTTACGGCAGGACAGAAAGACTATGCTGCCCGCATGATGCAGATAGAGAAGCAGCGCGAGGAGTATTACAAGTCGCGCGAAACGCCGCCGGGTGTTCCTACGATGAAGGGTGCAACGGCAGATCCCGACAACACCGGTCATGGTTATAACGACATTATCGGGGATTTGGGCGACCATTCTGTACCTGAAGGTTGGGTACAACGACCGAAGTTCAACGAAAAGGGAGATGTTCCCGGCCCGCCTATCCAATGGCAGAAACCCGAAGATCCCGATAATGTGCAACCGGGTTATGGTTATGTCCCTGCCGACACAACCAACGTTGAGGACATCTTC
>CAUUQE010000245.1:0-2781 GCA_963547065.1 uncultured Prevotella sp. | reverse complement strand
TTGAAGTATAATAAATGTATAGCGGAATAAATACTGGTAACAAAAGAATTATCCAGTACTTTATTAACATGTTTCGCAGCATTTTCTTAGCTCTGAACAATTGGGAAGAAGAACTATGTGGAGCAATACCGAGCAATTCACCTATCTCCTTGTGCGATAAGCCGTCTAATACAGACAACTTGAAAACCTCTCGGTGCCCTTTTGGGAGGGCTTCTATCGCCATGAGCAAAGTATCTAAAGAAATCGTTTCTTTATTGTCTGTCATTCCCGTTGTTAGGCTGTCTGCATCGATATCGGATAAAGGAATTTTCTTATCTTTTGTATTTCGGAGATATTTTAGGGATAGATTACGTACAATGGTTATCATCCATCCCTCCAATTTCGAATAATCTTTCAGTGATGTTATAGAGGTGAAAATGATGATAAAGGCATTATGAAGAATATCTTGGGCTATAATTTCATCTTTTACGTAATGTCGGCATATTTTTAATAATTTGTGAGAATATGCCTTATATAGATATCCCAGAGCATCTCTGTCACCCTGTTTGCAAGCCTCTGTCAGTTCCTTATTTTCCATAAGAAGATCATTCCTTTTATATAAAAGGAGTATCATTCTATTTAAAGACTGCACGGAACTTGAGATTTTTATTTTGTTACGTTCGAATGAAATCATCACCATTACGATAATAAAGTAACAGTGATGATTTTATTCAAGGAAGGTAAATGGAAAAATAATTATTTATTTAGTTTGATTTTAAATGTTCCAGCATATCTGCCGTCATACTTTGCAGATCGTAAGAGGGCTTCCAAGCCCATTCTTCACGTGCACATGTGTCGTCTAATTGGTCGGGCCAACTATCGGCAATGCACTGTTTGAGCGGATCTACTTCGTATTCCATTTCAAATTCTGGTTTGTGTTTTCTGATCTCGGCATAGATATCTTCCGGTGCAAAACTCATCGAAGCGATGTTGAAGCCATTGCGGTGAACAAGCTTATCAGGATCGGCTTCCATGAGCATGATGCACGCTTTCAGAGCATCGGGCATGTAAATCATATCCATATACGTACCTTTTTGGATGGGACAAATGAACTTACGGTTTTCAGCTGCAGCATAGTAAATGTCTACAGCATAGTCGGTTGTCCCTCCTCCGGGGGGCGTTACGTAAGAGATCACGCCGGGAAATCTTACCGAACGCGTATCTACTCCGTATTTTAGAAAGTAATAATCGCTCAGCAATTCGGTCGTTACTTTGGTAATGCCATACATTGTTCGCGGACGTTGAATGGTGTCTTGCGGCGTCATCATTTTCGGCGTGTCGGGACCGAATGAGCCAATAGAGCTCGGTGTAAATACAGCACATCTGTTTTCTCGGGCAGCTTCCAAGATATTCCAAAGACCGTCTATCCCTATCTTCCATGCTAAATGCGGTTTCGATTCGGCTACAACAGAAAGTAATGCAGCAAGGTTATAAATCGTGTCGATATCGTACTTCTTGATTATATCGGATATTGTGATGCCGTCAGTTACGTCGGCCAATGCCGATGGCCCGCTGTCTTTAAGTTCACCTTTGGGCTCTGCGTCTCGGATATATCCGGCTATTACATGTTCGCTTCCGTATATCTTTCTTAATTCTCTTGTTAATTCAGAACCGATTTGTCCTGTAGAACCAATGACTAAGATATTTTTCATGTAGTTAACAATTTAGTTTGATGTTACATTAACAGTTTGCAAATTAAATGATTTTTTTTCATATTTATTTGTTTCTGTACGATAAAATCATGCTTCTTTCCCGTTATTTTATAAAAAATAACACTAATAAAAAGCGATTATCGGAAATATTGATTTACTTTGTGACAGTAATTTTTAAATCCCAATATCATGTATGGTAAAATGAAAGAATACCTCAGTAAAAGTATTTCGGAACTGAGGAAAGCGGGACTTTACAAGGAAGAAAGGTTAATCGAAAGTCCGCAAAGTTCGTCTATAATCGTAAAGGGAAAAGAAGTACTCAATTTCTGTGCTAACAATTATCTTGGTCTTTCCAATCATCCGAGACTCATTGAAGGGGCCAAGAAGATGATGGATTGTCGTGGTTTCGGTATGTCTTCGGTGCGCTTTATCTGTGGTACACAGGATATACACAAAGAACTTGAGGCTGCTATCTCCGACTATTTCAAGACAGAGGACACTATTCTTTATGCAGCATGTTTCGATGCTAACGGCGGTGTCTTCGGCCCATTATTCGGCGAGGAGGATGCTATTATCTCGGATGCCCTTAATCATGCTTCTATTATCGATGGCGTACGTCTGTGCAAGGCCAAGCGCTATCGCTATGCCAATGCCGATATGGCAGAGCTCGAACGTTGTTTGAAGGAGGCTCAGGCACAGCGATATCGCATTATTTGTACCGATGGAGTATTCTCGATGGACGGCAATGTCGCACCTATTGATAAGATATGCAACCTTGCAGAACGCTATGATGCGCTCGTAATGGTAGACGAATCTCACTCTGCAGGGGTGGTAGGAGCCACTGGTCACGGCGTAAGTGAACTGAAAGGCACGTACAATAGAGTAGATATTTATACCGGTACGCTGGGCAAAGCGTTCGGTGGAGCGCTCGGAGGATTTACTACCGGGCGTAAAGAAATTATCGAAAAACTCAGGCAGAGCAGCCGTCCGTATCTGTTTTCCAATTCACTTGCTCCTTGTATCATGGGTGCCAGTCTCGAGGTGTTCAAGATGCTAAAGGAGGATAATAGCCTGCACGACCAGCTTGTAG
>CAUUQE010000244.1:0-2813 GCA_963547065.1 uncultured Prevotella sp. | reverse complement strand
ATATATGTGTATGATGGACTATGAGACTATAGATTTGAGGGGCGTTGTACTATAAATGCAAGGATGATTAGCTTCAGGTGCGGATTGTTGTGATTTTTATGTATGTAAAAAAGGTTCACAGTGGGATAAATGAAGAAGTTTATGATTGGGAAATTATTATGGTATAGGCGATAAATTTGAATCTGTCGAGGCGATTACTCGCTTTGGGAACGAGGAATGATAAATGAAAATGACTATTAAAAAGACTTCCGTTTTTCCAGCGAAGCAAAGCAATGTTTTTGAACTCCTACAAAGATTTGATACACTTGCATATATTGCCAAGCCCTATGCAACATTTAAAAACATCGACGGACAAACCGAACCGGTTTGGGAAGCTGGCAGAAGTTTCTCTTTTGATTTTAAGATGTTTGGCTTCATTGACCTCGGTGTTCATATTATAAATGTCAAGGAATTCAACATAGATAACATCTATACGAATGAGGGTAATCCTTTTTGCCCCGTATGGAATCATCGAATTATTCTTAAAGAAATTGCTGACATCAAAACCGAATATACTGACGAGGTGGAAATTGGGGCAGGATGGAAAACACCATTGGTATGTTTGTGGGCAAAGGCATTTTACTCGCACAGACAAATGAAGTGGATAAAGCTACTTAATAAGCGATCTGAAGAAAAAGTGCAATAGCAATAATAAATATGAAGTTGTGGAGGTGGCAATATGATTGCATTGGAATTAATTTTGTACTGTCTCCTGTTTACAATGATGGTGAGGTATGCTGTGAGAGGTGGTGCAATTGATGGGTTGTATTTTTATCCGAAAATCGTTCAGGAGAGAGCCATTGAAATAGGTTTGACCACAAAAGAAGTAATGCAGCGTAAAAAGAAAATCTTCATGACAGAATTTTATATTATCATGTTAGTTGCACTTGTACTTATAATTGGTGTGTTGCATAGAGTATCGGATTTCAAGACAGCTTATCTTTTGGCATTGTTGTTTTTAGAGGTTATGAACTGGTATGACGGTATCGTGATTGATAAAATATGGGTAGGACACAGCAAGTTTTGGATACTGGCAGGTTGCGAAGAATTGCCATTTGTTCAGACGTGGAAGCAGGTATTAAAAAAGCGAGGACTTCTTACCCTGATCTGGATTGTTGGGGCAGTAATTGTTGCTGAGATCGTTGCGCTGATTTTTTAACGTATCTCGAGGAACTTTGAGAGTGTGTGAAACTTTTTCGGGTCTGTAAAATAGCCCACTATGGTAGATTGAGTGAATGTATCCCTTTGTTTGCAAAGAATACGTCTTTACCACAATATAATAAACATGTGCAAGCATGTCAAGAGAAAGCCATTCCATTCGGATTGGCCTTCCTTGTTTTTTGAGCTGTGCTACATCGTTTCAGGCATCCTGTCCGGGTACATAATGCTGAATTCTCCATAGACTTTTGCCCAATTGCGAATTGGTAAAGTCCACTTTTTAGTAGCCTGCAAGGTAGATAGATATAAGGCCTTGAGTAGTGCTGTATCGTTTGGAAATACACTTCTTTGGCGATTTAGCTTCTTGTACGTGCTGTTTAGGCTTTCAATTGCATTAGTCGTGTAAATAACCTTGCGTACATCCTGTGAGAATTTGAAAATTGGCGAAATGGCATCCCAGTTGTCTTCCCAACGTTTCATGGTATTTGGGTATTTAGGATTCCATTTTTTAGTAACTTCAAGCATGTTTTCGTAGCCTGTCTTTTCATCCGGAGCATGGTAGATACTCTTTAAGTCATTTGCAAACATCTTCATATCCTTGTAATTTACGTACTTTAGAGTATTTCTCACCATGTGTACAATGCACCTTTGGTATTCAGACTGTGGGAATGCTGTAGCTATTGCTTCCTTAATTCCAGTTAACCCGTCTGCACAGATTACCATAATGTCTTTTACCCTACGATTCTTTAATTCGTTGAGTACTCCCAGCCAATATTTGCTGCTTTCATTTTCCCCAATTTGCAGCGAGATTACATCTTTTATTCCGTCTGCATTAATGCCAAGCATTACATAGGCTGCGAGTTTCTTTATAACATGGTCTTCTCGTACAGAGAAATGCACTGCATCTATGAATACAATTGGATAGACGCTATCTAATGGTCGCTTTTGCCAATCATCTATCTCCTGGAGAATTTTATCTGTCACGTTGGATATAAATCCTTCACTGCATTCAAAGCCGTAAATATCTTCAATTTGGTCAGATATTTACCTCGTAGTTAGTCCTCTGGCGTACATGGAGATTATCTTTTGGTCTATCTCAGAAATATCCTTTTGACGCTTCTTTACGATTTGTGGTTCGAATGAACTATTGCGATCCTGTGGCACATCCAGCTCAAACCCTCCATAGTGACTGCGGACACTCTTTTTCTTAGTCCCATTACGGTAGTTATCCTTTTCTCCACGCTCGTATGGTTCATATCCAAGATGTTCATCCATTTCAGACTCCATCATGCTCTTAATTGTCCCACCGAGCAAGTCCTTGAGAGCTTCTTGGATATCCTCTGCTGTCTCAATGTCGTACTCTTCAATGAGTGATTGAATAATATTCTTTTTGTTTTCATTTAGCGGTTTAATCTTGTAAATGTCTTTCTTCTTAGCCATAAAAATACCTCCTATGGTGATTAAATTCTACCATAGGAGGCTATCCTTTATTTAATTTACAGAGTTTTTGTCACACTCTCTTTAAGAGTTGAAATGGTGTAATGATATTTATTCAAGAGGTTCTTTGAAGAGATAGTTATACAACATTTCCGCAAATTCATTAATTACTTTTTCTT
>CAUUQE010000243.1:0-2816 GCA_963547065.1 uncultured Prevotella sp. | reverse complement strand
GCTCCGTGAAGGCGGTGTGTTGGCATTCATTACCTCGCAAGGAGTTATGAACGCCACGACGAACGAACCGGTACGGGAGTGGCTGATGAACCATACCCGCCTTGTTTCGGCAGTCCGTCTGCTGATGAATTGAAAATCGGTGGACACTCCTCGACAAATCCCAAAACCAAGATGCTATTCCCAACCTATATCTTCATTTTTTAGGATATGATTATAATCCTTATTTTAGAAAAATTCGACTATTGATATTGCTATCTTTGCGGCTTATAATAAAAAGGACTATCTTTGCATACGGTAAAACCACAAACTATATCTTAAGCTTTAGAAATAATGAAAGAATTTGATATCTTCTTCTCTTGGCAGAGTGATTTTCCTGGAAAAGAGTATAAAAATTATATTTGGAGAGAGTTAGAAAAAACTTGCAAGGAGTTGGACACGGAAGAGATGAAAGTAACTCCAACCGAAAGTACTCGCGGCAATGCAGGAGCTGTTGAAATAAAAGATACGGTATTGTCTAAGATAGCCAATTGCCAGATATTCATTTGTGATGTGTCTATCATTGGGAAAATCAATGATAAAGGAACATCGAATCCTAATGTTATGTTTGAACTTGGATACGCTGTTTCTTGTTTGGGTTGGGAACGTATTGTTTTGGTTTTCAATGAAGCATCGGGGAAGATTAATGATTTGCCTTTCGATATTAGAAATCATAGAATACTATCTTATAATACTAATAAACAGTTAAGTTTGAAAGAACCAATATTGTCTATCGTAAAGCAATACGATGATTTAGAGGGAAATTTTCTTAAAAGCCCAGCATTAAAGTTTGATATTCAGATTTTTAATAAACGCTGTTCCATTGTATCGGAAGACGAGTTGATAGAAAGCATTAAACACTCCATAAATAATGCGGGTTATTCTCAATATTATTTTAATATTTGGGGCAAATTATGGTATACTTATGAAAATGATGAAAGACAGAAATTCAGAGATAATGAAATACATAATGCTTACTCTTCTTTTGTAAAACATTTACAAAACTATTGGTTTGTGCTAAATAGCATAACAGGAAATCCTGAACATCGAGGCGAATATTACGAAGATATGAGTAAAGAAGAAAAGGAAGAAGAAGATAAAAGAGTATGGTATAAGTTGAAAGACTATTATGCACTTGGATATGACGATGACAAGGCAGAGGAATTACATCAAAAGGATTGGGAAAAGTTTATGACAGCATCAAAAGATGTTCTCCCCCAATATGATATATTCAGAACACTGATAAGGAAGAAATTATTTTTGTAGATACTGATGAAATCTCCATAAAATGAGGGCAGTCTATGAAATGAAAAGTTTGAGAGGCTGGCAAACTTTTCATAATAGAGTTATGCTTCGAAGGGTTTTCTTTGAAGAAGCCTTTTCAGAACTAATAGAAGGTCATCAAAAAGATACCGAGCAATCTCACAATCGCTCGGTATCTTTTGGGCAATAAATCGGATACCATTTGCGTTGTAAGTATAAGAAGTGTCTTCTGCAAGCGAAATCCTCCGACTTCGGAAGATATAACAAAGGGGGAACAGTATTGAATTATGGCAAATAAACCACTGCAATTCGTTCTTATGGAACGCAAGATGAATGTCGGTCCTCAGGCTGGAAAGACCGTACAGGTTGCCCACCCTACGGGCAGACATCGTGTGGATTTCCGCAGTTTTTGCGAGCGTGTGGCAAAGTCCACCACGTTCAACCGTCAGGAAGTGGAAGCCGTCTTGAACTACGCCACGGAAATTGCACGTGACATCGTGGCAAACGGCGACATCGTGGAGTTCGGCGATTTGGGTACATTAAGCCCTTCGTTCAAGAGTAAAATCGTACCACAAGGCGAGGTCTTCAACGTGCAAAAGCATATCGAGAAGCCTGTCGTGCGGCTTTCGCCCTCGCGCAAGTATTTTACACTTACCGATGTTACCTACGAGCAGACGGAGCCAAAGGCTAAGAAAGGTACGAAACCGAATAATGGCGGAAGCGAGGAAAATCCGTGATTTTATTTAAATGACGGAGCGATTGCCTGCAAAGGCTGTGGCTCCACTTTCTTTTACAATTAAGTAATCATCAAAATAGAAAAATATATGGCAAGAGCGACAACAAAGACAGATTTGATAACATCTTCCAACGGACAATTTGAAAAAATGTGGAAGATTATCGATGGTATGAACGAAGAACAGCAGACGGCAACTTTTGCAGATGAAATGGCTACGGCAGGCAAGGAAGCACACTGGGGCAGGGACAAGAACCTGCGAGATGTGCTTGTACATCTGTACGAGTGGCATCAACTGCTGTTAGATTGGGTACAAGCCAATAGTAACGGCAAGCATAAACCCTTTCTTCCCGAATCATATAATTGGAGAACCTACCCTGCAATGAATGTGGAGTTTTGGAAGAAGCACCAAATCACACCGCTGACGGAAGCAAAGGCAAAATTGAAAGAGAGTCATAAAGCAGTAATGGCATTGATAGAGAATTACTCCAATGATGAACTCTTTGCCAAAGGTGCATTGGATTGGACAGGTACTTCTCCACTCGGTTCTTACTGTGTTTCGGTAACTGCAAGCCATTATAATTGGGCAATGAAGAAGATAAAGGTACACATCAAAATATCTAAGAAATAACACAAAAATATTTAGAATAGAATTATTCACGATTATAGCGTGAATATAAAAGTCATACAATAAAAGAGTTCTCATATTCGTTTGGTGTTATCGGGTTGCATTATTGATGATGTCTTCTCCATTGTCCGCAAAGACCTCGATAGTAGGTTTCCC
>CAUUQE010000242.1:0-2823 GCA_963547065.1 uncultured Prevotella sp. | reverse complement strand
CCAAATCACTGGTGATATGGGTGGAAAATAAAATTGCTACATCTTTTTCAGCAAGCTTTTTGAAAATTTCATTCATTTCATCTCTGGACACCGGATCCAGTCCACTTGTCGGCTCATCCAAAATTAAAAGCTTTGCATGATGAGAAAGAGCCAAGGTAAGGTAAAATTTCACCTTCATCCCCTCAGAAAGTTCTATAATCTTCTTATTTTCGTCAAGCTTAAATACAGCAAGGTAATGACGATATGCCTCATCATCCCAATTATCATAGAAAATACGAGTAATCTCTACGATGTTCTTTAACTTTTTTCTCTTATAATAATTGATTCCACCTACTGCGTAACCAATTTGCTGTTTAATTTTATCTTCGTTATTCAGATAGTCCATCCCTAAAATGTGAACACTGCCCGCATCGGGATGGACAAGATTTAGAATAGATTTAAGCATGGTTGTTTTACCTGCACCGTTCCTGCCTATAAATCCCATAACTTCACCTGCTTCAATATGGAAGCTAACAGGCTTTAGTTCAAAAGCCGGATAAACTTTCGTAAGACCATTCACTTCTAAAATATATCCCATATCATTCATCCTCTTTCCCTTCAAATGCCACTTCCATCAGGTGTGCGAACGCTCCCTTTGGCGGTATGGCAATGCCTCGTTTTTCATCGCCAAGAAGCAGAAGCGTATCACCGGGTTTGATATCAAATATTGATCGTGCCTGTTTCGGTATTACGATTTGACCTTTTTCCCCAACTGTAGCTGTCCAAGCATATTTACCTTTTGGTGTTTTCATAATGATTGCCCCTCCTAAGTATGATTTGTATAACTTATCGTACCATGGAATCTCGAAAAAAACAAGGATTGATGATATTTCATCAAACTTACCCGGATCAATAATCTCAGCAATCGGTATGCTGGCAGGTTCATTGTGGAATAAGAAAACGCTGCGACAGGATAAAGGCGATCCTCAAGGAGTTTGATGGTCTGGTTATGATCTACAAGCGTCTATCTGCAGATGGACGATACCAAGAAGAAGGAGGATCTTGCCGAACCGGCTGTACAGGGCTGCCTGTATGTAGAGAAACTTTTTGTTCTGGAAAAAGAGATCCGAAAGAAGAATAAGGGACATGATACCATCAAGAAGGAGCGTAACAAGAGCTGATGGAATCGGATCTGCCGTTAAAGCTGGTAAAGATCGCAAAGGAACAGCGTCAGTTTCTGGCGGCATAACAGGCAGCACATCGGAGGATGCAAGGCATCCTCCGGAACAACACGTTCCCAACCTAAAGGCAATAATTCGAATTTACACCAAATTTAGGACTTGACTGCCTTCTATCTATTAATCCGTTAAACTTATGGAGTCTAACATGCGAATCAGGCTCCATATTGGTAGTTGTGACTTGTTACTTATCATTCCATTCTCTATTTTATGTATTTCTTGCTATGCGAAATCCTAAATCATCTGTTTTGAATGTGGGAAAACTCTTGCGCCTACAAGTTGCACCACAACTTCGCTGGTTCTCTGCCCAACTACCTCCTCTAAAAACACGATATGAACCATAATGTTTCTCATCATATAAATCCCAACACCATTCCCAAACATTGCCGAGCATATCATAAAACCCCCAATCGTTAGGTTTTTTTTCACCAATGCAATGAATCGTGTTATCAGAATTATCCTTATACCAGGCTATATCATCAATATTGCCATATTGGTATTTGTTAGAGTTAGCATGGCAAGCATATTGCCATTCAGCTTCGGTGGGTAGTCGAAATCCGTTCGCTTCTTTATCGAAATGGATTAATTCAGTCTTTTTATCAATAATATAATAGGGCATCAATCCTAAGCTGCTTGAAAGTATATTACAAAAGTCTATTGCTTCTATCCAACTAACATTTACAACAGGTATTCTTGTTTGGGTGCGTAACGGCTTTTGATTGATAACCAAATTATATAGTTCAAGTGTAACAGGGTATTTTAGGAGCTGAAATGGACTGATTTCTACTTGCTGAACAGCTTCCTTTAAATCGGATTTTTTTCCGGGTATCGACATTTTGTAATTAGAGCTTAACCATTTGTGTTCATCATAAAAATTCCGTATAATTTCAGTGCCTTTCGGTACTACTATCATATTTTTATTGATAAATTCATGAAGATATTTACTTGTATAGCTGCTAAAATCCCCGATTGCCAGGCTCGCTTTATTTATAATTTCAATCTCCATTCTTTTTACCTTTCTTTAACAATTTATCTGTAATATGATCTAAGTCAGCATATAATTGTTCGGATGACAATTTATTGTTAGAAAAATAAAGTGTCAAAATACCGTGCAATGTATAGATTATTGTTTTGGATATAAAAATAACATCTGTTTCATCTATAATATTTTCTTTTGCGAGTTGCTTAAAATTGTTCTTCCATATCTCCAAAATGATTATAAATTGTGGCATAAAAGTAGCCGGCAGTTTCCGCTACGTTTCTTACAGAAGTATTGTCAATTCCACTCTCTAATATCATTTGTTTTGTCACTTTTATAAAGTGGTGCCGATCCATCGACATGGGACTTACTATATAATACTATTCTAATTTTTGTAACAGTATTATAGTTTTGGAGGACTAATGCAATGGGAAATGTGTATCAGGAAGATATATCAGGGCTGATATTGTCAAGAATGGTTGACACATTCTCCTCAAGTTTTTGAGATCCTATGCTACAGCCCCTATAGAAGCGTAGTATTGTTGACGTTTCATTATTGGCGGTACTCCTCTGATGGATGTGCATATCCTTCTGTTATTCCAGTAGCTCATGTAGTATCGCCACACC
>CAUUQE010000241.1:0-2854 GCA_963547065.1 uncultured Prevotella sp. | reverse complement strand
TCGGCCGAATAAACGTATGCCCATCCGTCTCCCATCGTGCCTGTTTGCGGCATCCAGAAGTTCATTCCCCACGGCATAGCTATGGCCGGATAAGTGTTTCCAGTAGAAAGAGCGTGTTTAGATTCTGTTCCTACCAGCGGATTTACATAGTCTACCGGCCCTATCTTGCCGTTTACATTGGCTGCAAATGCTGCGAATAGCATTAGTGTAGATAAACAAATTTTCGATAAATTCATAATAAATGTAGGTTTAGTTATCACTGTTGTTTCCTATTTTTTACCATAAGGTGAGCTGCCCATAATCGGGTATCGTTCAATAGCCGTTTTGGTTTAACAAAAGATTCACCTAAAGGTCCCCTCTCAAAGAGCACATTGCCAATGGCGGATGATAATATATAAAGTTTTTTGATTGACGTGATACATTTTGGATGCCATTTGTAAGTCTTGATTCCAGCGAGTCTTATAAAAGAATCACTAATAGTGCTTGTACCCTTGTCTATAGAGTGTTCCTCTACGATCTCATATTTCATGTAGTCCTTGGTTTTTGTCACGAAGAAAGCACGCTGGCGATGAAGGTGATTAAATAACTGCTTGAAGTCAACGTAGCCTTTGCTCATGAGATAGTAACAGCCTGGCTCTATGGGTATAAGGCTCATTGTTTTAGAATCATGTACTGCAGTTTTGATAAGATATATACGTTGGTATGGAACCACGCAAGTCAAGAAGCGTATACATCTTTACTCCACTCTTGTCATGGTGCAGCCGTACCCACGGATACAGCTGGAGGCAGAGCTTGATAGTGCTGCTGTCAAAGGCATAGACTATGCAATCGATATCAAGTCTGGAAGACTCTTTTTCATACAGCTTTCCCGCACAGCCAATTAGCACTTGACCGAAATCATGATAGATACGCCATTCTTTGGTCTCATTGATATGTGCCAGCGTGGAACGCTGGATATATTTGCTGCCACAAAAATAAAGTTTGGAGGACAAAGCAGTCAAAGTCGCATCAATGCTGTGGAGTCTGATCTGGTTGACGAATTGAACGAAGCTTATCACCATGGACTGGTCTCTATATTTGCCCCCAATGGCATGCCTGTTGCCGTTGTATCTCTTTACGCACTTGTCGAACTCATTTCTCGGTGTGATCGACATAATCTGGGCGAATATGGTCTTTCTTTGATTTATGATTTCTGTCTTTTGCAAGATGATTTGCAAAAGTATAAAATCAAATCCCGAAAAAATAATATTTGCGTAAGACATTGATAATTATAATCTAAATCATGTTCAAGATCTTTTCTTTTATGTTTTCATGATATTTCCATCAAATTATATGCCTGATCTGCGCGCAATGCCAAACTGTCGTGATAGAATGCCAATTTGTCTTGAATAGATATACAGCCTATCAGCCGTGCATCTGTTGTCTGTCTGCGGTAGACATATGGTTTGTTTGCTGTGTTTGTTCCGAAAAATACCGCCGAAATGTTTGTTTACTTTATGTAAAAACAGTATATTTGTCGGCAGAACCTTTAACATAAATATTATAGGCCTATAAACAGCGATAAATTGAGCATGAATGCAAACAAGGTAGTTGGATTTCTGTAGAAACTACCCCATGAGTTTACCAAGAATGATATGAGAAGATACAGCCCAATCAAGAGGATAAAATAGAGCTATTGAAAGCCTTTAGATATAGGGGGTGGAATACAGGCTACACCTTTAATTATGGTGCAAATTAAAGTAAGTGAAGAGTTGGCAGATATATTAAAGTGGAAGAATAAAGACCTTTATACAGAAAAGTCGTATCTTTTAGATGCACTTTGTGAAACTATACATTCCATGTATCAGACAGATGATGTTGAGGCAACTCTCAATATGCGTGAGTTTTTCCCATTGTGGTAGTTAGCAGACTACAAAAAATATTGGATAGTTTAGAGAAAGGTTTTGAGGTTGTAGAAGTCAAATAATTCTATATACAATGTACATGGACGCAGAGGGACATAAATACAATAGTTACAAGGAGTTTGTCAATTCTCCCAACTTAGACTTAGATTTGATATACTCTAAATTATGGGCTGGAGAAAGAACCCCGCAGAACGAACGAGAAGAAGAAATCAAGAAAGAACTTGACGAGATGAAATCGCAAGGGAAGAAATTGCAGCTGAATTTTGAATAATATGACAGATTACGTAAAACTTCGAGAAAGAGCTATGCAAATTGCCATCAAGGTACATAGTGAGCAATTAGACAAAGGTGGAAAGAATTATATTTACCACCCAGTCCGAGTGATGGAGAATTGTAAGTCTGATGATGAAAAGATTGTTGCATTGCTTCACGACACTATCGAGGATGGAGATATAACAGCTGAATACCTATTAATGCAAGGCTTCCCTCAATATATTGTAGACGCAGTTTTGTCGGTAACACGCAATAATGGAGAAAACTATTTTAATTTCATTCGGCGGTGCAAGACAAATCCGGTTGGCAGGAAAGTAAAGCTTGCAGACCTAAAAGACAACATGGATATAACAAGGCTGAAAGAATTAACCGATAAAGACATAGAACGATTAAGGAAATATCACAAAGCATATAAGATGTTGACAGAAAAATAAGGGGAGGTTATTTCCGCCCTTTACTCATTTTAGTTTATCAAAATATGATTGTGAATAGCCATGATAAGCCGAAAACCAAATATTTTCCGAAATGTTGCACCAAAAAGAAAGAAAGGAAGGAAGCAACCGATCTAATTGATGTTCAGCCACTTCCTTTTTTTTCTAATGTACCCAGACCCGGTACAATGCCGTGAAAACAAGAGAAACAAAAAGAATATATTATATTGATAATCAATAATTTAC
>CAUUQE010000240.1:0-2879 GCA_963547065.1 uncultured Prevotella sp. | reverse complement strand
GGTAAAATAAAATTGACCCCTGCACCAGGACTTTACAAGGGGCAATAATATTGTGGTCAACAGGAGCAAATTCTATTTGCCCAAAAGGGTCAAAATTACATGGCTTTTCCAATAGCCAATAATAACCTCTACGGACATCAAAAAACAGAAGAAGTACATCATTGTGACAGATGAGATACCCGTATGTCCAACGTGAAAGACCAACTGCGTGCCTTTAATCTGCACAATAAATCGGTTGCAGTAAGCAAGTCTAACTCTATGCGTATCTTGGGAGAGATTTTCAAGGTGATTACGGTAGATAAATCTGCCGTGGAATATAACAGAAAGTTCTCAGAACTGACAGTACAAATCCATAAAATAGATGTTTCCAATAATTAAACAGTACAATCCATTTACCTTTATCATAGCGTGAAAACCGCTCAAATCTTGCTTGAAAAATTGAAAAAGCTATCGGTTCAAATCGTCGAACTTATAAATCAAGCAATCAGCTTAACCATTGATTACCGCACAAAATAGATACTAGTTAAGACAAGATGAAACAACAGATCAGCTCAATTGTTTGTGATTAAACACTACGCTTTGTGTTTATTCGTACGCTAGAATTTATCACAAGTTTCATTTTTTTTCACCGTTGGGTTTTCTTACTTAAAAAAAATCTATTTTTTCTTGAAATTTATTTCTTTTTTTAAATTTGTTTGCATATCTTTGCAACAAGATACACTTATATAAACACATTCTTATGTACCTGAGAAAAACAATTCACAGTTATGTATCCTGTTCACTGCATTGGAGTGGTACCAATCTAAGAGATATGTCAACAACTGACAAATGTATTGCTGCGGTCTCATCATCTATCTAATTACTAATTTAATCACCTATCAGCATCATGAAAAGATTCTATATTTGTTTTATAGCATTAATGGGAATCCCACCCCATCTTAGTGCTCAAGAGAAACTGCAAAAGTGTACTAATATACCTCGTCCTGGAGATAGGATATTTAAACAACAGGTTGAATACAAACATCCTGGCAAGAGTGGGAAGGACGTGTTCTGGAACTTCGGTAAGTTAAATGCAGTTGACAAGAAGTACAACATCCGCTACCAGGCAGAAGGTAGCACTGCGGACTCTGTCATCGGAACGGAACATCAGACGAGCTACTATTACCGCTCGCATGGCGATTCCCTGATGCTGGCAGGGTATGAGAATCAGACGACAATGATGGACTACTCACTACCCGAACTACTACTACATTTTCCCGTTGCCTACGGAGATAGCATCGGAAGTTACTATTACGGTACAGGAAAGTATTGTGGTAAGCTGGACATGACGTCATGTGGATCATCCAAATCCATAGCCGATGCTTACGGTATGTTGATGCTCCCCAGTGGTGATACGCTTCGTCATGTAATGCGGGTTCATACCATCAAGCTAATTTCGGAAAAGACACGGTTAATTTCTAACCAGGATATGCTGGATGGGAAGGGTACACATGTGGATAGCCTTTCTGCCGAAGCTATCCAACGGCATTTAAATACTGACAGTGTCATCCTATTGGTGGATTCCTACAAATGGTATGCAGCAGGCTATCGTTATCCTATCTTTGAAACGGTTACTACCGGTAATCTCCGCGATGACGGTAAAACACCATATTTCTCAACGGCCTTTTATTATCCTCCCACAGATCATGAGTATCTGGCTACGGATGAAGAGAACAAGAAAATACAAGATCGATTAAATAAAGAAGATCTGAGCAATGGGGAAAATAACAAGGATACTACAATGGATGAAATACAGTTCCGCTATAATTTCTATCCTAATCCTGTACAGACGACGCTTTCATTTGAATATTTCATATCCAAAGCTGCCATAGTGTCGTATGACTTATTTACTCTCTCTGGAATGCTTGTTTATAAGACTAATCCCGAAAAGATGCAGGACGGAGCACATGAGCACAAAATCGATGTGAGCCAATACTCTGAAGGAATCTATATCTTACAGGTACGAGTGAATGAGAAAACTTACAGCGAAAAAATTATAAAGGAATAAAATTATGAAATCGACAAAGAACTATCCACTTATCAGGATTCTCTGCTTGATACCATTATTGGTAAGACTTCCTATCTTGACTATTGCTCAGAGCGGTAGCAATACTTCGATGATGCTCGACGATAATGTCATTCCTCCTTCGCCACAGGCACAAGAGATGATTCGCTACGGAAGTACACCTGTTTCTCTTTATACTGGTACACCTAATATTAGCATCCCCATTTATACTATTAAGGCAAAGGATATTAGTATTCCCATTACTTTGGATTATGATGCTTCAGGTGTCAAGGTAGATCAGGAGGCTGGATTGGTTGGACTAGGTTGGGCACTGCATACTGGAGGTGTGGTCACTCATACGATTATGGGCACTGACGACCTTTATGGCAACTATTATTTCAATGAAGGAAATGACAATATGAAGGACCTAACGTTAGCTTACAGTGTCCAGAATGTAACGGTATGTGCACCTATCAAGTCCATGCCTATTCAGTGTGTGAGCGGAATGGAGTCTCTGGAGTTTCTTCGTCGTATCTCTGAGCATACAGACCATCAAGGTGCGTCCGATTTTGCGCCCGATATATTTAACTACAGTTTCGGTTCTTATTCCGGGCGGTTCATTTTTACGCATAATCGGGAAATCGTTAAAGACAAGGAGGACAATGTGAAGATTGAACCCATTTGGATAAATAAGAAAGGTCGTATCATTTCATCTTGGGTATTTACAACTCCTGATGGTACTAAGTATTATTTCAATCAGCAGGAGGAGGCGAATAACGATGCACTTTTTCCACAGAATGGTCGAAATTATATCAGCAGTTTCTATCTGAGTAAT
>CAUUQE010000239.1:0-2883 GCA_963547065.1 uncultured Prevotella sp. | reverse complement strand
AAAACCCCAAACTTAATTGGAGGTCAAGTTGTGCACTTTTGTTTGACAACGTACACTGTGGGTGTCGAGCTTCTGTATCGACCAGGTAACGCAGTCGATGCATCGCAGTGTGCAGTTCTTTATTATCTCAGACAAGTACAAGGAGATAGCCAGTCGCATAGCTGTATTTCCCCATCGTGGTGCGACGGTGATTGAAGCGCACGGCTTTTACACCGGTCACGACGTGAAAATGCTGTTTATCATGGCCAAGAGAAGGGAAAGCAGTGTAATATTTTCCATCATCAATGAGATTGACCCGAAGGCTTTTGTCACGCAGACTAACGTGACAGGGGTTTACGGTCAGGGCTTTGATAAGTTCAAGGTGCGTGGTGCAAAGCAGAAGGCACCGTCGCTGACGCCCGAACAGCATGCCGCGCTGAATGCGTAACGGCAGAGGGGAAGGCGTGGGATTCTTGTGCGGCGTGCAGTATAATTCATCTGTCTAATTTGCCGGATTTTCGTTAATTTTCCTTTTATGCTTCCCGACATTCATAAGTTTTGTGTACCTTTGCACCCAATTTCGTTATAGAAACGGTTTATAAATAAAGGGATAACAACGGAGAATCATATTAGGCAAAGGGTGACCATGTGATTCTTTAATAACATTTTATAGCCTTTCGCTGGTACAAAAGGCTAAGATAATAATAGTTCATTTGCGAATAGAATATTGAATATGAAATCAAAAAGACAGAAGTATTTTTGCCCGAAAATCGAGATAATCGGCATAAAAGTTGAATACCTGATGACAGAGGCGAGTGGAAATCATTCTGGTATCGGACTGGGAGGAACTGCTGGAGATGCCAAACGATGCGACTTTTATGAGGAAGATAATGAGCAGGAAGTTTCCGTAAATAAGAATATCTGGGAAGATTAAGTAGAAGGAAAGTGAATAAATTGAACCAAACAGGAAAAATGAAACGCAGATATTTATTTCATATAATATTGCTATTTACATTTGCAATACTGTCCGGATGTTCCAATGATGGAACGATACAGACAGAGGATATGCAGGGCAAAGATACCGTTGCCGCCGCTAAAGTTACTTTTGCCACAGAAGAACCGGTGGCACACGCTAAACGAATGACTCGTACTACTATCAGTCATCAGCTCAACAATGGGGCTACGCCTTATTGGTCGGCAGGTGATAAGATTTGGGTTAAGGGCACTGATGGCAACTTCCAACAGAGTGGAGCTGGTGCTTTTAATTCGGCCAGGACACGTGGAGTCTTCGCACTGTCGGGAACCTTTGCTGATGGATGTACTGTTAATTACACGGGAACGAACGGTACTGCAGGTAACAAGGTGACAATCTCAGAACACCAGACACAGGCACAGCCTAATGATTTCAGTCATGCCGGAGTATCTGGAGACTGCGGAAGTGCGCTTGCTTCAGGAGATGGACAGACATTCAAGTTCAAGCTTGATCATAAGGCAAGCTATCTCTGTTTTCTGCCCCGTTCATCAAATAAATATGTCAATCACAGTATTCTTACTAAGATAGAGGTAATCTCTGAGGATGCTATTGCAGGAGTTTATGATTTTTCCACAGGGACACTTTCCGATAATCCTATATCAAATAGCTCCAAAACCATTACGCTCACCACTGGCAATGGATTCCCCATTACCAATACGTCAACGGACATTTCTGTCAATGGGGCTTATATTGTCATTGCTCCGGGTATACATCATTTGGCAGTACGCTATTGGCTTAAGAATACTACGGATAATCCGGAGGGAGTTATAGAGGGAACTGTTACCAAGTATGTAGATCTTACCTGTGAAGCAGGGAAAATCTATGATATTACAGCTAATTTAACTCCACAGGATAATTCTCGGGAATATTATATGTGGGATGCCAAGAAAGATTATTGGTATGGTTATGAAAGCAGTCAACCCACTGTTGGTAATATTTCTAACAGCAATTATCCGAAGAGTCAGGCAGCAGATCCTGCTCGTTGGTACTATGCACCGGGGGCTGGAGTTAATTGGGCGGCAAACAGTGCAACTCAATGTGCTAATGTGAATCAAATGCTTTGGTATGCGCAAAAAGGCGATCCGCACTGGGATGCAGATGAACTCTGGAGCTTGCTTGGTCATTTATACAAAGGGGGAATGTGGTTAAAGAAACAGAGTGTCATAGCGTCAGAGAATGGGACGACGGCTCAGAATATGTATGCTGCAGCTTATGATGGTTCCGATTATCGTAATGCTACCCAGCATTTTAATGAATATTTCAACACCAATAATAATATTATCGGTAGTCGGCCAACTAAATCAAGAATATCTGACTATTTTTACCTGCCTGCCAAAGGTTTCTATCACGATGGTAAGCTACAGCATGTTGGGCGTTTGGGGTATTATTGGTCTGCTACAGGTGTTAAAAACAATAATACGCATGCTTTCAGTCTGGCTTTTTCTTTGAATTCTGTCAGTATAGGCAACAATGTACGATCTTATGGTTTCTCAGAGGAACTTAAATGGTAAGAGTAAAAAGTTTCGGAGATAAGAGAATATTATCGTAAAAGGAAGCCTGGTATATAGCAGATAAGTACAATATGCTCTTTGTAATTGCTAATTAGGTGAGGGCGAAATATTGTCAAAGCTCCCAATTATAATAAGGAGAGAAATTGTTCTGTGATACGATAAGTCACATTTGTATGGCGTTTTTTGTCACAAAACAGGAAAAATATAAAGAAAGGAACAAAATTATCGCTGAAACATTTGGAAGTAATTAGGAAACTATATACCTTTGCACTCGCTTTTCGCAAAATGAGCGGGATAGTAAAAAGACAGCGTTCTTTGATAGGATTTCATAAACAGAGAAGTAGTACAAGAAGCGGCCTT
>CAUUQE010000238.1:0-2887 GCA_963547065.1 uncultured Prevotella sp. | reverse complement strand
GCAAAGCTGTTTTGGTTTGGAACTTAATGCTCGACAAGAATATGGGGCCTAACCTTGATGGAGGATGCCAAACCTGTTTTGGAGCGGTAGACATCGACCAGAACGGTTACAAACAGTTGCATTATAACTCACATTACTTTATTATATGCCACATGTCGAGTGTGGTTAATCCGGGCGCAGTGCGCATCGGAGTCACTTCAGACAGTGCTCAATTGGGTGATTTCTCACATGTGGAATTTCTTAACCCCGATGGAACAAAAGCCATAGTTATGCTGAATACCGGCGATGCAGACCGCAATGTTACGATCAGCGACGGGCAGAATCATTTCCGTTGCAGAATTCCAACGGGATCGATTGTGTCGTGCAAATGGAACAAATAACAACAGAATATTGAAGATATGAAGAACTTAAGATATTTATTCATGGCATTGCTTGGTGCGTTATTCATAACCTCGTGCAACAATGACGATAAAGGAGGCGACGGAGCTCCTGTGCTTACTGTCAATGAAGTGACGCCTGCAATGTTTGGCGACAGCATTACAATCAATGTGAAATGTGCTGACAACAACGGTGTAGCACTCTCTACACTCAAAGCATCATTGCTTTACAGCAACGAAGAGGTGGCACAGCAAACCCTTAGAACAAAGACCGAAGGCGACTACCATTTGAAGTTATTCGTGCCTTATTATAAAACTGTGCCCGACGGCAACGCACAGCTGAAACTCATCTTGCAGAACATCAGGTTCACTACGGTCGAGAAAGTGATCGATCTTCCCGTTACGCGACCGCATTACCAATCGCTCACGTTGGTAACATCCGAAGGTACTCGCTACACGATGACGCCCAATGTCTCGAATCCTTACCTCTTTTCTACAATCGTAAACTCACCTAGCAAAAAGACCATTCTCGGTTATATCATTGCTCCCAAGCAGGGTACAAACGGCAATGAGATTACTTTCGGTGAGGGTAATCAAGGTGTTACGCAAGGCGTTACGGACAACATATCGTTTGTAAGCACCCACACGGGGAGTTTCGAAGTTACGTTCAATACGCTAACTTATGCTTATTCGCCCATCTTCGATCCCAACACCGGTTATCAAGAGATTGTGCTTACACAGGCTGCCAATACTTTCAACGGCAATTTGGTACAGGGGTATAACTACAAGTTTGTGGGCGATGCGGCGTTGGCAGGTAGCAATTGGTACTACGATCCCGACTTCTTTACAAGCAATGGCGATGGAACTTACAAGTTTAATGCCGTAACCGGAACCTATCACATTACGGCCAATTACACGCGGAAAGCACTGCAGGTGTGGGCTGTTTCTGCCGGAGAACCGGCCAAGTTGCAGACTGATGGAACGGGAGCTGTTTGGATTATCGGCAGCGATGGACTGGCCAAACCGTCTTATACATTCATACAAGGTCAAGGATGGTGGACGGATACCGACCATGCATTGTGCATGGCGCAAATACGTAATAAAGTTTATCAGCTAACATTTACTGTTGGCAAGCAGCTTAATCCATCTTCGGTTAACTTCAAGTTCTTCGGTCAAGCAGGCTGGGGAGCAGAGTTTCGTGGTAAAGAGGGTAGCGAATATCGCGTCACGGGCAATCCTGTTCCGTTCATAATTGGCGAAGGTACCCCCGGTCATGATGACGGAAATATCTATCTGGCAGATGGATCGACACTGAATAACGGCGATACTTACGTACTTACATTCGACCTTTCTGCCGATCCGAAGAACGCAGTACTTACTGTAATCAAGAAATAAATATGGAATGCAAATGTCTGATAAATCTATCAGACATTTCTTTATTTAGATGTGTTATATTAAGACGCCTCTCCTTTTTATAGTTAAAAGAGGAGAGGTTTTTTCTTTTTAATAAGCACCGTTATCACTTTCACCAGTACTACATACAATGTCTATTGTGAACGAGTATCGTGTTTTTCTCGGACAACTGCCTGTTTCTTTTCTTGCAAACTGCGTAGTAATGCCAACGCTTTGTTCTCATTAGCCTCCATAATCTCGCGTTCTCCCGGCCCTTTATCGTTAATACCGCAGAGATGGAGTATGCCGTGAATAATCACGCGGTGCAGTTCTTCTTCGTATTTTTTATTGAATTTCTCAGCATTGCTGCGCACTGTATCGAGCGAAATCACAAGGTCTCCGTTTATTGTATCGCCATCATTGTAGTCGAAAGTAATGATATCGGTGTAATAATCGTGTCCCAGATATCGGTTATTTACTTCGAGTATTTTCTTATCATCAACGAACATGTAGCCTATTTCGCCAGCTTTACGGCCGTAAGTTGCTATGACTGCCTTGATCCAAGCCGTAGTTTCTCGCTTCTTTATCTTCGGCATACTCACGCCATCCGCATTATAACTTATCATGGAATAAACTCTTTAATATCTCTGTTGAAGTTTTTCAGTTCTCTCACCATACTCGAAGAAACACTTTCTAATTGCGGTTCGGCAAAGAGGAGCAGTGTCTCTATGTTGCCTATCCGGCGGTTTATGTCGGCTTGTATGCGTTCGTATTCGAAATCGGCTACAGTTCTAACACCTTTCACAATATATTGTGCTCCTTCTCGATGAGCAAAATTAACGGCGAGATCGGTGTATGTCTTTACTGTAATCTTAGGTTCTTTTCGGTATAGAGTGGTTATCGCTTCGAGTCGTTCTTCTTTGCTGAGCATGCATTTCTTCTGCTCATTTATGCCTATGCCTATGATAAGACGGTCGAACAGCGGCAATGCCCTGCGTACAATCGATGCATGTCCTATCGTAAAAGGATCGAAAGTTCCCACAAATATACCTGTTCTCATACTTTTATCCGAATAAGTTAGGTTCCATAAATTCACCGGCATAAGGTGTTCTGCCGAG
>CAUUQE010000237.1:0-2995 GCA_963547065.1 uncultured Prevotella sp. | reverse complement strand
GCAGGCTGTATGTTTCTACATCTATCACGCCTTTCTTTTTTGATCAGCGAAAAAAGTTGCAGAAAAATTTGGCAGGTGGGGTATTTACTCGTATTTTTGGGGCAAAAAGAAAGAAGTGGATTCCCACCCACAGCGTAGGGAGGTAAAACCCGAAAACCATAGCGAGGGCATAATTACGACAATTGCAGTAATATGAAGAATAACTTTTCAATTGAGGAATTGTCTCTGTTGGAAACAACAGAAATCAAGGGAGGAAGTGCTTCTCCTTCGGAAGCGCCTCAGAACGGTTGTATTAATAATGTAGCTGGATGCAACTGTACTATCATTATCGGAGGCCCTCCTCCTGAAGCTCAGGCGTCTTGTGGTCAAGGACCACCACCGCCTCCTGGTGAACCAAGTGGGATTAAGTATGTTTAGTCTCCATCAGAAGAAATCTGTCGAGGTCTCTTAGGGGTGAAGTTATCATCTCGAGGAGCCTTGATAGATTTCCGTGATTAAATAAATAACGATCAAGTGACATGAAGGCAAGTAGGTATAATTATATTTTCACAGAAGGAGGCTCTTCTTATTGGTTTAATGGGCTCGAGCGTACGTTTTTTGCACTTCCGGCAGGATTGGGTGAGAAAATTGCTGAATATCTTGAACAGCCTACACAATTAGAAGAAGTCAGCCCCCAGTTCTATAATAAATTAGTCGAAAAAGGATTTCTCGTAGATGACTCTGTTGATGAACTGAATATAATCAGAGAGAGAAACGAACAAGCAATTAATTGTCGAGAATACTTTCTTATTATTTTACCGACTCTTAAATGCAATTTTAAGTGCTGGTACTGCATACAAGATCATATTGTGTCAAAAATGTCGCTTGCTACTATTGATAAGGTGAAGAAACATATTGCTTATATGATAGATCATGAAAAGATTACAGCTCTTCATCTTGAATGGTTTGGAGGAGAGCCATTTATGTTTTTAAACGAGATTGTAAAGCCTATTGGGCAATATGCGATAAAAAAATGCCGTGAAGGAAAAATAAAGTTTTATCACGCGGCAACAACTAATGGCTATTTTCTGTTCCCCGAGAAAGTCAAAATACTATCCTCTTTGGAATTTAAGAGATTTCACATAACATTGGATGGTCCACAGGAGCTCCATGACTCTGTAAAGTTTCAACAGGGATGTCCCTCCGCCTTTGAGAGAGTGTTGATCAATATAAATCACATATTAAGCTATACAAGCGATGTAGAGATTTTATTGAGAATAAATTACACGCAGAATAATCTCGATCAAAGGATCATAGATCAAATCAATAGCTTTATTTTATGCGAGAATCGATCGAAGATAACAATTGTTCCCAAAAAAGTATGGCAGGTGAATACAGATGAATCTATTGATAATGATGTGATCGAACTAATAGAAAACTTAGGGCAATCTGGATATAATGTTACGCGTTTAGATATCGTAAACAATTATATCTCGTGCTATGTTGACAAGAAATACTACAACACAATCAACTTCAATGGAAACGTAGTTAAATGTACGGCGTGTAATGACCTATATTCTCAGACTCCTCCTGGACATTTGAATCAAGATGGGACAATCTCATGGAGGCCCGGATTCAGGGAGGAATTTTTCAAAAAAAGGTTTGAGAACGAGAGTTGTCTAAGCTGTGATTTGCTTCCAATATGTATGGGTGCGTGTGCACGCAACTATGGCGAAAACGAACAATTCTGGTGTAAAATGAGTGGGAATCGTGCAAAAATAAAGAAATCCATAATCAACTACATAAATTACCAATTAGGGGCATGAAATGGTGTGCAATAAAATTGCTTGTTTTTTGCCTTATCTCACTACGCCTGTGTGCGCAAAAGGCAATAAATATAGAAGGCCAATGTGTGGATGAGAATGGGGAACCATTATTGGGAGTGAATGTGACACTTGTTGATTCTTTAACAAGGAGTAAAATAATAAGGATAGAAATAACAGACGAAAAAGGAATATTCCGTTATGAAAAGGTGCAAAAGGGCGTGGCTTTTCGCTTCTCAATTATTGGCTATCAGACTATTTACAGAAATTCTCCGTGCGAAGATACGGTTAATTGGATTACGGTTCTAAAACCCATGTCAACAATACTTCCGGAAGTCAATATAACCTCCGAGATATTGAATTCTTATGGAATTAGAGACGAAATATTCCTTACAAAAAAAGATAGAGAGGTTGGAGCAAATGCTTTAGACGCTATCTCAAATCTACCCCAGTTCAGAGTGAATTTAGGTGATGGAAAGCTATTGACACAGATGGGGGTAAGTGTTTTGATCATCATTAATGGACATCGTGCTTCAGAGCAGGAAGTAATGGCTCTACAAGCAGATGATATATTGAAGTTGACTTTTTATGCTGATCCTCCACCAAGGTATGCTCATGAGAATTTTGCTGCATCTATATTAGAAATAAAAACAAAGCATAAAAAAGATCGCAATTACTTTGCTTCTCTTGATCTGAAAAATTCGATTACGACTGGATATGGGACTAATTTATTCAGTTTTATGTATACAGACTCCTTAAATCAACTCTCAGCTGCGTATTTTATCGATTACAGGGACTTAAACAAAAACTCAATACACAGCACCTATCAGTACGATAATCACAAAAATATATACAGCGGTTTGCCGGGAAAGTATAATGGGCAATACCATATCGGTCAATTATCCTATCAACGAGCAATAGGTAAGAGTGTGTGTTTTTCAAGACTCTCCTATAGGGGAAATCCTGGTAATGAAGAATATACACAACGTTTCCACCGCTATGATGCGAATAAAAAAAACGGAGGAATAAGTCATAGAGAAGTTGAAAGCGGATACCATGGGTGGGATTTCGATTTATATTTTACAAGAAATATCAACGATAGCTGTTCGTTTATTTTTAATATTGTTAATACATTTTACATATCATCCTCAAAGAGCCACATTTCCCGTATGGTTGAAAATGACATACCTGTA
>CAUUQE010000236.1:0-2996 GCA_963547065.1 uncultured Prevotella sp. | reverse complement strand
GAAGAAATACTTTGATTGTTTACTACACGACAAATAGTTTCTGCAAACATATCGGCTACCGACAGTTGTTTTACTTTTGAACAACGATTGGTGTAGGGGATTGAATCTGTGAACACAATTTCTTCTATTGAGGACTTCTGTACGCGTTCAGATGCTGGTCCGCTCATAACACAGTGGGATGCACAGGCACGCACGCTCAGCGCACCGGCTGCTTTCATGATATCTGCAGCTTTAGTAATAGTTCCGGCTGTATCAACCATATCGTCGATGATGACGACGTTCTTGCCTTTTACATCACCGATGATTTGCATACTGTCTACCACATTAGCGCGTGCACGCGTCTTATTGCAAAGAACTAGGGGGCAACCTAAATACTTGGCATAGGTATTGGCACGTTTAGAACCTCCCACATCTGGACTTGCAATGACGAGTTCTCTTAGTTTAAGACTCTGTAGGTAGGGCAGAATAACCCCCGAAGCGTAAAGATGATCTACTGGTACATTGAAGAAGCCTTGTATTTGATCGGCATGCAAATCCATTGTAATCAGACGGTCTATACCGGCGACACTCAACAGATCGGCTACCAATTTTGCTCCGATACTTACTCGTGGTTTATCTTTACGATCTTGGCGCGCCCAACCAAAGTAAGGTATCACAGCGATAATATTGCGTGCTGATGCACGTTTAGCTGCATCGATCATCAGCAAAAGTTCCATTAAGTTGTCGGATTTAGGGAATGTGCTTTGAACGAGGAATACATCACGACCACGAATAGACTCTTCGTAAGATACGGCAAACTCTCCATCAGAGAATCTTGTAACGACCAAGTTTCCTAATGGGCAACCTAAACTTATGCAGATTTTTTCTGCAAGGTATCTCGTATTCGTACCAGAGAATACCAAAAAAGAGTTGTTTTCACTCATTTTCTGTAGCATTTATATTTTTTTATATAGGATGATTCGTCAGTTGATAGCTCTACGTAATTTTTCAAAATGAGTTATTATTTTTTTAAAGTCGGCTTGTTTATGTATATCGAAATATTGCCATAAATCACCACATATGACTATTCCACCGAAGCCAAGCATCTTGGCAATTTTGGCATGTTCTATATTCATGCCGCCAAGGGCATATACATGTTTATCGATAAGTTTCATTTGAGAAGCTTTTTCTAATTGTTTAAGACAGAAGTTCGATTTTTCATTTTTGAATTCAGTACAATCAAAAATATTTTTGAGGAAAACATAGTCCGACTTTTGTCTGAATTCTTTCAACGTGGTAATATTATTACATGTTCGGCCGATACGGCCATTATAACCTATAGGTATCCTTTTTGTGGCATTGTCTAAGTGGATACCTGCTAAATTAAATTTGGTTTTGAGATGATAATGGTCATGAATCGTTATTTTTTTACAGTAATCTTCGGATAATAAAGAAAGTAAGCGTTCGGAATACAAAGCGACTGACATTGGCTTATATAGATGAAGATTATCCATACCTTCGTTGAAGAGAGTGTTAAGAATTTTGTCCTCTTCCACAAAAAATGTAGATTTTGTAAGTATTATAAGCTTCATTATCATTACTTTTCAGTTGCAAATGTATGAAAAAAAATGTGATCTTGCAATTATATCGGATATAAAAAGCTACCTTTGCATGCCTAAAATAATATAAAATAACAGGATGGATATTAATTTGAAAACTCTTGTTGGTTTGGATAGACCGATGTATATAATGGAAGAGAATAAACTTCGGCGCAATCTCCAAATAATAAATACCGTGGCTAAATGTGCTGATATAGAAATTATTCTTGCTCTCAAAGCGTTTGCCCTATGGAAAACATTCCCCATATTCAAAGAATATATTAGGGCTACTACTGCGAGTTCCCTGTACGAGGCACGTCTTGGATTTGAAGAATTTGGTACGAAAACGCATACTTTTTCACCTGCATATACTGAAAATGAAATTGCCGATATTGCACGTTATTCAAGTCATCTCACTTTTAATTCTCTGTCTCAATACAAGAGGTTTCATGAACGTGTACAATGGAGTAATCCTAACGTTAGCATCGGGCTTCGTATAAATCCGGAATATTCGGAAGTTAGCACCAATTTGTATAATCCTTGTTCTTCTGGCACACGCTTCGGGGTGACGGCAGATAGACTGCCTGCTATACTTCCTAAAGATGTAGATGGTTTCCACTGCCACTGTCATTGCGAAAGTGGAGCTGATGTATTTGAACGAACATTGGTGTATATTGAGAAAAAATTTTCGAAATGGTTTTCACAATTGAAATGGATTAATTTTGGAGGTGGCCACTTGATGACACAAAAGGATTATGATATAAATTTACTGATTCACCTTTTACAAGAGTTCCATTCACACTATCCCCATTTGAAAGTAATCCTCGAACCTGGAAGTGCTTTTACATGGCAAACAGGTTTTCTTGTATCACAAGTCGAAGACATTGTGGAAAATCAAGGTATACGCACGGCTATATTGAATGTGAGCTTTACTTGTCATATGCCGGATTGTCTCGAAATGCCTTACATGCCAATTGTCCGTAATGCAGAGATGGTGGAGGAGTCCTTGTTAAATAGTGTTGAAAAGACGAAGAAAAATCTTTATCGTTTAGGTGGAAACAGTTGTCTGGCTGGTGATTTCATGGGGATGTGGCGTTTTGATCACGCATTGAAAGTTGGAGAGAATATAATTTTTGAAGATATGTTACATTATACAATAGTGAAAACCTGCATGTTTAATGGGGTTATTCACCCGTCGATAGCTATGATATACAATGATGGTAGATTAAATGTATTACGGCGTTTTGAGTATGAAGATTATAAAAATAGAATGGATTGACAAACAAAATAGACTTTTTACTAAAAATAATTAGTAAATGTTTGGCAACTCGGAAAAAAATATTATCTCTGCAATCGCATTTAGAGAAATGCACCTTTTAAAGAGGATTCTGCGGCAATAGCTCAGTTGGTAGAGCGCGA
>CAUUQE010000235.1:0-3012 GCA_963547065.1 uncultured Prevotella sp. | reverse complement strand
ATAATAAACTCTGTGTGCATATTATGACCTTCTATTTCATGACTCTTTACTGGCTTGAAAGTTCCTGCCCCCACATGAAGGGTAAGTTCCTCACGATCAACACTATGTTCATCCAAGGCTTTTAGCACTTTATCGGTAAAGTGAAGTCCAGCTGTAGGTGCAGCCACAGAGCCTTTAATCTTTGAATATACGGTTTGATAAGTTTCCTTATCACTTTCCTCTGTAGCACGGTTAAGATATGGAGGAATAGGTAATTCACCTACGGCTTCAAGAATTTCAGCAAATGATATGTTTGCATTATCCCACTCAAATTGAATCCAATGATTCGTTCCACCAGCTTGCTCCTGCACCTTACTACGATCCATTGTTGCAGTGAGAGTAAGCTTATGTCCTTTAATTTCAAATTCACGTCTTAATGAGCCTTCCTTCCATTTCTTTAAGTTTCCAACCATACAAAACCAAGAACAATCTTTATTCGTTTGAAACATTAGCTCATAGTCGGATGGTGAGGCGGGCTCCATAAGAAAGACCTCTATCAGTGCTCCCGTCTCCTTACGAAAGTGCATACGTGCCTGAATGACTTTCGTATTATTGAAAACCATCAACGCACCTTTAGGCAAATATTCAGGAAGATTATAAAAAATGTCCTCCGATACATCACCATGTTTATAAAGCAATAACTTGCTATGGTCGCGCTCTGTCAACGGAAATTTGGCGATACGCTCATCGGGGAGTGGATAATTATAATCGGAAATGCAAATATGTTTGGTATCTTCTGACATAATATGATTTTTATATTAATAATAAAGCACGAAATACCATATAGATAAATGTTAATACAAGTACCGTTAACACAAGGTCTATATCTGCAAAGCTATAGCCTGTGCGGGTGTACCGTGTGGAAATATAATGAAGTTTATCACTGAATCGAATGTAAATGCGAAGATATAAAAAATAAATGAGAATGGCAATTATAGTTCCAAAAATTGCACCAACAAATATATCTGAAGGATAATGTACGCCTAAATATGGACGAGTTAATGATACGATTATAGCCCACAAGAACATGAAACAAGAAAAAATCTTATCACGCACTAATAAACAAAAGAATACAGCTATTAGAAAAGCATTTGCCGTATGGGAAGAGAAAAAGCTATATCCGCTTGCATAATAACCATTTGCTGATTGAACGATTCCTTGTAATTCTGGACTATTTAAAGGGCGTGGGCGTGCAATAAGGGGTTTTACAATGCCAAGATTCACACCATCAACAATCAATAATCCTATTCCTATGGTACCGACAATAAGCATTATCTTCCACCAATTTTCATTATTTTTTATAACTAAATAAAGTAAAGCTCCATACAACAATATCCACGTATAGGCAGAAGTCAAAGTCACGACTAGGTTGTCTAGAAACAAATTATTACTTCCATTCAGAGTAAGTAGTACGCACTTATCAATTGTATGTAAGGCTTCAAAACTCATACAAAATTAATGACTAATAAACTTATATATAAAACTTATTAAATTGCTTCAATACAAGAGGTTTGTACCCAACCTTGTCGACCATCATTAAGCTGAACACCTGTCCATTTACTCAAACCTTGATCAGTAATCTTTACTTTAGATCCTTCATGAAGAATGAATATCTCTTTAGACTTTTGATCAGGTGTTTCTCTTACTACAGCAGATGGTAACATTATGATACCATGATTACTTGCATCTAACAAACATACTTGTTGGATGGCAAAAAATGTGGTAAGAATAAATAGGACAAAAAATAAAGGGAGTGTTCCTCTTGACAATTTCTGTAGAAGTTCTTTCTCTACAAAAATATATACCACTAAAGATACTAAAGCCAGAAATAGAGAAATAAGACTCAAATAAGCCCAACTATCTACACTTAATAGATTTACAAGTGCCTTATACCAAGTAACGAAAAACATTTCTGATTCTGGCGTTAACTTATCAATTGTTTTTGATTGAGCCAATTGAAGATTAAAACGAATGTCATCATCACTAGGAGACAAACGTTGGGCACGTTCGTAAGCAAGAACAGCATGAGGTATATTATCGAGACGATAATAACAATTCCCTAAATTATAGTATAAAGCCGCAGACTCGCCTTGTTCCAATAACTTTTCATATCCCCTTACAGCTTGTGCATAGTTTCCCTTTTGATATAATTTGTCAACATCTGACTTAGTTTGAGAGAAGGCATGGATAGGGAGAGCTAATAAAACTATCATCAAGAAGGAAAGAATATTATTATTCTTAGACTTCTGAACCTTTATTTTTTTAATCGTTTCTTCCATCTCTGAAATGGCTTCCATTGCTACATCAAATGTCTTTTGCATATTCCCTTTCTCATTTCCAGGTGCATAACGCTCATACTCACATTCATCTATAGCCGTAATGAACTTGTCTATAACCTCCATAGGAACATTAATAGCCGTTAATTGCTCACTAATATTATCACGTGACAATTGTTCGACTGGGAGATTTAATTTATCACTAACATAGCCCCAAAGTGCTTGTAAGATTTCATCATAGAACTCTATATTTCTCCCTTTCATCTTTAATAGATTAGCCGAATGTAAGCGAGAAGTAGCTATCCTACTTGCATTTTTACCTCGCTTCAAAACAATATCAACACGATGAGCAAAACGATCCCTATATCTATAAGCTAAAATTGCCCCACTAACAAGTAGTAACAAAAGGATAATATAATATGGAATAGAACCAAAGAAGAAATGACCCACCTTATCCAATGCACTATCACCAACCTTCAAAGGTAAAATATCTTCATTGGGTAAATCTACTGATAAAATATCCTTAGAACTACCATCACCACGCATAACCTTCAATTCCATCGGAGATGTCTGAAGGGTAACATACTTATGCTGAACCAAATCATAATAAACAAATTTAACTGGAGGAATGGAGACAACTCCTTCTTGTTGAGGAACAATAACTTGGTCATAAATTATATTTCCTTCAACTCCATTC
>CAUUQE010000234.1:0-3057 GCA_963547065.1 uncultured Prevotella sp. | reverse complement strand
CGCAAGAAACCGTGCAAATTCATCTTTCCAAAGAGACGCAAGCCAAAATCAAGGAACACCAACTTTTTGTTTTGGAGGCACTCTCGCAGTCGGGCAAGAAACTCGACCCGAAGTTTGAAGCCTTGCAGCAACTCATCATAGAGCAACAAAAGCCTGTAGAGTACAAGAACTACTCGCTCTTTGCCAGCGTGCAATTAGCCGAGCGCCTGTTGCTTTTATTAGTCTGCGGACTGGTCATGGTCAGTTGCTGGTTCTTCGGTATGGGAGCTAACCAACTGCAAACCGCCTCCGATTACGACCTCCGCTACCGCTATCTGCGTATGCAAGGAAAAGCTACGACTGCAGACTTTGCTCATCTTGACAGTATGTTTGTCTCGTATCGCAATCCCAAATTCATTCAGCAGATGCAACAAAAGGTTGTTGATTACGAACAAGCCCTGCAACGACAAGCAGAGCTGCTGATACAACAGAGGAGGATAAAGGAGGAACAGAAAAAAATACAGAGGCACTTGCTTTCTAAGTAAAACTCAGAGGAGGCACTTAAATTTCACTTCTTCCGCATATCCATCTTTTATTTCATTCTTATTTTTCGTAAGAGAGAATGGCAACTATAGAGAGATTAGTTTCATTTGATTGTGAACTTTTTCGTATAGTTCCATGTAAATCATATCCATAAGAACCAACAAAGTAAACCAAGTGGCATAGCTTGCACCCCCAACCTCTTTTATCTTTTGCGGATTCATAGCATTGCCTTGATATGAGAGCACATTGTGAGCACAACGATTTCGATGTGTATAAAGTTTTTCATATATTTCATCATTGAGAGGGCTTTCTAAGAGACTATTCCCCGCCCATCTTTGTTTACCAAATAGATCTTTGATTTTGAGATCTCTCAATTCTCTAGGGAGCCAAATCTTGAGAATGCTTTCCTCAAGAATATGGTCTTTGAAATATTCTAGGTGTGTTAGTAGCTCTCCCTTTCTTTGATCATCAATCACTTCCACATGTTCTGCAAGAGTCTTATAGACATAGTTCTTACTTTTGTATGTAGAATATTCTCCATTTTGGGAATTATCACGCAAAAAATCTCGGCGATACTCAAAGTCATGGGTAGCAATGTCCCATAAAATACACTTCGCTTTTTGCTCCATGCATCCAGTTAACTTCATGAAAAGAGTCTGTAAGATGTATTCCTTCATAATGTAACTACAAACCTGTCCCTTGTATAAGTCCATAGGGAGCAATGTTTTCTCTATAAGAGAGGCGAGAGGTGTAAGAATGAAATCTTTATGTTTCATACTTGATTTTTTTAGGTCCGTATATATCAATAGAGGCTTGGATGCGGCTGCGAAGGTATTTAAGGGCTGACGGTGATTTAGTGTGCTTGTAATCTTTTTTAAATTCTTGTACCTTTTCTTGTATTTCAGAGAAAATATGTTCGGTTATAGATATACTTTTGTCTTTAGCAATTGTGTAATATATTAACCCAAATAAATAAATATCGGCATCTATGATTGAGTTGAATTTTTTGGGGAAACTTTCTGTTTGTAAACAATTTTTAAGTATCTGAAAACTACCTTGAGGGTTTGAATTTAACAGAAGGTTAAACAAAGAATTACCCTCCTTGTTGACTTCTGCAAGGATATAAGACTCGTAGTATTTCTCCATTTTAGTCTTATAGTTCTGCGCAATTCTTCCTGCGTCTTCATTATTCTTCTTGTATTGCGATAACAATGATAGGTATCGTACAAAGTCAATAGGGGCATTATTGATAGTTATACTGTTTGCAAATTGAGGAGAGAACCATTTATCAAAATCCTCTTTTAAGAAATATAGAGATTTACGACTCTCTAACTGTGAGAGTGATTTTCCTTTAATATTTATATTACGAAAGACAGAGGAATATAGCTTTTGTTGCTCTGGTTTTTTATCACTGATTGGGATTATAAGAGAGAAACCTATATAGGTGTCCTTCCAAAAGTTTTCGTCCAATTCATAGTCAACAGGGTCGTATTTACTACGGTTTATTTTATTGAGAATACTCTCCTTGTCCTGCCCTTCTATAGTGAAACAGTTGAATTGCCAATCAATTGGCATTCTATCTTCTTCATCATCTAAATCGTCATTTTCATTGGCTGTAGATAAATATTCTTTATCTTTGAATTTGAACTTGTCCCTATCTGGGAATAGCCCTATATAGGCAATAAGTATTGCAGATAGGCGTTGTTGCCCATCTAAGATATAGTTTGTCTTGCCACCATAATTCCCTATAGTTATAGGTGGGACAAATAAGCCATTCTTTAAGCTGTCAATAAGATCTTCAACATCTTCTTTTTCCCAAATAAAGGCTCGTTGATAATCGGGTAAAATGATTTCTTTTGTGAGCACGAAATTAATCCATTGTTCAAGGGAGTACTCACCGTAGAAGTTTCTGCTACCTTCTTTTTTACTTTTACTCATAACTTTTGTTTTGTATTACTTTTCTTGGAGGGGTATTGTCAATTATACGGCATAGTTCCTCCTCTACTTCCTCCACTGTAGGCAGAACTGATTTCAGATTATCAGGGATAGCCTTTGATAGTTGGTAATCACTCACACCAATTGGTTGATCATAGCCTGAGAGAGCATATTGTGCTACCACCTTATCACCACCATTACAGAGTAGCAACCCGATGGTCTTATTATCGTGCTCACCACGTAGGGTATCATCTACTACATTGATATAAAAGTTAAGTTGTCCCATATATTCGGGCTTGAAAGGTGTTGCCTTGAGTTCCACAACTACATAGGCATGCAGTTGGATGTTATAGAGAATAAGGTCGGCATAGAAATCAGAATCGCCTACTTCAAAATGCTTCTGCTGTGCGACAAAAGCAAAGCCATTACCCATTTCTAGAAGATATTTGGTGATATGAGAAACCAATTGCCGTTCAATGTCTCGTTCTGCCATTTTATCTGTCTGTCCCATCATATCAAAGATGTAAGGGTCTTTCATCAGATAGTTGGCAAGGTCGCTTTGTGGTTTGGGTAATCGTACTGAGAAGTTGCTCACTTTCT
>CAUUQE010000233.1:0-3112 GCA_963547065.1 uncultured Prevotella sp. | reverse complement strand
TGCCTACAACTTATATCGACTGCCCGGGATAATTGTGTCCAATTCTCTCAAATAAGGGGAAGCTACGAGTTAAAAAATGGCATATCAGACATGTTGGACTGTTACATTCCCTATTTTGAAGTCAAATATCAGAATAAAAATAAAGATGTTGTCGTAGAAAAGAGGCTGGTTTTGTAGAGATCTCTTTATAAAAAAATCAGCGGGACACACAATAAAATAATGTCTCGTTGATTTTAATTTTTATAAAAATGGCGATAACCTTTTTAATTTAAAAAGGCAGATCGTCTGCGCTATCTTTCTCAGCTGTAGGTTGCTGCGGAGGGAAAGGTGTTTGTTCGGATGTTGTTGTAGAACCTTGTTGGGTAGCTGTAGGTGCAGAATCGAATGTAGATGCTGCTGGAATAGATTGAGTTCCTTGAGAACCCACAGATGCCGGATCAACCATACGCACGTCGAACGCACGTATGCTGTTGAACCAACGGCCGTTGTATTCGTGAGCATCAATGTCAAAAGATACCATGACCTCTTGACCTACCTGTATGTTGAAACGTTGCAGTCTCTCTGCTCCGAACACGGAAAAAACCATTTTATGGGGAAAGCTCTCATGAGTTTCTATTACAAAATCCTGCGCTTTCCACTCGCCACGTGATGAAACACCGCTTCTTTCCGGTAATGCAGCAATAACTTTTCCTTGTAAATCCATCATTTATCTTTAATTAATATTAAATTTAATTTGCTGCCAAACATGCAACATTCGATTGCGAAATTAATAAAATTGTTCTAAAATACGAAACTTTTATCTTTATTTTTTGCAGTGCCCGATGCTTTTTTGTATTTTTGTACCTATTATAAAGTGTTGTAACAAACAATAACTAAAAAATAAGATACTAATGAGATTTACATTATCAAGCAGCGCACTTAATAACCAATTGCAGACACTTGCAAAGGTGATTAACAGTAAAAATTCATTGCCCATACTTGATTGTTTCCTGTTTGAAGTCAGAGGCGGAAAATTGAATATTACGGCAAGTGATAGTGAGAATATGATGAGATCCTCAGTACAGATCGATGAAAGTGATGGAGATGGTAGTTTCGCTATTCCCAACAGGACTATTCTCGATGCTGTGAAAGAATTGCCAGAACAGCCATTGACATTTGATGTTGATATACCAAGCCTTGCAATAAAGGTACTCTACTTAAATGGTATATATAACTTTACTGCGCAGAATGCCGATGAATATCCGCGTATGCAGCTCATTCCCGAAAGTGCAACAACTGTAACAATTAATGCGGCTGTGTTGAATGACAACATCTCGCGCTCACTCTTTGCCACAGCACAAGATGAGTTGCGACCGGTGATGAATGGTATTTTCTTTGATCTTACAGCCGAGAGTTTGGCTATTGTGGCGAGCGATGGGCATAAACTTGTTCGTAATAAGAACTTTACTATTAAGAGTGATACCCCCGCATCATTTATCCTTCCAAAGAAACCAGCTACACTACTCAGGAATATTTTGGGTAAGGATGGTACTGATGTTGTCATTAAATTTGATGAACGTAGTGCAGAAATACAATATGCGGATGGCATTCTCTCATGTCGCCTTATTGAAGGGCGTTATCCCAATTATAATTCCGTAATTCCGCAGAATAATCCCAATCTGCTTACTATTGATCGTAGGACTCTGCTTGGTGCTCTTCGTCGTGTATTACCCTTTGCCAGCGAGAGCAGTCAACTCGTCCGCTTCCATCTCGAGGCAGGAAAGTTAGAACTTACATCTGAAGATGTTGATTTTGCAACGAGTGCGAAAGAGAACATTACCTGTGATTATACAGGGCAGACAATGAGTATCGGTTTCAAAGGTAGTTCTCTGTCAGAGATATTAACTAATCTTGACAGTGAGGAGGTTACCATACAGCTTGCTGATCCGAGTCGTGCTGGCATTATCGTGCCTACAATACAGCCGGAGAACGAAGATGTGTTGATGCTTATCATGCCCATGCTCCTTAATGACTAATGTTAGGGAGTAAACAATTGTACGAAAATGAAGTTAAATCTAACAAAGCCCTTGATAGTTTTCGATTTGGAGACTACAGGGCTTGATCTTGTAAATGACCATATCATACAAATTTCTTACATTAAAGTATATCCTGATGATAAGGAAGAAAGAGAGAATATATTCGTTAATCCCGGTATTTCTGTACCGGAAAAAGTAACTCTATTAACCGGTATTAGTAATGATGATGTAAAGGATGCACCTACTTTCAAGGAAATTGCAGGCTCTTTGTGTGAACAGTTTAAGGGATGTGACTTTGCAGGTTATAACTCCAACCATTTTGATATTCCTATGCTTGCAGAAGAATTTCTGCGGGCGGGCATTGATTTCGATTTTGCTCATTGTCGATTGATTGATGCACAGACGATTTTTCATAAAATGGAAAAGCGAAATCTTGCTGCTGCTTATAAATTCTATTGTGGCCGAAAGATGGAAGAAGACTTTGAAGCTCATCGTGCCGACCAAGATACAGAGGCTACATATAAAGTTTTGATGGGAGAATTGGATAAATATAATCCGGAAATTGCAGAGGAACCCGACAGAGTGCTTGTAAATGATATGGATGTACTCGCCGAATTTTCCAAAAATAACGATAATGTGGATTTCGCAGGAAGGATTGTCTATAAAGATATTACAGATAAAGATGGTAAGGTGATAACTGATAAGGAGGGAAAGCCACGTAAACAAGAGGTATTCAACTTCGGTAAATATAAAGGTTGGGTTGTAAGCGAGGTTCTTAAGCGTGATCCGGGGTATTATAGTTGGATGCTTGCATCTGATTTTACTAACAATACTAAGCAAGTGCTTACGCGTATTCGTTTGCGGGAATTCAATAACAAATGAGATATTTTTACCAAATAAATTCTTGGCCATTCATGAAAAGACAGGTTATATTTTTATTTGTCTGTATTCTTTTTGGGGGGAGGTGCAATGCACAAGAATTAAATGCTACAGTCAGGATTAATCATAATCAGATACAAGGAACTGATGCTAGCATTTTTGATAATCTGCAGCAAACATTGCAGCAGTTTCTTAACGAACGGCAATGGACGTATCTC
>CAUUQE010000232.1:0-3120 GCA_963547065.1 uncultured Prevotella sp. | reverse complement strand
TAAATAATTGTTAATATAGATAGTTCTATTCAAAATAGAGGCGTGTAAATGTATTTGCCAAAAAAGATATGAAATGCCTATTATAATATGAGTAATCCGAGACCTTTTGTGCCGAAGATTACAAAAAATGAAGTAATATGACCAGCGAAGTTGTAATTGATGTCCAAGAGAAAGAAATTTCGACTGCTCTGCTGGAGGACAAACGCCTTGTAGAGTATCAGAATGAGCCGAAATCGGCTTCTTTTTCTGTTGGAAACATTTACATTGCAAAGATTAAGAAACTCATGCCGGGACTTAATGCCTGCTTTGTAGATGTTGGTTATGAGCGTGACGCCTTTCTTCATTATCTTGACTTGGGAAATAAGTTTAATTCTTATGCAAAGTATCTAAAGCAGGTACAAAGTGACAGGAAAAAACTTTATCCATTTGCCAAAGCATCACATCTCTCTGATTTAGACAAAAGTGGAAGTGTTCAGCAGGCGCTCACTGTTGGACAGGAAGTTCTGGTGCAGATTGTAAAGGAACCCATATCTACGAAGGGGCCTCGACTGACGGGGGAATTATCTTTTGCAGGGCGTTTTTTGGTTCTTATACCTTTCGGCGATAAGGTTTCCGTATCTTCTAAAATCAAAAGTGGCGAGGAACGTGCGCGTCTGAAACAACTCATCCATAGTGTAAAACCGAAAAATTGCGGGGTTATCGTTCGTACGGTTGCAGAGGGGAAACGAGTTGCAGAGCTGGATGCAGAACTTAGAGTGTTGACAAAGCGTTGGGAAGATACTCTGACAAAAGTTCAAAAAACACAAAAAAGGCCACAACTCGTATTCGAGGAAAAAGGAAGGGCTATTGCGTTGATACGCGATATCTTCAATCCTAATTTCGAAAACATTTACGTAAACAACGAAGAAACATTCAATGAGGTAAAAGACTATGTAACATTGATTGCTCCTGCCAAAGCGGGTATCGTCAAGATGTACACAGGGAAAGTTCCTATTTTTGATAACTTCAATGTAACGAAGCAGATTAAGGCGAGCTTCGGTAAAACCGTAAATTATAAGCATGGTTCTTACCTGATTATCGAGCATACTGAGGCCTTGCATGTAGTAGATGTAAACAGCGGGAATCGTGCGCGAAACGAAAAAGGTCAGGAAGCCAATGCACTCGAAGTAAACTTAGGTGCAGCCGACGAATTGGCAAGACAATTAAGACTACGTGATATGGGAGGAATAATTGTAGTAGATTTCATTGATATGAATTTGGCTGAAGACCGACAAATGCTTTATGAGCGAATGTGCAAAAATATGCAGCAGGATAGGGCAAGACATAACATTTTACCGTTGAGTAAATTCGGTTTGATGCAGATTACACGACAACGTGTGCGTCCGGCTATGGACGTGAATGTAGAAGAAAACTGTCCTACATGTTTCGGCAGCGGTAAAATAAGGTCGAGCATCCTGTTTACAGAGCAACTCGAAAGTAAAATTGACCAACTAGTAAACAAGATTGGTGTCAAAAAATTTTATCTGCATGTGCATCCATATGTAGCAGCTTATATTAATCAGGGAGTATTTTCTCTTAAACGTAAGTGGCAGCTGAAGTATGGATGGGGTGTGCATATTATTTCTTCACAGAAGCTTGCATTCTTACAATATGAGTTCTATGATGCACAAAATCAGTTTATAGACATGAAAGAGGAAATAGAAACCAAATAAAAAATACCCATATTTATATGATAATGATGTGGCATATTTTTATAAAACTATTACGCTTTTCTTGTAAATTAAAATATTAATTAAAAAATAACTGACAAGTGTTATATTAAGATTATATTTGTTGATTAGTTTTTTTGTACTATTTTCGAAATGAATCAGACAATAATAAAATTTCGTTATTTTGATATATTTCAGAAAAAATGTTTATCTTTGTCTCCTAAATATAATTGATTTAATTGGATGACAAAGATCATAACCTTTCTTTTTATCGGTTCTTGTTTACTGTTTTCTTCATGTTTTAAGGAAGAAGCATTTAATGCCGAATGTGATATTGAACAAGTTTTCGTACATATTGATCAACCGGAGAAACTGTTTTTCAATGTGACAGATACATTGAAAAATGTACTTTCTACAGATAGCACTATTGTTTTTAGTGTAAGGCATGGCGCTGATTTGACGGCTATTGCACCGATGTTCAGAACCACGAATGGTGCGACGGTCGTTCCGCAGAGCGGTAGTGTGCACAATTTTTCATTATCACCTGTGGACTATACGGTTACTTCGGAAGATGGTATGTGGCATCGTACATATAAAGTTTCGTTCGTATCTTTTGTGAGTTCGATAGATTTCGGTTTCGAAAATTACGAACTCGAACCCCAAGGAAAGAAATATTATATTTGGTATAATGCCCTTTCGAATGGTAATTTTTGGGCGAATGGTAATGCCGGATTTGCTTTGAGTATGGGTTCTGCAAAGCCCGATGAATATCCATCTGTTCCACTTAAGAATGGAAGAACAGGGGCAGGGCTTCAACTAATAACTCGTGATACAGGACCGTTTGGTGTATTGGCAAATAAGAGATTGGCTGCAGGAAACTTTTTCCTTGGCTCTTTTGATCTTAGGGAAGCATTGAAAAATCCATTGAAGTCTACGCATTTTGGAGTGCCTTTTGACCGGCATCCTCTTTCATTCAAGGGATATTATCAATATGTACCGGGGCCTAAGTTTCAAGATATAAACGGTAATTCTGTCGCTGACAAGACCGATAGCGCTGCCATTTATGCCGTGTTCTATAAAAACCATGATGATATGGGAGCTGCAGTTACGCTTGACGGAAGTAATATCAAGACAAGTCCCCTTATCATTGCCATTGCTGAACTGCATGATATAAAAACAGTAGAAACATGGACATTCTTCGATATAAACTTTGAATATTCGGCACAGATCGACAAACAACTCCTCGAGAATAAAGGATATAGTTTGGCCATCGTATTCTCTTCGAGTAAAAATGGCGACCATTTCGAGGGTGCGATTGGCAGTAAATTACTGATAGATGATATTCAGATAATATGCGAGAAAGAAAAATGAAAATGGATTACAAAATAAATATAAGGCTTTTTGCGGTATT
>CAUUQE010000231.1:0-3182 GCA_963547065.1 uncultured Prevotella sp. | reverse complement strand
GATGATCCGTCAATAAAAATTTTCTTTCCAATAAACTTCTCCTGCCATTTCTGGCTGTCTTTTATTTCTGCTCCTAAGCCCGCAGTTTCACTTTCATGGTTAAAGTATGCTCCATAAACCGTTTTCATATCAGAACCATCCACAGCAAGAAAACCAGAAATACCTCCCCATAACCCCATTCCTTTTAATGGGAAAACAAAGACTACCTTCCCTCTTACTTTACATTTATAATAAACTTTATCATCAATCTTCTGTTCTTGAACGATTCGGTTATATGTTTCCTCAGCTTGATTACTTGATAAATCTCGCATATTTAAAGAGTTAAGAATCTGTTTCTTCTTATCAAGGGCAATATTCGCATCTTGCATTGGTTTTAGAGCCGTATAAACGAAAGCTAGCAGAAAAGCCACAATAACCACCAATATTACAGAATAGAGAATCGTATATGCATTTGAAGTTGTTTTCATGTCAGGGCCTCCTACTTCTTTAAACGATTTAGACGACGTGAAACATTTTGGTTTACCACACTATAATCAATCAGCGGAGCAAACATATTTCCAAAGAAAATTGCCAGCATCATACCTTCTGGATAACCAGGATTCATCACTCTCACAATAATCGCCATAGCGCCTATGACGAAACCATAGATATATTTCCCTATCTCTGTGCGTGCCGACGTCACTGGATCTGTGGCCATAAAAACAGCTCCAAAGCAGAATCCACCTAAAATAATATGCTCATACCAACTGATTGACGTCATTCCTAAAGCTTTGAATATCAATGCCATCACAACTCCACCAAAGAAAACGCTACTCATTATCTTCCATGACGCAATACCTGTCCACAACAAGATGAAGGCACCAATTCCTATAGCTATAACAGAAGTCTCGCCTATGGAACCCGGAATTAAACCTATCACCGCATCATGTATATTTGTATTGAACTGAACTCCTTGCCCTATTTGGCTCAAAGGCGTGGCCATTGTAAACCCATCTGAAAGATTATTCCCCATGCCTAAAATAGATTCTTGTGCCACCCATACGGCATCACCTGTCATTTTAGATGAGTATGAGAAGAATAGGAACATACGCGCACCAACAGCAACGTTGAATATATTCATACCTGTTCCACCAAAAATTTCCTTGCAAAATACAACAGCAAAAGCACAAGCTAAAGCCAACATCCACAAAGGAGTTGTAACAGGAATGATTAACGGAATTATAATACCCGAAACAAGATACCCCTCTTGAATTTCTTCATGCTTCCATTGCGCCCAAGCAAATTCAATCCCTAATCCCACTATATAGCTAACTAAAATTTTGGGTAGAACAGCAAGGAAACCGAACAAGAAAATTTCAAGCAATGAAGCCTCTGCTAAAGTTCCTGCCGCAAGATAATTCTGATATCCAACATTATACATACCAAATATCATTGCGGGCAGTAGCGATATCACCACCAAGCTCATGATACGTTTTGAATCAATGGCATCATGAATATTTACACCGCTTGTTGAGGTTTGGTTAGGCACATACAAAAATGTTTCAAGACCATCAAAAACACTTTCAAAAGCGTGAAATTTTCCTCCCTTTTGAAAGTTTGGCTTAATTTTATGAAGATAGTTTCGTAAGCTCATATTTTCTATGCATTTTCTTTTCTTAATGAATTAAGACCATCACGAACTATTTTTTGAAGAGGCAGTTTAGAACTATCAACAAATTCTGCCAAAGCAAAATCTTCCGGACTAACCTCATAAATTCCTAATTGTTCCTGACGATCTATATTTCCTGAAATAATCGCTTTTATAAGGTACTCTGCATAAATATCCATTGGCAATACTTTGTCATATTCTCCACTCATAATCATGTGACGTTCTCCCCCCTTTATTCGCGCATCAAGACAATATTCTTTTTTCTTGCCAAACAGCCAAGTGAAATAACTGCGTGACACAGAGAAAGTCTTTAACCGAGGCGATATCCACCCCAACATCTCATTGATATTATCACCTTCCGGTATTACAGTCACTTCAGAAGTATGACCTCCAACATAATCCGTCATACAACTTTTATTACCTACCAATGGATTTCCATTGATAATTCTTATATGGGCAGCATTATCAATTTGTCCTTTCAACAAACTTGAAAATGGCGCTCCAACAATCGTATCAATATAACATGGCTTCTTCACTTCACTACCAGCGACTGCAACCACTTTTCTTAAATCAACTTTACCTGTAAGAAATAATCTTCCAATAAAGATTACAGTAGCAGGATCAACTATCCAAATAACCTCTCCTTTAGTTATTGGTCTTGTATTATTTATTTGTACTCCAACATTCCCTGCAGGACATGGACCATCATAGATAGTTATCTCTACATCAGCAACTTTTGTTAACGTGCTATTTACTTGTTTTGGTCCTATCCCTAAATGTACCTTCGCTATTTTGTTCAATGCCGACAAACCTACCTGAAAAGCGTCTTCATTACCAGCAAGTTCTACTTCAAAATCAGAAGCTAACGGCATATCCCTCAAAGCAGAAACAAAAATAGCTTCTGGCTGAACTTCCGGGTTTGTAGATACTGCATAAGGCAACTGATTGATATAACCAAACAAACCTGCATCCAGCAAGTTTCTTTTAACATCTTCGCCACTTAACTTTGATACTTCTTTAATCCCAAAATCTAAATATTGCTGTTCGCTACCAACTTCTACTTTTACACAGAGAACTTTTCTTCGATCACCTCTTACAACTTCGATAACTTTCCCGCTGACAGGCGAAGCAAATTTAACCTCAGGAAAGGCCTTATTAACGAACAATGCATCACCGGCTTTCACCACATCACCTTCGCTAACAACGACTTTAGGAACGACACCTTCAAACGCCGCAGGAACCAGACCAATTTCAGACGGAAATTCTATGGGCACTTTCTTTTGAATCGCTTTTCCCTTAAGGTTTATGTTTAAGCCTTTGCGTAACTTAACGACATTCACCATTGTTTACAAATACACTTATCAATTATACTAAAAATCGTTCTTGACTATTATGTCAAAAAAATCTGTTGCAAATATACTCAAAATTAAATGTATTTAAAAATAAAATATATTATTTATTTTAGTATTCAGCTTGAATAATGTACTTTTGTCAAGTAATTTGCAGTTCAAATCAACTGAGAAAGGTTGCACAT
>CAUUQE010000230.1:0-3187 GCA_963547065.1 uncultured Prevotella sp. | reverse complement strand
ACCAGCATTTGTCGGTCTATTCTTATAGTAGAGGGAGATGTGCTGCATTATGGAAACTTGGCCTGCTTTAGGGTGAATGATCAGAGATGAATGGTAAATATCTGGTGGCCATACTGTTGAAATTTGATTTACATAAGTTTTCCAAAATGGAAATACAGGATTTCTTTCTTATTTTTCTAATAAACGCTCTTTATTCGTTTAAAGGAGAAAAATATCTTATGGAAGTCGAGAAAATTTAGTGAATAGGAATATCTTCCTTTCTTTTCAATGAAAATGAAATTATGTTATTGGAACCGAGTTTATATCTTGTTGGTTGCAAAGGTATTATAACTGTCTCGGATAGATGTGCCATCTAAGATGTTTAGATGTGCTGTCTAAACTTCTTAGACATGCTGTTTATGGGCGATAGATATATGCTATATTACTGCTGAAAGTAGTTTCGTGGACTGACAAATAGCGTTGCTTGCTGCCAAATGTGCTGTAAATAGGGGATTTAAACGTGTTAACACAGAATAAAACATGCGCTGTATGGTTAAAATACTTTAATTACGCATAACATCTTGTTCTGTTATACGTCTTATCTATAATTTTGTAATGATAATGTATAACCATAAAAAATTATAAAGAAATGATGAGGAAGTATATGTTTCCGATGATGTTTCTTTCCGGCTTACTGCTCGTCTCGAGTTGTGCAAGCAAGAAGGATTTAGACAATTGTCGGAACGAAAATACCAAATTGAGCAGTAGTTATCAGAAAACTAAAGAGCAGTTGGCTGCTTCGCAGGCACGCGTTTCATCACTCGAAGAACGGCTGGCTCAGCAGAAAAGAGACTATGCCGCATTGCAGAATTCGCTTGATAAGAGTTTGACAAATGCTAATCAGAATAACATCAGCATAGAGAAACTTGTCGATCAGATCAACGAATCTAACCAATACATACGTCATTTAGTGGAGGTAAAGAGTAAGTCGGACTCTCTTAACATGGTGCTTACCAACAATTTAACCCGCTCATTGAGCAAAGAGGAGCTAAAGGAAGTCGACGTACAAGTGCTTAAAGGCGTGGTATATATATCGTTGGCCGACAATATGCTTTACAAGAGCGGTTCGTATGAGATCAACGATCGTGCACAAACCACGCTAAGCAAGATTGCTAAGATTATTATGGATTACAAAGACTATGATGTTCTGATCGAAGGAAATACCGATAACGTGCCTATCACTCGCGAGAATATTCGCAATAATTGGGACCTTTCATGCCTGCGAGCATCAAGTGTTGTGCAGTATCTACAGAACCACTATGGCGTAGATCCTAAACGTCTGACGGCAGGAGGTCGTGGAGAATACAACCCTATAGCAAGCAATGGAACGGAGGTAGGCAAGCAACGTAACCGCCGTACACAGATTATCATAACGCCGAAACTCGACCAGTTTATGGACTTGATCGATAAGGCTCCCGAAGAATAACGTGGCGGGTAAAGGCATTAAAGCGATTTTCGCTTTGTTTTAGAATTTAGGTTGGTTAAAGTAGTTAAGGTAGTCGAAGCTGTTAGTTTCCTGAATGTATAACTAATGTGCATAGACCTTTGTGCCTACAGGTGCAATGCTTTCCTTAACTACTTTTATTTTCTTATTTTTTTATTTATATCCCCAATCCGCCCGTGAACGATACATCGAGCGCCTTACTTTGTAGTATTTTTGAATGCGGGGGTACGTTGTTCGTAACCCAGATGTTACCTCCGATAACTGTATCGTGCCCTATCGTGATGCGTCCTAGCAGGGTAGAGTTGGAATAAACGGTAACGTTGTCTTCGATAATTGGATGTCTGGGAACGTTAATCGGCCGACCTATCGAGTCTAACTTGAAATTTTTCGCGCCCAGAGTTACTCCCTGATACAATGTAACGTGGTTTCCAATCACACAAGTTTCCCCGATTACCACTCCTGTACCGTGATCTATTGAGAAAAACTCGCCTATCTGTGCCCCGGGATGGATGTCTATACCTGTTTTGGCATGTGCCTGTTCGGTAATTATCCGTGGTATCACGGGCACACCCATCGACAGTATTTCGTGAGCGACACGATAATGTAACATCGCTTCCACCACCGGATAACAGAAGATAACCTCGCTGATATTGTTTACAGACGGATCATCGTTGAAGATAGCCTCTACATCCGTGTAAAGCAGACGTTTGATTTCGGGCAGACAGTCTATAAAGCGGAGGGCAATATCTTTTGCGTTTTTACCGTCCGATACGTCCGTTTCCGCCTCTTCTGAGAGCAGAGCAAGGCAAATTTGTTGTTGTAACAGCGCAAACAGGCGTTCCATATTCACGCCGATATGGTACGATCTGATATTGCTATCGGCCTGTCTACGGTCGAAAAATCCGGGGAATACGATCACTTTAACTAACTCCACGATGTCGCGAAGTGCCTCTACGGAGGGCAAAGGTATACCTTTTGCCGGCGTTGCACGTTCCTCTTCTTTCGAGACTTTCGATAATATAGCTACGTTCTTTAAAAAGATATCGTTGTTCATAAGCGTTATGTTTAAGCATTATACCCTGCTGCAAAGATACGTTTTTCCTCGGTATGTCGCAATCGTATCTGTACTTTTTGACTATTTTTTGCCCGCTGAATGTAGGTTATTTGCCGATAATTCGCTATATTTGTAGCCGACTTAATGCCCTTAGCTTATGAAACCTGTTCATTCTGTTTTGGTGTTTTGCGTGATTATACTATCGTCCTTTTTGGCGAGTTTCGGTAGTTATCGGCTTGTGGAAGCCTCGATCGTCGCCGATATGAACAAGGCTTTGTCGCAGACTTTGGCCGAGAAACGCGATTTATGGATTACCCCCGACACCATTCAAGCCTATAGGAACCACCTCTCCATCGCCCAATTGAAAGATAAATCCATACTCTCTTACGATGTTTCCGGTGCGGAAAATGCTCTTTGCAGCCGGCAGATGGCATGGAAGAACAGCAACCGTACGATTCTTTTCCGTAGCTATGCGAACTGCTCTTTTATGACTGTATTCGGCATGTCCGATCAGCGTTTGCCGCTTGTTCTGTCGCTCTTAGGGGTGTTGTGGTTATTCCTGTCCATGCGATATATACGTCGTAGTAACGAAAAAATGTTGGTGTTCGGCACACTTTCGTATGCTCTGTGTGAGCAACAGTTCTATGGCA
>CAUUQE010000229.1:0-3190 GCA_963547065.1 uncultured Prevotella sp. | reverse complement strand
CGCTCGAACCCACTGCCAAGGCCGAAAAATACATTGTATATACCCGTATAGGCGACACGGATTTCGACAACGGCGTGGTTGTAAAGAAGAACAGTTACACTTGCAAGATACCTGTAGACCAAGTAGTCAGCTTTAAGATTGCGGCCATCAACAAGGGAGGGGAGAGTTTCCCGTCGGAAATTCTTTCTGTAGGCATATCATCTGTCGCCCGAACAAAGCCCGTTCTGGTGGTCAATGGCTTTGATCGTATCAGTGCCCCCGACGACTTCCGTTCGGCCGATGACGAGCAGGCAGGCTTCTTGGCCGACCAAGATAACGGAGTTCCTTACCGCAACATGATCACCTATGTGGGCAAGATGAAGGAGTTCCGGCGCGTTATACCGTGGACAGACGACGATTCGAGCGGCTTCGGAGATAGCTATGGCAACTACGAAAAGATGGTTATCGCCGGTAACACGTTCGATTATCCAGCCTTGCATGGTGCGGCCATCCTGAAAGCAGGCTACAGCTTTGCCTCGACAAGCAGGAATGCACTGACCGCAAAAGATATTCTCAACACCAACGATTACTGTGCCTTAGACCTTATTCTCGGCAAGCAAAAGCAGTCGAAGATGGGGCGCGGCGGCGTTACACCGCTAAGGTTCAAGACTTTCGATGCCGACATGCAACAGTCGATCACGCGCTATTGCCAAGCCGGAGGACGCGTATTCGTGTCGGGCTCTTATGTGGGAACCGACCTGTGGCAAAACTCTGTAGCCCCTGCAAATAAGGAGGATCAGGATTTTGCACAGCGCATATTGAAATATAAGTGGCGCGATAACAAGGCCGCACTCGAAGGAAACATCCGTTACGTGGCATCTCCGCTGACGGAAGAGCAATTGCATCTTACCTATTATAATAAGCCCAATGAAGACTCATACGTGGTTGAATCGCCCGATGCCATAGATCCTGCCGACGCTTGTGCATATACCGCATTCCGTTATACGGAGAATAATCTCAGTGCAGGCATCGTGTTCGGCGGGAATGAAAGCGACCGCTGGCGTTCTGTTGTCCTCGGCTTTCCGTTTGAAGCCGTAACAGACAGCGCCGATAGAGACGTGCTTATGCGAAAAATACTACAATATTTACTGAAATGATTTTACAGAAATATATCCTACATTTGCGGACATACGTGCTGCTCGCAGCTATATTCTCAATGGCTTGTCATGTCTTGCCGGCGACGGCAGGCGAACCGTTTCGCTTCGCTGTGCTTACCGATATTCACATCAATGCGAAAGAAACATCGGCGACGGAAGACCTGCGCAACTCCGTTAAACAAATCAATGCAACCGATAATTTAGACTTTGTTCTCGTGACAGGCGATATTGCCGACGAGGGCGACAGGGCCTCTCTCATCATTGCCAAGCAAGAGTTAGACAAACTGAAGATACCTTATTATATTATTATGGGTAACCACGATCAGAAATGGAGTGAGAGTGGATGCATGGATTTCAAGCGTATTTTCGGTTACGAACGATTTAAGTTCGAGCACAAGGGTTACCTCTTTCTGGGTTTCAACTGCGGTCCTCTCATGCGTATGGCGTTGGGGCATGTACCTCCGGAAGACATTGATTGGTTGAAAAGTGAATTAGAGAAGAATGGTAAGAACGGCAAACCAGTGTTCTTGGTTACTCACATGCCGATGTTACCCCAAGATACCGACAATTGGAACGATGTAACTGATGCTGTTCGTATTTACCCTGTAAAGGCGTTCATCGGCGGGCATTATCATAAAAACAGCTATCTCAGTTACGACGGTATCCCCGGTATTATCAACATAACCAACCTACGAAAGCAGGGAAACAATTACGGGCAGTACAATGAATTGGAAATTACACCCGACTCAATGATCGTATATACCCACCCTGTAGGGCATCCGCGTTACCGTTGGACGGCCATTTCGCTTACGAAATCTTACTATGATGTCAAGCCCGGATCGCCGGATATGAGGCCTGATTTCAGTGTTAATCGAAAATACCCTGCCGTAAAAAAAGCGTGGGAGGTAGCATCTCGGGCCGGAATATATTCCTCGCCCGTACCCTATAAGGGTAAGGTGTATGTGGCAGATAACCTCGGCAGACTGAGTTGCTATACCGAGAAAGACGGGCGGAGACTGTGGACATACCGAACGGGAGGACGTATCATCGGAACTCCGGCTATCGGAATGGGTGTCGTTGTGGCCGGTTCGGCCGATGATAACATCTATGGTGTGGATGCTGCAAGCGGCAAATTGCGCTGGAAGGTGCACACACGGCGGCCGGTAGTCAGCGCTGTTACCACGGATAAAGACGTGGCATACGTCGGCGGTAGTGACAGTACGTTTCGCGCCATCGATGTGACCAACGGCCGTATTGTATGGGAGAACCGCGATGTGCACGGTTATGTAGAAACCAAGCCTTTGGTCACTAACGACCTTGTGTTATTCGGTGCATGGGATAATTCTGTGTATGCGTTAGACAAACAGAGCGGACTTTTATGCTGGAAATGGACTACTTGTGCCAGAAAAGGTATGCACTATTCGCCTGCAGCCGTGTGGCTCGTCGAAGCCCATAACAAGGTTTTTCTCGTTGATCCCGAACGAGCGATGACGGCGCTCGACCTTCATACCGGCGATATGCTGTGGAGAACGTATCAAAGCAAGGTGCGCGAATCTATCGGACTCTCGGCGGATAAGCGGCGTATATATGCCAAAACCATGCAAGACAGCGTGGTATGTTACGCCACAGACACACCTTCTACCCACGAAATATGGGCCTCCGATGTGGGCTTCGGCTACGAACATGCCACCGTTATGCTTACCGAAAAAGCCGGCGTGGTGTTCAGTTCAACCAAGAATGGGCTTATTTTTGCCGTCGACGCATTGACAGGAAAAGTGTACTGGAAGCACAAGATAGGTAACACGTTGGTCAACACCGTTGTTCCGCTAAGCAAGACCGAAGTGCTCTATACCAATGAAGACGGTCTGATAGGTAAACTAAGAATAGACGAAAAAGTATATAAGAACTAAAAATACAAACACATGAAGCAAATGATAGACTGCTTTCTACCGATGGCAGGAACAGAAGAATTGGCGAAAACAATGCACAGTTTAAAAGAACAGAGCGAGGTGGCACGTATCGTAGTGATGCAATCTACTGCCGATAAAGCGCCA
>CAUUQE010000228.1:0-3253 GCA_963547065.1 uncultured Prevotella sp. | reverse complement strand
GTACATGTTGAAAAAGAAAAATCCCTTGTAAATCAAAGACTTACAAGGGATTTGTGGTACCCAGACCCGGGGTCGAACCGGGATGGATTACTCCACTGGTGTTTGAGACCAGCGCGTCTACCGATTCCGCCATCTGGGCTTAGTAGATGCAAAGATACGGTGTTTTTTCATTTCATGCAAACTTTTCTCCCGAAAACTTCTTTGTAAAACTTTCTAATTTTTTTAGTTTGTGATCGTATATATATCTTTTTTCCTATAATTAACGTCAGTTCGGGATAAGCATTTATTTATCCCGAACTGGCGTATTATTTCTTTTTTATATTTTAGAAAGGAACAAATTGTAACTGCAGAAAATTTCGGAGATCTATATTCCGCATTTAGATTACAGATTGATAAATTTCAATTAACAAATAGAACATATTGGTTTAGTATGTATATATATATTGTTTCTGTGTTTGACAATTAGATTTAAGTTAAATGACTTAAATTTTTTATTAGTTTGCCAATCTCAGAAACGATTTGTTCTGTTAATAAATTTTGTACTAAAAATATATTATAGAATTTATATTCTTTTGATATATCTTTAGCTTTTGAATATGTTTTATTCTTTTATTTTGGATAGAAGGGTTAAATTAACGAAATAGCGTCTAATATTTTTATCCATAATACAACATTTCCTCCTCCCTTTAAGTGGAAGAGGAAATGTTAAATAGAGAAATAAGGATTATTGGAAAGCTCTTTTTATTATTTATTCTTCTTAAATCCAGCCTTAATAATTTTCGCTCTTTCGGTTTCGTATTTTACGGCAGCTGGCGTCGGATCTTTCTTAAACCAGAATGCATTTGTGCCTTCTGCATGTTCTAAACTCCAACCTTGCCATTCACGGAAAGCATGATAGCACCACGAGAAGTTGTATTTCTCAAAAAGATCGATGGCATCCGTCAGCCATGCTTTTGAACTCTCGATAGGTGCCCATGCGATGACGCTGAACTCACCAACGAGTATAGGAGCATGATATTTCTTTGAAAAATCGGCGACCGTGCGCAGATCTGCCTCCATGACGGAGCGGTTCCACCTATTATCAGGATACTTATTTTGGATAGCAGCAAGTGCCTGTTCGCGTGACATATTTTCGGCCACGTATATTTTTTCTACACCTTGATGAGTGAAATAGAAAGGTCTATAAAAGTGAATGCTGTAGATAACACGTTTGTCTTTCAAAGGCTTATAATCTTTATATTCGTTATTATTGATGGCAGGCTGATAAACAATCCACACATCTTTATCGATTGCTCTGATGGCTGAAATAATATCAGGAGACATTTCTCTCCATTGCTTTGGTGGATGCTGCCAATTAATTTGTGGCTCGTTGAAGAGATCGTATCCCCAAATTACATCGTTGTATTCATTGCCTTTGAATTTCGTGGCAATCTCTTTCCACATCCTAATGAAATTAGTTTTAAGTACAGGATTCTCCCAAAACTGTTCCTTTCCTTGTGTTGTAGTTGAAGGAACTTTTCCATTAATCGTTATAGGTGGCTCATGTAAATCTATGATAACTTTCATACCAATATTACGGGCAGCATCAATTTTTGTTTGCACCATATTGAGATAATCCGGCAGAGCTTCCCAAAAGTCACGTTGCCGCTTTGTTGCATAATTCACAGGGTTAAACTGCATTCTGATAACATTAGCACCCCATGATTTAGCATCTTTGATAGTATTCTTGTCTAAATACTCTGCACTGCTTACCATAAAGCCACGTACTCTTGGAGGTGTAACAATCTCTTCGGGAGGTGTTGGGGGGTTGGGCTTAGGATTAGGCTTAGGTGTGTCGGGATCAATGGGGGAGTCCTTGCCTCCACAAGCAATTAGCAAGAATAGCATAAACAATGCAGCAATGATTTTTCTCATAATTAATAGGGTTTAAGTTAAAAATTAAAGTATAAATCTATAATTTGTATTTGATATATCAGACATGATCTGGAAATATTTTGCACAGAAAACACACTTACACAGATTTGATTATAAACCGAAATCTTTACGAAGTAAGAGATTCTCTTTATACTTCTGATTTTGTTGTTTTAGTCGTTTGGCAAGGTTGTACTTAGAATACGTTTTTTACTCAACACCTTGTCGCTGCAATCTCTCGCGCCTTGACCACCTTCATAGTTTATCCAGTTGATGGTCTTCCATTTAGGAGCGATGGTAATAACGCGTGAGATACCGAAACCATGAGCCCATGGCTTATCAATGCCAACATAGCCACCATTTAAGCTGATGTCCATACCTACCTTACCATCGGGAGTGCTCGGATCTAAACGCACATCCACTGTAATATAAATACCCTCCACACGACTTAAGTCTATATCTTTTGGGATATTCATACTGTTGGTTCCGAAATGATTGATAATGACTTTGGCATCACACCATTTGTTTCCGTAATAATAGTACTTACCTGATTTGGGGATAGGAATGACAGAATAACCGTTGCGTTGAACGGGCTTATAGAAACCGAAAGAGTTGGAGTCACCCGGTTTATAAAGTACATTGACATAATTTTTGTCGTATGCGCCCGACCATCTGATAGGTGTCTCGTCGGTTATCTGCGACTTGGGGAAATTTATACGTCGCCATACATTCTCACCTTTGTAAAGCACGTATACACGATAGTTTCTCACGTTTATCAAAGTATTCGGATTGGGGTTATTTCTATCTATAAATAAACCTCCCGTAAGACAATAGCGATCCATATTGCGTTTCTCATTGGGATAGACACATGTCCCTTTTTCATCATAAAGCCCCCATCCACATGTCTTGTAAAAACGTGATTTATGGTTCCAAGAAGCGATATTGAAAGCTGCACCCAAGTCTACCGTACCGCCTTTTTGCCATTGTTGATTAGGGTTGGTAAAGCCATTGAATACGAAAGGTGTACCATCATTATTGGCTTCGTGCCCTGCTTGGGTATTACGCATGGCTTGTTCAAATAAAAGAATGGAGTTAGAGTGTTCATCTGTTTCTGATGTGTTACAACCTGTAATGGCGATAATAGATATAATCAAATAAAATATTTTTCTCATATACCAAAATTTTAAAAGTTATTTTAAGTATTTAAAGACAATGTCTTAAAAATACGCATTCCAAAGATTCGTCTTTTTTACTGGTGGAAATACGTACAAATCTTATTCTTTGCCTGCAAACACAAGCAGAAGATAATCTTTTCGTCTGCAAAGATAAGCATAAAAAATGG
>CAUUQE010000227.1:0-3288 GCA_963547065.1 uncultured Prevotella sp. | reverse complement strand
TCACAGGTTACCAGCCTCGAAGTATGCAATAAATATGCCGATAGGCTCGATCTAAAGTATTTCTCTAAACCAAACAGCGGCCCCGGACAGAGCCGTAACTACGGTGCAAAGCATGCCCAAGGCGAATACCTGATAGTTTTAGACAGTGACGTGGTGCTGCCTGAGGGTTACATGCAGGCGATAGACGACGAACTGACACGACAACCGGCAGACGCATTCGGCGGTCCGGACCGCGCACATGCCTCGTTTACCGATACTCAAAAGGCCATCTCCTACTCCATGACATCGTTTTTTACCACGGGAGGCATACGGGGTGGTAAGAAAAAACTCGACAAATTCTATCCGCGTTCGTTCAATATGGGTATCCGGCACGATGTGTATATGAGGCTCGGAGGGTTCTCTAAGATGCGTTTTGGCGAAGATATAGACTTCTCCATTCGCATTTTCAAAGCACAATGTGTATGCCGTTTGTTCCCTGAAGCATGGGTTTGGCACAAACGGCGCACCGATTTTCATAAATTCTGGCGGCAGGTTTACAACAGCGGAATAGCCCGCATCAACCTTTACAAGAAGTATCCGGAAAGTTTAAAACTCGTTCATTTGCTGCCTATGGCATTCACCTTGGGCACTGCAATGCTCGGTTTGCTGTTCCTGTTCGGCATTCTTACTGGTATCCTTTGCGGAAACTTCACTCTTTCTCTGCTGGCTCTTCTGCCGATAGTTCTTTATATGCTGGTGATATGTATAGATTCTACGTGGCAAAACAAAAGTATCAAGGTGGGCCTGCTTAGCATCGTATCAGCCTTCATCCAACTCACAGGCTACGGCTGCGGCTTCCTCTATGCATGGTGGAAACGATGTGTGAGAGGACAAGACGAGTTTCATGCATTCGACAAAACATTCTACAAGTAACCGCAGACCGAACATTTCTAACCGACACAAATACGAAACAAAACCATGAAACTATCTATCAATCAATGGGCAGAAGAGGATAGACCGCGTGAAAAACTCGAACATATCGGTGCTGCCAACCTCACGAACGCCGAACTCCTTGCCATACTGATAGGCTCGGGGTCTACGAACGAGAGTGCCGTAGACCTGATGAAGCACATTCTAAACGACTGTAAAAACAACCTCAACACGCTGGGAAAAATGACCGTTGCCGAACTGCAACGCTACAAGGGCATGGGACCGGCCAAGGCCATTACGGTGCTTGCCGCTTGTGAACTGGGCAAGCGACGGGCACGCGAGAAAGCTGAAGAGCGACAAGACCTTGGCTCTGCCAAGGCCATCTACGATTATATGCACCCGCTTATGCAAGACCTTGATGTGGAAGAATCATGGATTTTGCTCATGAACCAGAACTTCAAACTCATCAAAAGTATGAAACTGTCGCACGGAGGCATCAGCGAAACCGCCGTTGATGTGCGTGTTATTATCCGCGAAGCCGTACTTGCAAACGCTACGGTGCTTGCACTTTGTCACAATCACCCAAGCAACAATGCACTTTCGAGTGCCGAAGACGACCGCCTGACACAGCATGTCAAAAAGGCTTGCGACATCATGCGTATCTACTTTCTCGACCATCTGATCATCACAGATGGCAGTTTTTATTCTTACAGAGAGCGCGGCCGCCTCTGATCAACTGTTCTTGCGATAACTCCACACTGCCCAACTACCCGTTACAACTGCAAATACGGCAAGCATACCCAATTGCTCTACAATGCTTGTAAAGCCGCCTCCGCGCACGAAGACAGTACGCACACCGTCGACAAAATGATGCATCGGGTTCACAGTCGTGATGGTCTGTGCCCAGTCGGGCATGCTCCTTACAGGTGTATACAGTCCGCTAAGCAGCATAAGGCAGACAACTATGAACCACATAACAAACATTGCCTGCTGCATATTGTTGCTGTAATTGGAGATAACAAGCCCAATCGCACTGAATATAAGGGCAAGTAATATCGACAGAATGAATATCCACAGCAGATGTCCCTCGCATGTAATGCCGTAAACAGCCCATGAAAGCATGATACATATTGTCATTACGAACACTCCGATGAGCCAATAAGGAATAAGTTTCGACAGGATAAACGTCCATTTGCTTACGGGTGTCACGTTTATTTGTTCGATAGTACCCGCTTCTTTCTCACCTACAATGTTCAAAGCCGGTAGAAATCCGCACATTAACATTAGCACCATACCCATCAAGCCGGGTATCATAAATACCTTATAGTCCAGTTTCTTGTTATACAGATTTAGTGTCGAAATCTTCTTTTCCAATGCTCCAGCACCCACATTTCGCGTTGTATTCACAATATTCGTCATGTACGAAGCGCCTATGGCGCCCTTGGTTCCGTCCACGGCATTGGCTGCAATGAGCACAAGTGCACTACGTTTGACAACGATATTACGCTCGTAATGCAGCGGTATCACCATCACAATGTCGGCATCGCCGCTTTCTATGTCTTTCAGCCCTTCGTCGTACGTCCCTTTCTGCCCATTGAAAAGGAAGTAATTGCTGTATTCTATATCGTGCAAAAGGCGCCTCGAAAGGGTGGAATGATCATTGTCTACCACCGTTACGCGGATATTCTTCACCTCCATATTCATCACCCAAGGCATCACGCACATGATTACTATCGGATATATGAGTACGAGTTTCGGCAGAAAGGCATTACGCCTGAACTGTATAAACTCTTTCTGTATGAGATATTTCAGTATCATCTATTCCAAACGTTTTTTGAATTTAACAACCGAAACGGTAAGCAGTATCACCGCCATACCCGTCAACACGCACAGTTCGTTCCACAGTTCGTTCACGCCGACTCCCATAATCATCAGTTTTCGCAGGGCGGAGATGTACCACCGGGCGGGGATGATGAGCGAAACATATCGCAATATTTCGGGCATACTCTCTATGGGGAAGACCATTCCCGACAACAAAATGATGGGCAGTAGCAACCCCATAGCCGACATAAGCAGTGCAACCAATTGCGTAGAAGCAATGGAACTGATGAGCAATCCCAACGATAAAGCCAGCATAATATAAATGAACGAGACGAGAAATATGTAGAACAAACTGCCTTCGAGCGGCACGCCGAGAACGAAAAATGACAGCAGCAGTATCGATATGAGCACCACGATTGCCAGCAACAGATAGGGTACGGTCTTGGCAACCACAATCATGAACGGTCTTACAGGGCTCACCAGCAGTACTTCCATTGTACCTCTTTCTTTTTCGCGCACAATGCTTATCGACGTCATCATGGCACAAATGAGCATCAA
>CAUUQE010000226.1:0-3305 GCA_963547065.1 uncultured Prevotella sp. | reverse complement strand
TCCGCGACGTTTTTCATGGTTGTTTCACCAGAGAGATTTTGCAATTCTAATTGAAATGAGCATATAATGATAATTTATAAATGAAGATCTTCACTAAAAATGCCTCAAAAGCCTTTTGTTTGAGAAGAACTTTTTCGTATTTTTGCAGTATGAATTGTTGTTCAATAGAGTCATACCTTCCCCTCCCATTAAAAGAAGTTGATAGGAAAATCATTCATGTTGATATGGACGCATTCTTTGCTTCCGTGGAACAACGAGATAATCCCAACTTGCGCGGTAAACCTATAGCTGTAGGGTATGACGGCTCACGGGGCGTTGTAACTACAGCAAGTTACGAAGCACGAAAATTCGGCGTGCATTCCGCCATGTCAATAGCCAAAGCTAAGCAACTATGTCCCCATCTGATAATCGTTCCAAACAGGCGACATGTATATCGGGAAATATCCAATGAGGTACATGAAATCTTCCAAGAATACACCGATTTGATCGAACCGCTCTCTATTGATGAAGCGTTTTTAGATGTTACTCACAACAGTTTCAACATTTCGCTCGCCCAAGATATAGCGAAAGAAATAAAAGACAAAATCAAAAAACGGCTAAATCTGACCGCTTCTGCCGGCATTTCGTACAATAAGTTTTTGGCTAAAATTGCATCAGACTATAGAAAGCCCGACGGTTTGATGGTTATCCATCCGTACCGCGCACTGGACTTTATCTCAAAACTTCCCATAGAAAAGTTTTGGGGAGTCGGTCCAAAGACGGCACAGATCATGCATCGCATCGGCATATTTAACGGGGCACAGCTTCAAGAAGTATCGTTGCATCATCTTATAGAAACATTCGGAAAGAGCGGAAACATCTATTATAATTTTGCAAGAGGCATAGACAATCGCCTCGTTGTAGCATCGGCAATTCGCAAATCCGTCGGCTGCGAGCATACTTTTCTCGAAGATATCCGTTTGAACTCCACTATTCTTATAGAACTCTACCATATTGTTACGGAGCTTTCAGGACGTATCTCTAAGTCTAAGTTTAATGGAAGAACGCTGACATTAAAAGTAAAATTTTCCGATTTCACCCAAATAACACGGAGTAAAACCGTAAACAAAGTACTGACATCCAAAGACGACATACTGCCTCTTGCTAAAGAACTACTTGCCGAAGTAGATTTGACAAGACAATCGGTACGCCTGCTCGGTTTGTCCGTATCCAACCTTTACAACGACAATAATAACCATTCCGACAAACAATGGAGTGAAGGATGGCTGGATTTTCCAATAAACAAGCAATAAAAAGTACTAATATACTTTGATTTATCCGCGAATCTTCGTATTTTTGCACTCAATAATGTATAGAATATAAATATTATTATCGGTACGCCAGAACATTATAGAACGCTTAATATATTTTTATTTTGGAATTGTAATATATTCACCCATTCAGGCTTTATTAAGAATAAGAAATCATTAAAACATACATATAATGAAACAAACAAAGATAGTATGCTCTATCAGTGACAGACATTGCGATGTCGATTTCCTACGAAAACTATTTTTTGCAGGAATGAATGTTGTACGTATGAATACCGCCCATGCTACTCGAGAGGGCATGGTAAACATTATAAAGAATGTACGAGAAGTCTCGCCTCATATCGGTATTCTCATTGATACCAAAGGGCCGGAAGTACGAACCACCAATGTAGTGGAACCTATCAAATATAAGACCGGCGATACAATTAAAATTTTTGGTCGTCCGGAGATGAACTCGTCGCATGATATCGTAAATGTTTCCTACGCTGATATTGCCAAAGATGTAAAGGTGGGCGACAATATACTATTCGACGACGGAGCTTTGGACATGAAAGTGATCGAAAATATTGGCCCTATGCTCGTTGCACAGGTGCAGAATGAAGGTGAACTGGGTGCCCATAAGAGTGTAAACGTGCCGGGCGAACATATCGATCTTCCGGCGTTAACGGAGAAAGATAAGCACAATATCTTATTTGCTATTGAACAAGACATCGATTTCATCGCCCACTCCTTCGTACGCAATGCTACCGATGTAAAAGCTGTGCAAGATATACTCGATGAGCATAACAGCGATATCAAAATCATCTCGAAGATTGAGAACCAAGAAGGTGTAGACAACATCGACGAAATTATCGAGGCTTCTTACGGCATCATGATTGCCCGAGGCGACTTGGGAATTGAGGTACCTATAGAACGTATTCCCGGGATACAGCGCGAAATTATCCGTAAATGCACCATCAAGAAGAAACCGGTAATCGTAGCAACACAAATGCTCCACACGATGATCAACAATCCCCGTCCCACACGTGCCGAAGTTACAGATATTGCGAATGCCATCTACTATCGTACCGATGCCCTTATGTTGAGTGGCGAAACCGCTTCGGGCAAATATCCTCTCGAAGCAGTGCAAACAATGGCGCGCATTGCAGAGCAGGCCGAACAGGATAAGATACGTACAAACGATATCAATCCTTTTATTGCTGGCTGCGAAGATCAAAGGGAATTCCTCGCTCACTCTGCCATTGAGTCTACCACACAATTAGGAGTCAAGGGAATTATCACCGACAGTGAAACCGGACAGACGGCCCGTAATCTTGCCGCATTCCGCGGTCCTACACCAGTACTTGCCATTTGTTACAAGGAAAAAACACAACGTTGGCTGAATTTAAGCTATGGCGTCATTCCAGTATATCAAAAAGAATACACAACACCCGAACACACTTTCATTGCTGCAATCCGCATGCTCCGACAAAAAGGATACATCGGACTCGAAGATAAAATAGCATATTTGAGCGGTAGCTTTGGAGAAGGCGGCGGTACAACACTCCTCGAAATCAACAAAGTAAGTCAGGTATTCGATAGATCGTATGATTTCCATCTACCCAATTATGATAAACATGAATGTTAACAAAAAATTATTTAGATAAAAGCGATCTTAAATAATAGCTTCTTAAAATCTATCATTTGAAGTTGGCAGACGCTATCAATAATCCAACGGTATTGAACGAAAAATAAAAATGACAGCTCCGAGACTTTCCTTTTCGGGCAGTGCCCTGAAACTCATCGCACTGTTGTCCATGACCATTGACCACATTGCCTGCTATGGTGGCGTTAACGGTCTGACCTACGATGTGATGCGTTCGCTCGGGCGCATCGCTTTCCCAGTCTTTGCGTTTCTGTTGGTGGAGGGCTACATCCACACGCACTCCAAACAGCGTACAATAGAACAGTATCTTGAATGTACTTCTCATTGTCTTGATGGTTTTGTATGTATAT
>CAUUQE010000225.1:0-3311 GCA_963547065.1 uncultured Prevotella sp. | reverse complement strand
GAGACTGCTCAGAAAAAATAATAAGGGAAAAATCAATTGTTATCACCTTTTATAAAGCTAAGATTTTGAAATTATCCGTCATCATCGTAAGTTATAATGTCAGACATTACTTGTCACAATGCCTAATCTCTCTGCAAAGGGCGCTTGAGGGTATGGAAGCTGAAGTGTACGTTGTAGATAATCATTCGCATGATGATACGGTAAATTATATTAAAGCCAACTTTCCATATGTAAAACTCATTGTGAATAACCATAATTATGGTTTTGCCAGAGCTAATAATATTGCTATTAGGCGGAGTCAGGGAGAATATGTGTTATTGCTTAATCCCGATACATTTGTGGGGGAAGATACAATTAGAGAGTCTGTCAGTTTTATGGAAAGCCATCCGAATGCAGGAGGCGCTGGGGTAAGGATGCAGAGAGGGGATGGTAGTAATGCTTTAGAGTCACGTCGTGGACTTCCTACGCCGTTGACGGCTTTTTATAAAATGTGCGGGCTTTGTGCCAGATATCCCCAGAGTAGACGCTTTGGTCGTTATTATATGGGGTATCTGTCATGGAATAAGCCCGAGCGCATTGAAATCGTCAGCGGAGCCTATTGTTTGTTGCGGCATAGTGTACTCAATAAGGTCGGCCTGCTTGACGAAGATTTCTTTATGTATGGTGAAGATATAGATTTATCATATCGCATTATTAAGAATGGATATGAAAATTGGTATTTGCCTTTATCTATCTTACATTATAAAGGTGAGAGCACGCAGAAGTCATCATTCAGATATGTGCATGTGTTCTATAAAGCTATGCTAATATTTTTCAGGAAGCACTACAGCCATATCACAATACTGATTAGCCAACCTATCAAGACAGCCATTTTTTTCAAGGCTACCTTGGCATTGTGTAAGATGTTGATGGAAAAATTGAGAACCAGTCTTGGCTTTTTCAGGATACGCGACTTTAGACAACCCCAATTTATATTTGTGGGTACTACCGATATGCTTGAGGCATGTCGTAAAATAGCTAAAGAACGTGGGATTAATGCTTTGTTTTTTGAAGGTGACGAGTCTTTAATGCCTGAAGGACACCTCTCTTTACAGATTTCAGAGACAGAAAAAACTTACATCGTTTATGATATTTTTGCCTATAGCTTTCAGAATATATTAAGTATATTTGCATCACACCCCCGTGCCAATGTGATTATCGGAACTTTTGATTATCGTTCGGGTATAGTTATTACACCAGAAGAAATTATTTCATGACATCATCTCGTCAGAAACCATCCAAGGTAACCTTACGGGCCATTGAACCTGAAGATCTCGATATACTGTACATGATTGAGAATAATATGGAATTATGGAATTTAGGGACTACCAATGTTCCTTACTCTCGCTATATACTCCATGATTATATAGCCCATGCTGCCGGTGATATTTATACCGATAAGCAGGTGAGATTCATGATAGAGAACGACAGAAAAGAAACGGTAGGCATTGTAGATATTGTGAATTTTAATCCGCGACATCAGCGAGCAGAGATAGGTATTGTGATACAGAAAAATTATCGTGGATTGGGATATGCCAAGCAGGCGTTGATTAAAGTTATTGACTATGCATTGAAAGTGTTGCATTTACATCAGTTGTATGCTATTGTGGAAATAAAGAATGTCAAATCTATCAAGCTGTTCTCATCACTTGGGTTTGAGCAAAATATGAAATTAAAAGATTGGTTGTATGATGGACATTCGTATTGTGATGCTATCATGATGCAATTACTTTCTTAGTTTCTGATTATAGATTCCTAGCTATAATTTTGTGTCGTGTAGAAGATGTGCCGATTAAAATAACTGATAAATGATTGAATGCTTTTGCAATGGGGGATAAGAATATAAGATCAGTATTTTCATCAGTGAAAATGCCTATAGTAAATAGAGGTGCTTTTTATTACCTATAGAGCGTGTGCATGTCGATAATAGGTGCCATATATATCTATAGGCAAATGGTTTATGAAAACAGAAAGAAGAAAAGCGCAGACTGTAAGTATAGGTTTGTAAAAAATAATGATGAAAAATATAAGTTATTTTTTCAGCTTCTTGATGCGATGTTTGGCTTCTGGAATGTCAGGACATAACTCCAATGCCTTTTCATAATTACGTAGAGCGGCGGCTTGCATACCCTCTTTTTCGCATTCACGGCCCATCATTACATATTCTACAGCTAATTTTTTCAGCAGATTATCGCGGTCGTTACGTTCCCTTTTCAGCCGTTCTATCTCTTGTTGTTGTCGATTTATGATGTTCAGTTTACGGCGGATCAAGCGTTTGGCAGAAGGTTTTTCTATGTCGTAACGGCTGTGTATAGCCAAGAAGAAATTGTCGAGAGCTTGCTGCATGTAGCCCTTATCGAATGCAACCGCGGCATCATGGTATTCTTTGTCGGCTTTGCTCTGCTGCAAGGCGGTTTGTATTAGTCGGTTGTCATTATAATGATGTGCGAATTTAATAACCTCCGGCCGGATAAATACTTCGTCTTTACGTATGGCCTCTTGTAGACTTATCCCCTCAAGACTTGTACAACGGCTGAGCGCCACGTATGCTTGTCCGCCGGTAAACACACCGCCTGTGAAATCGATCTTTACTTGGTTGAAAGTAAGCCCCTGACTCTTGTGTACGGTAATGGCCCATGCCAAACGCAATGGAAACTGGCAATAGGTACCTATTTCTTGCTCTTCGATTTTTTGTTCTTCCTCGTTATATGTGTATTTAATGTTACTCCATATCTCGCGTTCCACATCGTAGTCTTCGCCATTCTCCGTACGTATATAGATAACCCCGTCTTCCTCGTCTCCAAACCCTATAACGGTACCGAGGGTACCGTTTACCCATCGTTTATTTTTATCGTTGCGGATGAAGAGGATTTGGGCTCCTGTTTTCAATTCAAGTTCTATGGGTGTAGGTAGACTATTTTGGGGAAACTCGTCTTCGATACTTCCTTTGAATATGGTTGAATCTCCGGGCAGTTGTGCCAAATGTTGTTCATTGATGTAGTCTACTGTATCTCTTTTAGTAGAAAGGGTGATGGCCAGCTTTGAATCAGCAGTATCAAGCGAAACACCAACACGCTGATTAAGCAATTCTAGATCGGCATTTATTACCTTAGAAGTGCGTATATGATCAAGTATTTCGATAAATTTGGGATCAGTCTGCCGGTAAACTGTTTTCAGCTCAATAGACACTAATGGCATCTCTCTGAATACATGTGCATCGAAAAAGAATATGGATGGATAAAACGGAGTGAGCAGTTGTCGTTCGTCTTCGC
>CAUUQE010000224.1:0-3320 GCA_963547065.1 uncultured Prevotella sp. | reverse complement strand
TAAAGTATTAGAGCATGATTTTCAACTAATATAGCATCCCCGAAAAAGTGTACAGGGCTCATTTTATTCAACGCAAAACATAATGTACACAAATAAGTACACAAAATATTTGGATGTTTAGATTTTTATGCTTATCTTTGCCCAGAACTTAGAGCCATAGAGCCATGCAGATAATAACAACAAGAGAATTCAGAGCCAATCAGAAGAAGTATTTTGATCTGGCAGAGAGTGAAACCGTCTTTGTCGCTCGTAAGAACGCACGTCCCATTGTCATTAGCGTTGCGGATGACGATGATTTCCTTTCAAAGGCAGAACTTCTGTCTATTCAAAAAGGACTGGAGGATATAAAGAATGGAAGGACTTACAAGATGCAGGAGGGTGAAACTCTCACGGAATTCCTGAAACGTACCGAAGAATGTATAAAATAGAGTTTTCGGAGGACGCTACAAAGGGACTTCTCAAAATGATGAAGTCCGATGTGCAGGCATACAAGAAGTTTGAGAATCTTATCCCCGAGCTTAAAGATCACCCATACACGGGAACCGGACACCCACACCAGCTTCGGTATGTGAATGGCATTTGGTCGAGAAAGCTCGACAAAAAAAACAGACTGCGCTACACTGTTAATGACACGACTGTTGTTGTATTTATCGTGTCGGCCACGGGCCACTATGACGACAAATAAAAACAACCCTCACTTTTATTTCTCATCCCTATTGTAAAAATAGCGGATATAGTATCAAACAAATTTAATAATCTTATAAAATAATTATTTCCAAAAATTCACTTTCTACGATACATTTACTTGTTTATAAAATAATTATTTTGTAATTTTGTAATATAATTATTTTCAAGCTATGACAAAAATAATATCTATCATCAATCACAAGGGCGGTGTGGGAAAGACCACAACAACCGCCAATCTTGGCGGAGCACTCACCCAAAAAGGCTATCGTGTCTTATTGGTAGATCTTGATGGCCAAGCCAACCTTACCATGAGTTTAGGTCTAAACTCTGACCTTAACGAAACCATCTATTCATCTATGAAATCAGGAAAGGACTTTCCTGTGTATAAAAACAAAGAAGGATTGGAGATTGTTCCGTCCTGTCTTGACCTCTCGGCCATCGAGTCAGAGCTGATAAATGAACCCGGAAGAGAACTCATATTAAAGTCTTTACTGGCGAACATTAGGGAAAGGTATGATTACATTCTCATAGACTGTCCTCCCTCACTGTCTCTTTTGTCCCTGAACGCATTAACTGCGTCTGATGGCATCATCATACCAATGCAAGCACAATATCTCGCTATGCGAGGAATGGATAAGCTGGTAAATATCATCAATAAGGTTAAGAGTAGGATTAACCCGTCCCTCTCTATCTATGGCATACTGATAACTATGTATGACGGCCGTACTAATCTCAACAAGAGCATATCAGAAGTTGTTGAGGAAACATTTCACGGTAAAGTCTTCAGCTCCTACATCAGGAACAACATCAGTCTTGCTGAAGCACAGGCAAACGGGAAAGACATATTCCACTATGACAGCAAGTGCAATGGCGCCGCTGACTACATGAATTTATGCAATGAACTAACGAAACAAGAGCAATGAAAAAAGACCAATTAAAGAAAGCCATACAAACATCGCGTCAGGAAGAAAGCGGAATAGATGCCCTTTTTTCACCATCGACAAATGAGGTAACCATAGGAACGTCAACAAAGAAAAAGATAAAGACATTGACCATTGATGAGAGCTACCATTCTAAAATAAGACAGATAGCTGCCAATGATGGTGTAAAGCTAAGTGAGGTTGTCTACGATGCTTTCAACATGTACTTCAAATATAGAAATATAAAATAATTATTTACTCAAACCATTGTGAATTAGTGATTTATATAATAATAAAATAATTATTTAATTATTTATGGTTACGTTTGAAGAATTGAAACATAAGGTCTCTATCATTCAGGTTGCAGAAGATCTGGGGTACCGTCTGAAGAAAAAAGACGGTATCACCAATCCGTGTTATGCCCTATACCAAGGAGGCAAGAAAATGGATGAAATACTCATACAGCATCCCACCGACACATACACGCAGCGGTTTTGTGATAGGAACTATCATCATGGGGACGTAATAGAGTTCGTCAAGCTCCATATACATTCGTGGCCACAATTTCCACACCATAACGAAATGGTCAGAATCTCTATTATTCTGAAACACTACGCAGGAGTTTCCTACATTCCGAAAGAAAGTGTAAGCTTCCAAGAAAAGCAGAAATTTGAACCAGCAAGATACGAAGTGTCAGAGGCAACTATTGGAAACTGCCATTTCCTCACAAAAAGTCGTCGACTCTCACCTGATACCGTTGCGACTTTTCTTCGCCACATCGTCATTATAAAAGATAAAAAAGGCAAGAAGGACATCCCTAATATTGGTTTCCCTTACAAGGTGCCGGGCACTGAAACCATAACCAATTATGAAATTCGCAATTATAATTTTAAGAGCATGGCCGCCGGTGGCGATGCTTCAAGTTCTGTCTGGGGCGTATATTCCCGAAAAGTCGATCGTATCTTCATCTTTGAGAGTGCCATCGACGCAATGAGCTTTTATGAACTATACAAAGACAAGCAAACATTTCAGCACACCGCCCTTGTTTCAACCGGTGGCGGACTTTCCGGCAACCAAATTACGAACCTGATAAAAAAATGCAATCCGCAAGAGATAGTATGCTGCTTCGACAATGACAAGCAGGGGGAGCGCTACAAAGAACGCGTAGAAAGTATTATTAGGAACTGGAACATTAGGGAAAGGAGTGATATTCGCATTAGTTCCATTCTCCCTAATGATAAAGACTTCAACGATGACCTAAAAAATATAAAATTATAAAATAATTATTCTTGGAAGACCTTTATTTACTGATTATAAATTTATATTTTTATAAAATCCGGCTTCTGGCCAACCCTTTTTTAATGTATAAAGGCAGGTTTATCAAGTTTCATTTAATTATCAGAAAATAAAACTTCCATTATTAACATAAACCGTTACGCTAAAAGCAGGAAAATGGTTTCTTTTTATTTATCTTTGCAGAAATAAATAAATGAAACTTATTTATATAAAACGAACAAAAGGGAAACAAGGAAATGAGTAGAGTAGGGTATGCAAGGGTATCGACAAAAGAGCAAAATCTCGACATTCAGATTACAGAATTAAAAGCTTCCGGCTGCGAGAAAATTTTTGTAGAAAAATGTTCCGGACTTCGCGAACGTCCGAAACTTCAGGAAGCCCTTGCCTATCTCCGAAAAGATGATATCTTCATTGTTT
>CAUUQE010000223.1:0-3324 GCA_963547065.1 uncultured Prevotella sp. | reverse complement strand
GCCTTGTCGAACGAGGCTTTAAAGATGATATCTACACCAAGGGTCTTGCGAATTTTCACAAGTTCCTGTTCAACCGTATCAAGGAGCTGGGCTGATTCGATTACACAAGGACCGGCAATGAATATTGGGGATGACTGAAAATTATTCATGATTTGTAAACATTTTAAGATCTTTCTCATCATCCGCACGGATAATATGAATATCACGCTGCGGAAATGGAATTTCTATATGATGTGCATTGAGTGTGTTATAGATTACCTCCATTATTTCGCCCTCTGAATGTGATTGTTGCAGAACAGGAACCCATGCTATCACCTTAAAGTTGATACTATCAGCACCAAACCCTGCAAATACCACTTTCACGTCGCGACTCTTATCCAAAAACTCCAATTTCTTAATCGCTTCAACAAGAATCGTTTTCACCTCGTTAGCATTAGTTCCATAGGCCACGCCGATAGGAATTACCGAAAGGCCATAGCCATGATTCTTTGTAAGGTTCTTGTAATTTTTGGTAAAAAGTTGGCTATTCTGAAAGGCGATAACACTTCCATCTACCGCATCCAGTTGGGTACTCGTATATGAGATAGAACTCACTTTTCCACGTATGCCATCACATTCTATCCAGTCGCCGATTTTAATACGACCGGCCATTAGAGATATACCATAATAAATATTTTCCAGAATATCCTTCATGGCAAAACCAATACCGGTAGACAAGCCTGCAGAAACAACGACCAACCATGAGTTATTAACATTGAAAATAGACAGGCTAATCAATATCCATGCTCCCCATATCACTACTTGAATGACATTTTTCGACATAGCAGTCCGACTGATATAGGTAGTCGGATCCATTTTCTTAAAGTGATATTCAAGCCACTCAACAACTGTATGATTCAAATATTTGAATATAAAATACAATACCATGACTTGAGAAATCCCCATGATACTTAGTGTAAAGTTGGGATTATCGATAATCCTCTCCGTAAAGATTCTCCAAGTCGTATCACTGAGATTGAATACATCTGCCGCCCAATAAATGGAAACAATTATAGAAACTATGCCCAAGACAGGTAGAATCACTTGATAAACCAGTTTGAAAAACCAAATCTCATTGATGGCCTTTTCTCCGGCGAAGTATCCCTTCCGTTTGCCATAGTTTTGCAAAATGCCTTGAATACAGGTTATCGTAAGAATACACGTGAGCTGCATAATCCACCAAATGAGCAACTGAACAGACAACAAAACATAACCTATCCATGCACAAATAAGCGATATTAAAAACATGCCTAAAGACATATATGTATAAAAGACGTCTGATTTAGGTATTTGTTTGTTATTGTGTTGAATAGCCATCCATTGCCAAATGGTACAGCCCAACAAGACAGGCGGAAAAAGCAATTCTACCAAATCATTAGGAATCAAGACTATTCGGAATGAAATAACCAAAAAGCCCACAACTAACAATGGTATGTAGATACGATAACCCGCTTTGATTTGATGCCCATCTAGCCTAATTAGCAATGATATAGAGATTACTCCCATAAGCCAAGCATATTCTACAAGTAGCTGACTTGCCATAATAATAAAGTTCTGGTCTATCCAAATCATACGAATAATACCAAGAACTATCGCAAACGTAATCACTGTTGTGGCCAAGAAAATACAGGTTCGCTTTTCTAAAAAAGATTCAGCTACCGTGTGCTCGTCAGCCTTATTCAATAATCGAGAAAAGAACTGACTGACTTTCTCATTGCTAAGGATACGTGACAGAAGTAGTCTGACAAAAATAAAATTAAGAAAAACCGAAAAGATTCCCCATCCCACAATAAGTACCATTAATGCGAACAAGACCTTTGCATCCCAGTCCGATCTCACTTTCCTATCTATTTTGTATTTATCGAGAATCGTTTCTGCAGTTTCTTGAAGATTATGATGGAGATTTTTCAGTATTGAAAAATAGTTATCGCTTCCATTATTGAATATATTGTTCTGTATTTCCTTGTAGCGTTTATTAGCATAATCATCCAAGTTTTTCAAGTGCTCTTCAGTTAGTTTATAATAACGAATAAACTCTTTAAACTGTGCTGCATTCTCATTAAGTGTCTTTCTGATATTTACTGCCAACGCCAGACAAACACTCCGGTCAGTTTGCTCCTTTTGGGATAGCGACATCAACGGCATATTGCTCAGGTTGATAATCAAACTATCAAAGCGTGCAATTTCATTATTTGTTTTGGTTATGAACAGATTAAACGGTTTAACCGTTTCCTTAAATTCACGATACTGCGCTGTCGCTTCATGACATGCATAGCTAAGATCAAACACATATCCTTGTTTTTGTGAATAAAGCATGAGCGAGTTCTGGTTGCTTTTATTCATGATACGATACATGTCTTGCTCTACTTGTTTCTGTTGTTCTTTCAGATAATCTGATTGCCGCTCAAGGGCATCATATTGTTCAGTAAGTTCCTGTCGAAGAATGGAGAGAGTCTTAGACAAGTCACGCTCTTTCAACACGGCCTTTGAGGAAATTGAAACGAACATGACAAGCAACAAAGAAATAAATAATCTTTTATTCATAAACGACCCTTTTCATATGATTTGCTTCTATAAAGCAGAAGCAAAAAGCTGTGATATTGCTGCAAAGATAGCTAAAAGTATAGATAATACTGCGACAGAATCATATTTTTTCAATTTGTTCTGCGCAAAATACGGACATCTTGCACGCTTATGGATACCCTTTTGCCTGTTCTGCGTTTCGGGTACCACTAACACTTGTTTTATGGAACAAGCAACATTGTTCCCAAATATCGTTCGAGAAGGTTTACTGCCAATCGATATTTTTTGGCATTACGTTCATGTCCTTACGCGAGTTCGGGATAAGCTTAGTATAAAAATAGTTCTAACTGCCTTGATTTTTCCACATATACAGGCAGTGCCTCCGGCTTATTCTCAAAAAAGCAATATGCAGTAAAGGCAGAACATAAGTTCATAATAAAATTATGTATCGATCGGTGTCGTGAGTGTACAAGGTTCGCTTTGTTCTTAAGAAGTTCATTGATGCACTCGATGATATATCTTTTTCTCAGCATAATCTTGTCCCACATAGGCATAAGTTTATTCTTCATTCTTGCTTTAAGTCCATGAACAAGTTGAATACCTTGACTGAACAGATTCTCAAAGAGTTCCTGTTTGATAAATGTCGTCTTACATTGTGACATACAGGAATCATCGTACTGCCAACGAACGTTATACCTGTACATTTACCGAAGGCATAGAGCTTCATGAATAACATCATCTTAAAGAACACACGGGGCATGA
>CAUUQE010000222.1:0-3345 GCA_963547065.1 uncultured Prevotella sp. | reverse complement strand
GAAAACGGCATTTAGTATAATCGTATCGGTATGATAAAAAAAATATTAAAGAAATTTATTATAATATTAATTATATTACAGCGTTTTATTTTTCATAAATACCAGTTGTACCAGACCCCCATATAGAAAAAAAACCCACGACAGGTAAAAAAACAAAATCGAAGAACAATACAAATACCCCTGTTACCGATAACTTGCAGGAGGAAAAAGTTACTCCAGCAGTACATCCGTAAGTGTCTTTTGATATATTTGTCATCAGTGATGGAGAATACCAATATAAGTTACTTTGACATTGCAGAACATCATATAAGAATTATATTCAAAGGGAAACAGCATAATGATATAAGTCTACTCACCTCATTTTTACCGTTTAGAACAAGTGATAATCAAGAGGATTTGTTGTTTACACTAACTATTGATGATGAGCTCAGTGCATTCCCGAAGGAGAAAAGAGAGAGAATTAGAACTTTTGATACTGGTAATGAAAATATTATTGTAGATTTATTAGATGATGGCGGGTATCAATATATCATTAAAGATCTCAATGGAATGGCTTGTTGTTTATTGCAGACAAATAAAACATTCTCTGAATGTATTTGTGCTCTTCGTGGAAGTTATAATTCGAGAAGTTTTGGACTGAATAATGCACTCATGCTGATCTATGCATTTGCCGGAAGCTTTTATGATACACTTCTCATTCATGCTTCACTTATTAGGAAGAAGGGGCATGGTTACGCTTTTATTGCTAAAAGTGGAACAGGAAAAAGTACTCAAGTTAGTATGTGGCTCAGATATATCGAAGAGTGCGATTTGATGAACGATGATAATCCCATTATTCGTATAAAAGGTGGGCGGCCTTATATATATGGTAGTCCATGGAGTGGTAAAACTCCATGCTATCGTAATGTGAAAGCCCATCTCGGAGCCATTACACGAATTGATAGAGCTTTTAAAAATAGTATAGAAAAATTATCTCCTGTAGAAGCTTTTGCTTCTATACTTCCGTCTTGCTCATCAATGATATGGGATAAAGATATCTATCATCGTATTTGTGATACAATAATAAAAATTGTTGAAACAACAAATATCTATACATTGCATTGTCTTCCTAATAAAGAGGCAGCAGAGGTCTGTTATAAGACTATAGTACGAGTATAAGCAGTATATCTTGTTATGGGATTTCAATCACTGCCACATATAGAATTGAAAACAAAGGAAATACAATTCTCTAATGCCGAATTTCTACCAGAAGTGGTTAAACTTATGGATGAAGGATATACTATAACTTTGCCTCTCAAAGGATTTTCCATGCGTCCATTCTTAGAAGATGGTCGTGATAAAGCCCTGATAGCTAAAGCACAGGATGTTCATATTGGAGATGTTGTTTTAGCAGAGATTGCTCCGAAGTGTTTCGTATTTCACCGTGTTACAGCTGTTAGCAAAAATAAAATAACTTTAAGAGGAGATGGCAATTTGTATGAAGAACATTGTGATATTTGCGATGTGAAAGGAATAGCTATCGGTTTCTATCGTAAAGGGAGTACCCGTATAGACCATGTTAATGGCATAAAATGGCGACTTTATTCAAAATTATGGATGGAGCTTTATCCCATACGTCGTTATCTCTTGGCTGCATATCGTAAGATTTGGCTAAAATTATTCAATCCCATTTAAAGCGCAATTATTTTATGAAAACAAAAAAAGGATTTACTCTTCACACCGTATGCGGCGAATATATTATTGTTGCAGAAGGTAAAGCGAATATAGATTTCAGCAACATTATCAGCATGAATGAAAGCTCTGCATATCTTTGGAAAGCCATCCAAGGTGAAGAATTTACCGTAGAAGACCTTGCAGAACTACTTATGCAGAAATATGAAGTAGCGAGAGAAACAGCTTTAAAAGATGCACAAGCCCTCTCAAAGCGATGGATTGCAGCAGGTATTGTAGTCGAGTAGCAGGTATAAGAGAGAAAACTCGTTGGTTGAATAAAAATAAAGCACACTTAACCAGCCCAATAGGCTTATGATTGATAAAATTGAAAAACTCGACATAGCCAAAGTCGCAACCTTGATAACTATTCCGGCGAATAATCCCAGTGGCTATTTTGCATAGTAGCATACCATCATCAAAATGGTCACCCCGTTGAGAGAAAATCGTCTCCATCCTCCTCCAGTGCCGTTTGAAGCCCCAAAGACTTGCGTAGATTAGCGACGCCGCAGACAAGTAAAACAACCCTTAATCTTCATCCCTTTGAAAAACAATGCCCCCTATCATTGATATATATCACGAGTTTCGGATATTCCTCTTAACGAGCGGCCCCCATTTGGAGATTTATCCGCATCTTAGCAATGTCAAATTCAGAAAAACAATGAACTATAGATTTCGAATACATCTATTTACACCATTCTCTCTTACCCACGTTCCGGCGGTTTATGCCACAATGAGCGAGGAACATCAATTATCCCCATCTCTGTAAAAAAGTATCATGCATTTTCTTGGAAATCATTGTGCATTTTCGTGAAAAATATCGTATATTCCCATGGGAAATATCGTATATTTCCGTGATATGACATTATTTGCGCAGTGATATGACGATATTTCACGAGCAACGCGACAAGATTTTCTACAGATCATGACATTATTTCAAATGCGATATCACGATTTTTGCACGGTGATATGACATTATTTCAGAGACGACATAACGATGTTTCAGAGACGGCATGACGATGTTTCTATTATGATATAACGACTCCCGCGATGTGTTGTGATGCCTATTCCGACATGGCGAGACGTCTTTTTCTGCGGAATATGTCGACATTTTTCGATAGGGACAAAAATTTTCTTCGCGAAGAAAAATAAATTTCCCAGTTGAGAAATTTTCTGGGGCTTGTGGCATAAATATAAACGACTGATAATTAAACGATTACGGCCATTGCAAAATAAGGTCGCAACCCCATGAAGGCAAGCCCGTTGTCAAGGCCTCGAAAAAAATAAAAATATTGAGCAAATACACCCCGCAAACCTCGGTAAATCGCGTAACGACTTGGAAGATTTTTCTCTCCCTCTGATCTGCATTTCCCATCCTTCAGGCCATCGACGAAAATGCATCGGGAGAACATTCTTACACCCTCCTAATTATCAAATTAAATTGCGTTAAACTTTCAAAATCTTGCGAATGATGCAACAATTTTCCGTAAATTCGCACCATTTTAATATGAATAGACCTAAAAATATTTATGTAATTGATGAAAACTTTTTATCTAATCTCAATTGTGGCAATCGTCTTATTAGGCATTTTGCACTCTTTGGCCACATTTGTCATCTACAGCCCTTTTACAATTG
>CAUUQE010000221.1:0-3351 GCA_963547065.1 uncultured Prevotella sp. | reverse complement strand
AACGAGTCATTTAGCCATCGCCCAAAACGCACGCCAAATTTTAGATAAGACAGCTCAAGTTATTACATCGGATGGGGGGACTACAGCAAACTTCACTATCAAGGGTGATCATATTAGTTCCCAAGGAACTATTTTATTAAAAGGGAATAAATTCTGTGCAAAGACTTCCATGGCAACGATATGGTACAATGGCAAGACACAATGGACTTACATGAAGAAAACAAATGAAGTCAACATATCGGTACCGGATGAAACTAAGCAGGCACAGATGAATCCTTATAAATTTATTACCATTTATAAAACCGGATATGATATGAGCTTGAAAAAAGCTAAAGATTCTTATATCGTTCATCTGACAGCTCAAAATAAGCAACGTGGTATCCAAGAACTCTACGTTACAATTAATAAATCAAATTATAAGCCGAGTTTGATTAGAATGAAACAAGGTGCACAATGGATTACTATCACTATTAGTAATATGAGCAACAGACCTTTGCCTGACGGCTTGTTTAATTTCCCATCTAAAGACTATCCAAAAGCAGAAATCATCGACTTGAGATGAAAACTCTTTTAGCAATACGTTTCGATATTAAGAAGTTGATTAATTGTTTTTAGTATTCATTCAAATGCGTCTAAAATATTTCTTTATTGCAAGTACTGTTCTATTTGCAACACATTCTACGTCCATGGCTCAAATCAAGAAAGTTTCGTTGAGAGTAATAGAAACCAGTGATGTTCATGGTTGTTTCTTTCCCTATGACTTTATAAACAGAAAGCCTCAACGAGGGTCATTGGCAAGGGTGAGTAGCTATGTAAATTCCATAAGAAAAGATTACGGGAAGAACGTTATCTTACTTGATAATGGTGATATTCTCCAAGGTCAACCTACGTGTTATTATTATAATTACGTCAACACACAGGGTACAAATGTAGCTGCAGACGTTGTGAATTATATGCAATATGATGTTGAAAACTTTGGAAATCATGATATAGAAACAGGGCATGCTGTTTATGACAAATGGGTGAAGGAACTTAATTGCCCTGTCTTGGGAGCTAATATTATCAATACTCATACTAATAAGCCTTATACCAAACCTTATTCTGTATTGTATCGTGACGGAGTTAAAATAGCTGTTATTGGTCTGTTAACGCCTGCTATACCCAATTGGCTGAGAGGGGAGCTATGGAGTGGCTTGCGATTTGAGAATATGGTTGCAAGTGCCAGAAAATGGGTTAAACACGTCAAAGAAGTAGAACGTCCCGATGTAATTATAGGACTATTTCATAGTGGTAAAGAAGGAGGAATTGTTACAAAGGATTACGAGGAGGACGCGTCACTGAAAATTGCGAGAGAGGTTCCCGGATTCGATCTTATTTTATTTGGGCATGACCATACGAAGTTTAATGATTCTGTAACAAATGTCGACGGGAATAAAGTGCTATGCCTTAATCCCGCAAATAATGCCATGACTGTAGCAGACGCACAAATTGATATAACATTTGTTGATGGAAAGAAAACTAAAACAAGCATTACGGGCAAACTTGTTGACATCACGAATGAAGCTATAGATCAAAACTTAGTGCAGAGGTTTAAGCCACAAATCGACTTGGTGAATGAATTTATTAGTAAGAAAATCGGAGAATTTAAAAGTTCGATATATTCAAAGGATTCGTATTTTGGCAATAGTGCATTTACTGATTTAATCCTAAATCTGCAATTAAAGATTACGGGAGCTGACATATCTTTTAATGCTCCTCTTCTTTTTGACGCAGTTCTTCATGCAGGACCGATCTATATTTCTGATATGTTTAATCTCTATAAATTTGAGAATGAACTCTATGTAATGGCTCTTACAGGCGAAGAGATTAGAAAATATCTGGAAATGAGCTATAATCTATGGATTAATACGATGAAGTCTCCGGACGATCATCTATTACTGCTTGATGAGCAGACCCAAGGTGACCAACAACGTTTAGGATTCAAGAATTTCTCCTTCAATTTTGATAGTGCCGCCGGTATAGACTATATCGTTGATGTTACAAAACCAAATGGTGAAAAGGTCAATATTCTCAAAATGAGCAATGGCCAAGCTTTTGATAAAAATAAAGTTTACAAAGTTGCGGTAAACAGCTATCGCGGTAATGGTGGGGGAGAACTGTTGACTAAAGGCGCAGGAATCCCCAGAGAAGAGTTAGAAAAACGTATTATTTGGCGGAGTAAAAAGGATCAACGATATTATTTAATGCAGGAAATAGAAAAGCAAGGAGTTCTTGATCCTAAGCCTAACAATAATTGGAAATTTGTTCCGGAGGCTTGGACGGTACCTGCTGCAGAAAGAGATCGCGTCATTCTATTTGGCAAAAAATAATGAATTGTTATTGGTTTGTTTTTTTCAACTCAGATTTACTTTTGGAGAAACAGTCCGATGGTACATATTCCATACCTTTGGCAGAAGAACCTCCCGTTGCTCTGAATCGAGAATCCCGTGTCCTGAATATCTCCCCGATAGAGAATAGAACTTCGGTAAAGGCATATTATGCTGAATCTCCTTTGCTGACAGAAACTCGCTATGAATGGTGTGGACTCCGCTCTTCTTTCTATAAATTGTCTCATGAATTATACCTGAAGGCCGGTAAATGCCATGAACTTCTATATTGGGATCATAGTACACAATTCTGTGGTGTTTGTGGTACACCAATGAAAATTCATACAGATATCAGCAAAAAATGTCCTTCCTGTGGGAAAGAAATATGGCCCCAATTGGCAACGGCCATCATTGTATTGGTTCATCGTGGCGATGAAGTCCTTTTAGTTCATGCCCGTAATTTCAAATCAGATTTCTATGGGTTGGTTGCGGGGTTTGTCGAAACAGGGGAAACGCTGGAAGAGGCTGTCCATCGGGAAGTGATGGAAGAAACAGGAATCAAGATAGAGAATATTCGATATTTCGGCAGTCAACCTTGGCCATTCCCATGTGGACTGATGATTGGATTCAATGCTGATTATGTTTCTGGGGATATAAAGCTACAGGCGGAAGAACTTACAAAAGGCAATTGGTTTACTAAAGATACGTTGCCTCATATTCCCGAAAAGTTAAGTATTGCCCGCAAAATCTTAGATGACTGGCTGAGCAATCAATAAAATAAACTTCGTCAGGTGTTCCCGAGGATTATTTTTAGTAAATTTTAAGTTTCGGCCGTGGCCGATAATCATTTTTTATCAAATTCTGTGTTTTGGCCGTGGTCGACAATCATTTTTTAGTAAATTCTGTGTTTCGGCCGCGGCCGAAACGGGCTAAGATAAAAGTTGAGTAAAAGTAATTATTTTTTATCCATCAAAAAAGGGTGAGG
>CAUUQE010000220.1:0-3356 GCA_963547065.1 uncultured Prevotella sp. | reverse complement strand
GCCTCCAATGCGACATAGGAGAAAGCCTCGTATTTTGATGGGATAACTACTAATGAAGCTTGTATATAGAGCTCTGCAAGAGCATTATTGGATATATTAACATGTTGGTGAAAATCAGATCGTGTAGGCATAATTCCTTCCCCTACACAATGAATGTCGTATCTTCCTTCTTTAAGATGAGTTAAATACTCCAACCCTTTCACAGGGTCGTTGAGTCTTCCTATAAAGAGAATCATATTTCTTTTCCGAGGAGCAAATTGTGTGGGCAAATTGAAGTTGAACCAGTGTGGAATTTGTTTAACATGAGGATGGATCTTCTTGAAGAAGGCCGTATCCTCATTGTTGATAGTTATTACTGTTTCCACATAGCGATGTATCAAAGGGCGGAACAAGACGTAGAAGACGATTTTGCTGTACAAAGGGAAATGAAGAAAACGGAATGGGTGCCAATGAGCAGAATACACTATCTTTTTTCCCATTTTGTATGCCAGGACAATGGCTTGTAGAGTACCCATGGCTGTATATCCGTTCACATGAATAATATCAGCTTTACTGATGGCCCTTCGTAATTCGTGTCTTTTATAATAGTAGTGAAAGGGCAGTGACTTAATTGTCGGATAGTCCTCAGGTGGTAGTGCTATACATTCTTTATCGTCACGAAACATATTATAGAGGGCATTACAGTAATGCTCTGTACCTCCTTTGGTATTTTGACGGATATATAAAATTTTGATCATAATGGTGGTTCGGCTGATATTATATCCTTATTGAACTTTATTTTCTAATTAGAAAGAGGTGCCATTCTGGTCTACAATAGTTGTAGAGACTTTTAACAAACAACACATATCGTTTGTATCCCATAAATTTATACAAAACACAGAAAAGCATTCCTATCATCTTACGCTTACGATCCATATCGGACAAATTCAGCTTACTGATTTTGTCAATATTGTCATTAATAATCATCCCTTTCTTCTTAATCATACAGTAGAAAGATCCTTTATTTGTAGAAAAAGGATTTCTGACGGGACCATACTTTTCGCTGTATCCGTGATAAAGCCGTCTGTGGAAGGTGGATATGGGTACTCCATTATCATAGCTATTATAGGTATAAGGAAGGGTAATGAATTCGTCGAAGATATTCTTGTTGTTAGCGATGGCCTTGCAATAGATGTCAGTAGCCAGATACAAGTCTTTATATTCCTGTAAATTCTCAATGCGTTTGCGAACAATGAAGCCCTGTTTCATCTTGTTATAGTCATAACCGGCGAAGTGGATAAATACAAGACGGGATTCATGCTGTGGATTATCATTGGTACGGAATCTTACGTAAAGAGTATCATCTTTTTTAAATAACTCGCGCTCAAAATAATTCCAGGGTGCCATATTCATGCCAAGGTCATGAGAAATATAAAGATGCTCATTACCGAGCAGTCCAGGCATCCAATCCATCCATTTCTGATCTGTGAAGTTACCAATACAACGATCTGCAAAGCATTCTGTTTTTAATCGTTTTTGCCACCAGAGGATGATTTTATCTGTGATGAGACTTTTGCGCATTCCACAGAAACCGAGATTGAAGATGCCGTTGACGTTCATGGCCCATTCTGGATGTTCTCCTGTATAATCTATGTGGATACCTGCGATTTGTGGAGTAAGCACTATATCGTAATCTTCAAGGCGTTGAAGAATTGTATTAATGGAAGAGAAGATATAAATATCAGGGTCAAAGTATAATACTTTATCATACCCTTGTGCAAAAAGGTATTTAAAAGCTCCTGGTTTGATAGAAGTACAGAATTCAGTTAGGTCATATTTAAATGACATATCTGTCCATTCTTCAGAACTGTAATCGAGAACTTTACGGGATATGACAACATTGTCGGGGAGTGATTTTACGTTCTGTGGAAATTCGTCGGCAACGAATATCTTAAAATTAATATCAGGGTTGACTTTGGAAAGGGAACGGCCAAGAATTCTTGCCAATCCGATGTAGTTTTTTGCTACTATGGTAAATGCACAAATATTCATTTTAGCTTCAAAAATTTAATTACTTTTGCTGGATTGCCAGCAGCAATGGCGTTCTCTGGGATGTCATGTGTAACTACACTGTTAGCACCGATGATAGCATTGTTACCGATAGTAATGCCTGGGAGCACGGTTACCTTATCTCCAATCCATACATGATCACCAATCACGATCCCCCCCTTAGAAAAGAGACTACGTGATTCTGGTCTCTTTTCAGATAGAGTATCGTCGCCATGTCCATTGTCTACAATAGTTATCCACCGCCCTGTGAGCACACCATTTCCTATGGTAATTCTATTGATGCATGACAAATGATTGTACTCTCCCAAGTTGCAGTCACTACCAATAGAAATCAGGGGGGAGAAGTTTTGTTCCTCATAGCAATCCCAAGCAGTTACGACAGAGTGACGACCTATTCGTGTATTGGCACCGATAGAAATGTATTTCCCACCAACAATGGTCAGTGGATGATAGAATATAATGCCTTTGCCCGTTTTATTGAATGCGTTGGCAATCCAAGCCGTGTAGAAAGCATCAGTCAGTAAAGAGAACTTTCGAGCCCATGAATACCTGAAGATGCAGTAGAGTACACGGCCTATACATCCTATCAGAGGTTCTGTTTTTAATCTGAGATATCTAGTTATCGTCATAATGTTTCATTTATTTATTCCAAATTCCGGTAGCCTTTCCTCTCTTGATTTTCTCAAACTGTATTTTATTGGTTACAGCACTTAACAAATTAACTAATAATAAGGCTATTACCACACCAATAACACCTGTCTGATAGCTGAACCATATAGCCAGGGGAATGTATATGATGCCTTGTGTAAGAGTGATTATTGTGAGTAAGTGTATCTTTCCAAATCCACAGATCATATTGGAATAATAGGTACTGAAAATTGCTATGAACATGTATATGGCCATGACACATGACATGCTGAATGGAATTTCAACTTTGTTGCGAATCCATAGATAGTATATAGGTTTAGAAATCAGGAGCATTAGTATAATGCAGGTAGCAAATATTATAAGAATTTTTTTCATCTTAATGGTAATATTATTAATCCAGGTCCAATCCTCTTTTGTATAAGCATCGGTGGTTGCAGTCCATAACGGTGCAGAAATGATGGTAAAAATAATATTGGCGATACCGAAATAACGGAAGGCAATTTGATAAGTTGTAACTTCCTTTGGGGAATAGATATCCGAAATTATTAAATTGGATGTAGCAAATAGGATAAGTGCACCTATCTGAATAAAAAAGAAATTCACACCGAGTGAGAAAAGACTATGGAGTTCCTTACAACTAAACGCATTGAGTGACGGTC
>CAUUQE010000219.1:0-3378 GCA_963547065.1 uncultured Prevotella sp. | reverse complement strand
ATTACTTTTTGAGAATGTGCTTCCCATAGTTTTATAAATTCTTCTGTGCTAAGATGTGGGCTCTTGCGCACAAACATTGTAATTTTAAACATTTTCCTAATTTTTAATTAACCTTAATTCCGCAGCATAAAATCTTACAAGAAATCTAAGTGCTTGAGTAACAACAAAGTTCTCAAGACACTTGGCCATGTCAGATATTTCACCTATCTTGGTGCTGCTAAACTAACAAGCTAACAAGCAAGCAAAACATCTGACATGACAAAGGTAGCAATAAAAAACGAGAACATCACTCCTTTCGGAGGAATTTATCGCATTATGGACATTTTTCCAAGTTGAGGCTCGAGAATATCATCGCATCCGTCTTGGACAAGTGCGGCAGCAGTGGCAAGACTTTCTCCTATGATAGCATTTTCGCCTCTCTTTTCTTCAGCTATCTTTGTGGCGGCAAATGTCTTGAAGACATAAACACGCTTGTGGAGGATTTCAGACGAAAGCCGAATACGATGTTGCCCTGTGCCGATACAGTAGATCGGGGACTGAAAGAGCTTTCCGAGGAAGACATCGTCTATAAAAGCGTAGCCTCCGGCAGGTCGTATAGGTTCAACGCGGCAGAGCGACTGAATACTTTACTTTTGCGCATGATACGGAGGACGGGACTTAGGAAGCCCAGCAGCCATGCCGGCATGGACTTTGACCACCTGTTCATCCCCGCCCATAAGTTCGACGCAAAGTAGTCTTACAAACAGGACTTCGGCTATTTCCCCGGATGGGCTTTTATTGGTGGCATCATAGTAGGCGGTGAGAACCGTGACGGGAACACCAATGTCAAATTCCATCAGGAGGACACGCTTTGCCACATCATAGACCGTGTGAAATCCGAGCTTAGTGTGGTGACAGAGCGTTTCCGTGCCGATTAGGTTCGTTCTTAAAAGAAATAGTCCGCACCGTTGAGCAGCGCAGCAACACGTTCTATATACGGGCAAGCAATTGCGGAAGCCGTTACGAGGAGTTCCGTTGCCGTGACCAATGGGAAACCGTTGAGGTCGGCTGTGAGAAATACGACGTCACGTCCGTCAGCATCAACGACTTCGTCGAAAGGAAATCATACAGGCCCGTCGTACAGCGAAGTCCATTAAGGGACAAGGACGGAAACGTGCGAAAAGGCTTGTTCGGACTGCTGTACGCATACCGCTGTATCCTTACCAACGATTAGGAAATACAGAAAAAGACGTCATCACATTCTACAATGCGCGCGGGGAGAGCGAAAAGAACTTCGACATATAGAACAACGAATTCGGATGAACGCATCCGTCTTTTTATTTCTTGGGTGAGGATATGGTATTCATGCTGGTCACCGCTATGCTGAAGAACTTATATGTATACCTGATCCGCCATATCAGCGAAAAGGTAAAGTCACTGAAAAAGACAAACAGGCTGAAAACCTTTATCCTGCATTTTGTCAGCGTGCCGGCGAAATGGGAGTGCACAGCAAGACAGAATGTCCTAAACCTTACGCATAAGGCATATTACTCAGAAGTGTTCTTTGAATAAGGACATTTCTTTATGGTTGCTACGTTCCCCAATTGCTTGGGTGGAGGATTTTGTACACATACAAAAGGAAAATACGCCCTAAGTCTGCATCCAACAACATGTGTGGACCCGAAAATGTCATCCGACAAGTTAAATCTTCTCACAAAAAGGACTGCGGAATTGAGGCTTTATATATACTTTTTTATGAAAAAATGCGTGTCCAGAATATTTTTGCTGGACACGCATCACAAATTAATACAGTGTTTATCTCTCAGGAAAAGTAAATCTTATTATTTTCCTACAACCTTAACTGTTTGACCATTAGTTTTCTTTACAATGTAAACTCTATCTTTTTGCATTGCATCGACTTTTACACCCTGTAGATTGTAAATAGAAATGGCTTTATCTGCAGATGTATCGTTAACGGTAGAAATGCCACTCGGCGTACCTTTAGTAAAATGCAATGTGTAGACGGTCTGCAATTTTAAATCATTCGACATTGACGTAAGCGTAACATCCCAACCTTTTTCAGTTGTTGTTATGGCCTTTTTGATTAAAGCGCCATTTGTTGTGGCCACAATTTTATCTGCCGTCGGCTCTTTATCTGTCTTGAGTTGGTAAGAAAGCGTATTCGGATTGAAATTAGCCACTGGTGTACCATCGACAGAGATACCGCGCAACTGCGAATTATAAACAAGTTCTATATCGTCTACATACAACTTATCCCCCTTGCTGCCCTGCCCTGGATCGGCATTAGTAGAAAGAGTAACGAGAATGGCCTTGCCTTCGACCGACTTATTAACATAATCGAAAGGTACCACAATACGCTGCCATGCGCCGTTCTTACTCTCTATCTTGTTATTCTTTGCCTTGGCCAACACATTACTGTACGCCTTGTCCTCGGGATCTTGGTAATAAGTACCGTTGGTAATGGCTGCACTCATCGTTGCATAGGGGTGCGCTGCCACGGCTTTACCCTGCGTGAACTTCACCCATACGGCAAGCGAATCGGGCTTTCCGTTCATCAGTGTGTAGAAAGGATCGCCATTGCCATCCTTATCTGTAAAACTCATGTTGAGCTCCGCATGGTTCGCTTTATCCGATGCGCTCATTGCGCCTGCATTCATCCGGCCTGTAGTAATCGTGCCATTAGCTATAATTCCAAAGACAGAAGTAGCTTCAACAAGAACGCTTTTTGTTCCCTTTGCATTCTCTCTTACAACACCAGAGATGAACGTGTGAGTTCCTCCCAACAACTTAACAGTACTGGCATACGTTCCTTTAGCACTTGCAAAAGAATGCCATGCATTAGGTTCATCTACGGTTCCTTCTTTATGGAAGTTTTCAAAACCCGCATTGGGCAGCTGATAACCACGCCCAAACACGACTTCAATGATCTGTCCTAATGTTGCTTTCATATCGATGTGAATAACAGTATAGAGCTTTCCACCCTGTATCTTCGCCTTTAACTCGATAGGTACTTCGGGCAGTATGGGGCCGATCCATGAGCCTATAGAAGGATCGTCTCCCTCGGTGATCTCCACCGTCTGCGATGTTTCCAGCAATGTGGTACCGTCGACAGTCTCGCCTGTAATATTGGGTAATACGATATTACCAACACCTATCTTCTGATCTCCCTGAGACATTACAAAATTCTTCAGACTCAACGTGTACGTATCTTCTCCTGTCGGTTCCACGGAGATCGTCGCTTCTTGCTCACTTGACACTCCATTTACAGAAACTGTTAGCAAGTCTTTATAATCTGTTGCCATGCTCGATATCGAGATTGCCAACAGGACCATACATGTAAAAATCTTTTTCATACTCTTTTATTTTAATTTATGTGTT
>CAUUQE010000218.1:0-3401 GCA_963547065.1 uncultured Prevotella sp. | reverse complement strand
GGATCGTGGAAAGATCCCGAATCTTATATCCGCAGTGCATGGCGTACGTGGGAATATCAGAATCAGCCCCGCTCTTATATCGGGTTCCGATGTGTGCGTAGTTTGGCTAACACCACAAGTGACAAACAGAAAAAAAGCAGAAAATAATGACTGAATATAGTAAATACAATCTTGTCTATCGTCTGCAGAAGTGGATGGATAGCGTTCCCGGACAGACTTTTTTGAACTATGCATATAGTTGGGGAGCCTCTATTGTTATCCTTGGAACTCTCTTTAAGCTTACCCATCTCCCGGGTGCCAACATTATGTTGTTTTGTGGTATGGGGACGGAAGTCTTGGTATTTTTCATCTCCGCTTTCGATCGTCCGTTCGATAAGACAGCTGATGGGCGTGAGCTTCCTACGCGAGTTACAGAAGAATATCTTGAGACAGGGCGTGTGGAATATGCTCATGAGCCATCCGTACCATCGGCTTCATCGATTGCTATCCATGATGAGAAGGCCTCCAGAGGTAGTAATATAGCTATTGCAACGGTTCCTGAAATGTCTCGTACTGAAATGCAGCAGCATTCCGGGCAAGCGGAATGGGTGGTCCAACAGCAAGAACCGTCCGCCGAATTGATGGAAGCACAGAACAATTACATTGAAGAACTGAAGAAACTTACGGAAACGCTCGGTAAGGTAAGCGAGCAGAGTGTTCGTCTTACACGCGACAGTGAAGAGATGGAAAATCTCAATCGTACGCTCACTGGCATCAGTAAAGTATATGAAATGCAGCTTAAAGGTGCCAGTCAGCAAATCGGTACTATCGATCAGATTAACGAGCAGAGCCGTCGTATGGCACAACAAATAGAGCAACTCAATAAAATTTATACTCGTATGATTGAAGCTATGACCGTAAATATGAAGGCTACAACAGGCGGGTTGAGTGAGTAGTGAAGAGAATTTAGCGGAGAGGGGGATATGGTTAAATCCAAGCGATTGTCGTTCTGCTCTTCTATCCTTACCATTTTATCCGTTGCGCTTGATAATAATTATTGATTAGAAAGATGGCAATAAAGAAACGACCGGTATCTCCACGCCAGAAGATGATTAATCTGATGTACGTCGTCTTGATGGCAATGCTTGCTCTGAATATCTCTACAGAGGTACTCAACGGCTTCTCCATTGTGGAAGAAAGTCTGAATCGTACTACAGATAATTCATCTAAAGAGAACGAGTCTTTATACAATGATTTTGCTTTACAGATGAAGACGAACCCCGAAAAGGTGAAAGCATGGTTTGAAAAGGCTACATATGTGAAGCAAATGAGCGACTCTCTTTATAACTTTGCACAACAACTGAAAGAACAGATCGTAAGAGAAGCCGATGGTAAGGAGGGAGATGTTCGAGATATAGAGAATAAAGACAATCTCGAGGCAGCCGGTATCGTGATGTTGGCCCCCGCAACGGGGCAGGGCGGAAAGTTGTTTCGTGCAATCAACTCGTACAGAGAGCGTATCCTCAATATGATTACAGACGAGCAACAACGCAAGATTATTTCCAGTAATCTGACCACCACATTGCCCAAGAAAGCTCATACACTGGGCAAGAATTGGCAGGAATACATGTTCGAGAATATGCCTGTGGCAGCTGCCGTCACCTTATTATCTAAGTTGCAGAGCGACGTGCGCTATGCAGAAGGCGAAGTGTTGCATACGCTCGTCTCTAACATCGATGTTAAAGATATACGCGTCAATAAACTCAGCGCATTTGTCATTCCCGAATCCCGTACAGTCATCAGCGGCGATCAGTTCTCAGCACAGATCGTTATGGCAGCTGTAGACACCACACAGCAACCACAAATATATGTCGGAGGACGATTGATCACTGGCGGAAGCTATAGATTTACGGCCGGCGGGGTAGGAGAGCATGAGTTCGGCGGTTATATCACCATGCGTAATGGTAACGGAGAGATCATCCGTCGCAACTTTACGCAGAAATATTTTGTGGTAGCTCCGAGTGCTACAGTATCGGCCGATCTCATGAATGTGCTCTATGCAGGTTTCGAAAACCCCATTAGTATTAGCATACCTGGGGTGCCTTTAAATGCTGTTTCGGCTACCATGACGGGCGGAGGACTCCGTTCAATCGGCATGGGCAGATATATAGCGCGTCCGGCTGCCGTGGGTAGGGATGTTATCATTACCGTTTCGGCCAATCAGAACGGACGTGTACGCCAGATGGGAAAATTTCCATTTCATGTACGCAAGCTGCCCGATCCGATTGCATATCTGCAATTGGGTACAGACCGCTTCAAAGGAGGTGGCTTGGCTAAGGCTTCACTGATGGGAGCTACTACGGTCAAGGCAGCCATCGATGACGGTCTGCTCGATATACAATTCCGTGTGATAAGTTTTGAAACCACATTCTATGACAGTATGGGAAATGCCGTACCCATGGCATCCAACGGTGCACAGTTCACAGAGCGTCAGCGCGATGCTTTCCGTAAGCTCGCCCGTAGCAAACGCTTCTATATTTCGCGTGTGACGGCCGTAGGTCCCGACGGAATTACACGTCATCTGCCTACCGCCATGGAAGTAGTTGTCAAGTAAGTAAACATTTCTTTCGTTCTTATTGCATCCCTATCCGGAATTGGTAAGATGGAGTTTGAACAGGAGAAGATTATCGAATACGAATATAAATTATGAAGCAACTATTGTTGATAGTGTTATTGGTTTGCCTTGCACAATCGGCCGATGCCCAGTCTGCACGGCGCAGGGCGGAGCAGCAGGCATCCCGCAGGTCGAATGCCGACAAGATGTCTATGCGTGCACAACTGTCGTTCCCTACATCAGACAGAATGTCGGAAGACGTGGTATGGCGCAGGGATATCTACCGTGAAATCAATCTTAACGATGATGCCAATGCCGGACTTTACTATCCGGTGGAGCCCGTAGGCTCGCAAGTAAATCTGTTCACCTACATTTTCAAGCTCTTCATGACAGGCAATATCCGTGCTTATGAATACCGGCTCGATGGTAATGAAAACTTCGAAGACTCTTCCGTAGTGAAGCGAATGGCTTTTCTCGATAATTATCATATCTATTATGAACGCACGAACGGGCAGGTGCATATCGATAACAGCGATATTCCCTCGCGCGAAGTCACCGCTTATTATGTAAAAGAAAGTGCTTATTACGATCAGTCTACGGCTACTTTCCACACCAAGGTGTTAGCCCTGTGCCCTATCATGAAGCGCGAAGATGACTTTGGAGACGGTGTCACGTCTTATCCACTGTTTTGGGTAAGATATAGTGACTTGGCACCTTTCCTCGCTAAGCAGACCATTATGACGAGTAATCTCAACAATGCAGCTACCATGAGTGTAGATGATTACTTCACGAAAAATATGTATCGTGG
>CAUUQE010000217.1:0-3449 GCA_963547065.1 uncultured Prevotella sp. | reverse complement strand
TCACCATCGAGTGCTTCGTACAATGTAGAACCTATCATATAATCAAGGTTTTTAATGTTAATCTGGTCAAACTTACATTCTTTTATTAAATCAAATGTTTCGGTAATTGTAGACTCAGACTCCATTGGAGCACCAATAATGAAATTTCCCACAGTAAATATACCCAACGAATTAGCATATCGAATAATACTGGGCACTTTATCGATATTTATATTCTTTCTATAAAACTGCAATATTTCCTTGTTTCCACTTTCAATGCCAAAGCTTATGATTTTTATATTACATTGTTTCGCCAAGTCCAAAAATTCCTCGTCGATGTTCGCCCAACTGCTAATAAAAAAACGAAGATTCTCATACAAACCTGATTGCAAAATTTTTCTTAATAACCTTTTTGCTCTAATCAGATTAAATGTGAAATTCTCATCAGTAACCCACACATTTTGATAACCTTTGCTCTTTATGTCTTTTATTTCATTCAGCACATAATCATCCGAATGTGTAACATAGCAAGATTGCCAGCTTTTTCTTTGACAGAAAATACAAGTGTTCTCACATCCTTTAGCTGTCTGCAAAAGAGTATTCTTTTTATTTTCTCGATAATAAGAAATTTTCAAGAGCATATCTCTATCAATAAAAGGAATTTCATCATATTCTTTAATGTGAGAAACTATATTGTGTTCTTCATATTGATTGATGCAATCAAATATATTATTGATTGCATTGTCAACAATTGTATGCTTGGCATTGCCAAAATTTCTTTTCGTTATATAACAATAGTTACCATATGCAATCGTAGGAACACAATTATTTAATACATCAATGATTTCTGCTGCGTGTAAAACATTTTGTGACCGTTTTAAGGCGTAAGAATCACATTCAACAAGAGCAAGATCAAAGTGTTCTCCACTTACATATCCCATAAAGTTATGCATATCAAAATATTCACAAGAAAAATCTTTAATACTTACATTGTGATACTTACTTAGAATTGTAGATATTGTCAGCATTTCATAAGAAAAACCAAATCGAGGTTTCTTAAATTTGTCCGGCTTTGGATAAATCATAAGAATATTCATAATCTATCCCTCCAAGTATCTTTCTGCTTGAGATAATGCATACAACCCCCACGAAGCTCCATCTTCAATCTCATGGTACGCCCACACTCCGCTTTTTAACTGAGTTTTACACAAGTAAACATACGCCCTTTCAATTGTTTCTATATATGTGGTATCATTCATACTAATCAAAGCAAGTAAAGCCACCGATGTACAATAAACATTTTCTCCCACTGGATGATTGCACCAAGGAGCAAAACCGCCACTTGTTTCCTGTTGGTCACTTAACCATTTAGCCGTTTTGTAAAGAAGGGCATCATTCGTTTTAGGTTTATATTTATTCTTATTGAACGCTAAAATTGTATATGATGCCTTATATGTTAGAGAATTTAACTCTGAACTCCATATGTTCTCTAGCCATTCAAGATTTCGTTCCGTTGCAATCTCTGGCAACAAATAAAGTGCAAGTCCAGTTACAGGAATTCGATGCATATCTCTCTTGCTTCGTCCAAATCCTTCCTCATCACCATTATTTTCTAAAAGCCAGGATATTGCTTTTTTCCGTTCATTTTTGTATTGCGGATAAAATTCTAAAAATTTGATATTCCATAAAGTATCTGTATTGCCAATAAATCCTCCATCGTCATGTTGGGATTCTAAACATTTATCAACAATTTTCTTTGGAATATCGTTCGGAGACAATCCTGACATAAGGAGCAATGTACAAGTTTTTGTTATACGGCAAATTTCAATGTTCTTTCTGAACATCTCATTACACATATTTAACAGTGATATTATCGCTCTGTTTTCATACTTAGACATCTTTCATCCTCCTGCCTGACCCTTGGGAAAAATCGTGTATCACTAATTCTATTTGCACCAACAATCCATCTTACAAACCTATCAATTCCTAAACCAAAACCACATCTATCCGTTTCCACATTCCTAATCGCATCGACATACCATTGAATCGAATCCGCCTTTGCGAACCAAATTTTATCTTGGAGTAAAACTGCATCATTTGTTCGTTCACAGCCTTCGCATAACTCACCATAGGATTCTGGAAGTAAAATATTCATTGCTTTGCTTGTGCCATTTTCTTTCCTCTTTGAAGTCCATGTAGAAAATTTGGTCGGATAATCAACTATTATAACTACATCCTGCAATTGTTTGGAAACTAAATAGTCGATATCACTAATGTCCATATTTTTATCATATCCATCGTCTGATAAATCTGATATAAACTCATCATAGCTTATGACTTTTGGAGAAAAATTCATTTTAAGATCTCTGATTCTTATCAAAAGTTCAGAATGATTCCTAATAGAATTTGAATTTAATAGTTCTTCCAAGACAAAATTTATATACGCCTTAATGATTTCCAGCATTTCATCAAAGGTACAGTTTAGCATCTCGACCTCTAAAATATCAAACTCAACTAAATGGTTGAAATCATCACTTTCATTACGAAAGCACTTAGATATTGTGAATACTCTGCCAAATTCAGAAGCATACATCCCCATAAATAATGCATTACTGGATGACAATGAATATTTCCCATCATATAAGGGAAGGTATATTTCTGCTTTTTTGTTTGCAATTGATTCGTGCAAAATAGGCGGTTCAACGAAAATAAAATCTCTATCAAAAAAGAATTGCTTGGTAAATCTTTCTATTTCGCTTCTTACAATAAGTGCCTGTCTTTTCTTATCGGTTATTGTTTGATAATATTCAACATCTGTACTCATGTTATTTCTCCATTTCTTACCCAATTGATAATTCGAGGAGCATCAGGGTTCTCGGCAATGTAGCCGTTTTTACGCAAGATATTTATCATCTTGTTATTGGATGCATTTGTCTTTGCCATATTTTTAAAGAAAGCTCGATGATAGTAATCCAATAATTTAGTAGCTACACCTTTGCCACGATGGCTTGGCAGGACAACTATTTCTTCGAGCAAAGAGAACCCTTCCGGTCTTCCGCTTTCTCGTAAAAATCCAACAATTATATTTTCGTGTATAGCCACATAGCAATGCCTCTCACTTCTGATTATTTGCCTAATCAAAGATGCTTTGCTGTTGTACGCTAAAAATTTCTGATCTTCACTACTTATACAGCCAAAAATTTCCATTATAGGATCAACATCTGTTTTTTTTGCTCTACGAACAAACACATCAGATCGAAGATTTAGCAATCCCTCTATGTTACGACCAAAGACACATTCACCATTTTCTCCATCCAAGTGACGTTTGAGAATACTAAGTTCATCCGCATAATTATATCGTTCATTCAAACAATTCTTTCCAAATGGATAATCTGAAGCGTATATCACTCTGTCATATCCTATAATTTCGCATACATTTATTATGGCTTGCAAATCACCAACTGTTGATA
>CAUUQE010000216.1:0-3553 GCA_963547065.1 uncultured Prevotella sp. | reverse complement strand
CTATACAAAATACGTCTCTGAGGATTTACATGGCAAAGTCGTATCCCAATCTGTTTGAGATGCGCAACGCTCAACTCAAAGACTACAAATTCATCTTTATACTGACCCGTCAATAAATAATCGGTCATGAGAAAAATATTTCTATCTGTGTCATTATCGCTTCTATTCTTAGTATCACTTCGTCCGCAGGAAATTGTTTCGGCTGATAAATTCATAAATGTATTCGAAGCGAACAATGCGACTTGGACATGTCATTGGGATTTTAATAAAGAAGGAATTAAGATACCATTCAGCATAACCCAGTTATACGGGGATACTACGCTCAACGGACAGAAGTGGAGAATTGTCAATATAAACAAGGACGCTAAGGGACTTGTTCGCACTGAAAATAAGAGAGTGATGTTTAAGCCCTACCCTGGATATGAGAGAATGGTACATCCAGAATATCTGAAACTGGAAGAGGCAGTGATCTATGATTTCTCTTTAGAAATAGGAGATAGCGTTGCACCAATTGGCCTTGCTCCATTTGGTAAAGTGGATAAAATTGATTCAGTCGAATTAGAGGATGGTTGTAAGCATAAGAGAATCCATATTGGAAATTATAGGTATATCGAAGGATTTGGGAATGAAATTAGTTCTCCATTTTTCATGATATCTCGAGCTTATCCAACAATGCCTAGTATACCAACTTTCGTGTGCTGTCATGTCAATGATAAATTGCTTTACCGAAATCCGAAATATTCGGATTGTAATGGAAGTGGAATGCATAATGAGTTAGTTGCAGAGCCGAAAACAAAGCTGCAATTTTCCGATGGACGAATTACCGTGTCACTTGAGGACGGGCGGGAATTTGATGTAGCTGTATTCAATATTCAAGGTGTTCTCATAAAGCAGCAAAAGGGGAATCGTTATAAATCCACTATTTCTCTTGGTACAAATAGGAGTGTTTATTTTGTTCAGATAAGAGTTGGTGAACATGTCTACACTCATAAAATCGCAAGTATTAACCAGTAATACGTTTCTTATTAGGCAAGACATTCTTATGTAGAATATTTTACACACTAGGCCGAGGTTTTAGCTACACACTGCTCTCTCGGCTGTGCTCGACATGGGTAGCGTCTAATGCTGAAAACCCCGAATAGACTCTTGTTGTAATGAATCGCATAAGCCCCAACCAGTTATTAGATTAATAAATTATATTATGAAAAGGTGTTATGTTCTTCGCACCGTTTTGGTTTTGGTTTTAGTGTTATTTTGTCTGTCTTCCGTTAAGGCGCAATTATTTTATCAAGACAGTCATTTATTTATCGGGCCCAAACCAACCAATTGGGTATCTTCGGGCAATTCTCCTGGAGTGTATTTAGGTCCGAATTGGGGAATTGAGTTTTCTGAAAATGGTTTGAACTTTTGGAGACCATTTGGTTCATCTAATTGGGGTAACTACAAGCTATTTATAGACCAAAGCGGAAAGATTGGTATTGGTCGTAAGCCGATCACGCATGCTCTCGAAGTAAACGGAAGAGTTTGGACAACTCAGGGATTGCTGATTACCTCAGATGAAAGATTGAAGAGAAACGTTGTTGATATCAATGGCATGTGCTTGAGTAAGCTGGCAAAACTCAATGGTAAATTCTACGAGAAACAGATCTCATCTGAGACAGATCGACGAAAGAACGTGATGAAAATGCTCTCAGAAGGCAAGATTAGCAATGAGGAGTCTCAGGCCGCATTGTCATCATTGTCGAGGGTAGCAGATGGAGACAGTTACAAAAAGGAGTTTGGCTTCATGGCACAAGAAGTCAAGGATCTTTTTCCCGAATTGGTGGAGCAGGATGCTGATGGAATATATGCCGTAAACTACACTGGCCTTATACCGATACTTGTTGAAGCAATTAAAGAACTTCAAGTTAAGATCAAGGCGCTGGAAAATAACGGGCAAGTATCACTTAGAAGTGGAGAAAAATCGGTATCTTCATATGGAGACAATATCGTTGGAGAAGAGTACTTGTCTCAAAATGCCCCCAATCCAATAGAGAACAGTTCCAAAATAAATTATTCCTTACCAGAAGGGACAACAAGTGCTGCGATATCATTTTATTCAATAAACGGCGCAGAGGTGAAGAACGTTCCACTCGATGTGAATGTTCGGAGCGGATCGATAACTGTTACGTCCGCTGATTTTGCCCCTGGATTATATGTCTACAAGTTGATTGCTAATGGTGTCTTATTAGGATTTAAGAAATTAATCAGCAAATAAACACCATGAGACACATAGTCTGTTTTTTGATTTTGCTTACAACTTTGCCACTAGGGGAAGTGTTTGGAAAAGATGAATATAAATACACCCCCTTGTTAGCAGGTAATAAGCAATGGAACGTATTGGAAGAACGATCTGAAGAAGGTCGGTGGACCTATATATATAAATTAGACGGCGACACAATAATCAATGGACGAAAATATTGGATCCTTTATCATACAGTTGATAAGCAAGCAAAAAAATGGCGCAAACAAGGCTATCTATATGAAGATACTGCCCAAAAAAAAGTATGGTTTCACTCCTTGCAAAATAATCACGATGGATTAATATATAATTTCGATGTGACAGAAGGCGATACCGTCTATACAATGAGCAGGTTTACTGCGGATTTCAAAGAAAAACATGACTCAATCCGTCATATAGTAAAAAGGACAGATACGATTAGAATAAATGACAAGGACTACAGACGAATAATCGTTGAATCTACTTATATAGGTATGTCAGGTACCAGTCATTACTCTTTTGAGAATGAGTGGATTGAGGGGATAGGTAGTAAGAAAGGACTTTTCAGTATATACGTTATGCTACCCGGTTCTTTCAATGAAACACTTTTAGCATTTTACCATGACGGTAAGCTGGTGTATAAATCACCGGAATATAAGGACGTGTTTATTTGGGAGACGGTCGGAAACGAACCTATTGGAGATATGCAGATATTTGTCTCTCCGGATGGCCGCATATTACATCTCGGCAACGCAGGTTTTGCCTCACCCTGTACAGTTGTACTATATTCGATACAGGGAGCAGTTGTATTTCGGCAAATTATCGCGCCTCATACAGCTGTGGTTGGCTTGCCTCTCTTACCACAAGGTGTTTATGTTGTAAATATTCATTCAAGAACGAGAGAAATATCAAGGAAGGTTGTTGTGAAATAAAATTAGACATGAAACATAGAACGGTGATATTAACGACAATCGGATTGCTATTATTGGCTTTTAGTTATTCTTACACGCAAAATCTTGAAGTGTTCAAGATGTGGGAAAAGACGCAATCCCAGCTGATACAAAAGTATTTTAAGAACAATAGTGAGATAGGACTAACAAGCAGGACACCTATCTCGGCTATATCAGTTAGTGGAAAGGTAAAATTGAATAATGGATCCAGCTTGGCTCGTATCGTTTTAGAGGATGAAGGCGGCAATTTATGAATGATATCCTTTTTGAAAAGTAAGGCTGAACCCAGAGGGTTTAGCGCCACTTTTTTTTCAAGTAGGATGAAACCCTCAGGGTTCAGCGC
>CAUUQE010000215.1:0-3573 GCA_963547065.1 uncultured Prevotella sp. | reverse complement strand
TTTCTCATTTTGTTTTAAAGATAATTCTGCATGGGGTTGTTCACATTGTTCTTCAACGTTCGCTCCCGAACATTTACTCAACCTGTTTATAACATTTCTCCAGCAAAACGATTGAAAATATTTTTTATCGGGCCATGAGCATCAGATTGTAGTATCTTTGCCTTCGTTCTTCTTCCAGCGTTCAGTTCCGAAGTCATGTGTCTACACATACTTACCAACCAAAAGACACTCCAATTTACTAACTCACATACCCTTTATTTTTTAGCTGCCTTAGGACGTTTAGCTCCATATTTGGAGCGACGCTGCGTACGGTTAGCCACACCGGCAGTATCAAGAGTTCCGCGCACGATATGATAACGCACACCCGGAAGGTCTTTTACACGACCTCCACGAACCAGCACGATACTATGCTCCTGCAGATTGTGACCTTCTCCCGGAATATAAGAGTTCACTTCTTTTTGGTTTGTCAAACGAACACGGGCAACTTTACGCATTGCCGAATTAGGCTTTTTGGGAGTTGTGGTGTAAACACGAACGCAAACTCCGCGACGCTGAGGACAGTTATCCAAAGCCGGAGACTTACTCTTGTCTACCAAAACCTTTCTGCCTTTTCTTACTAACTGTGAAATAGTAGGCATAATTTTACTTTTTTAATTATATATTTTATTTATTATCAATTTATCATCAACACTCCTATCGGAAAGAAGCGTTTCGGGGTGCAAAGGTACAAATATTTATCGGGACAACCTAATTTATAAGATTTGAAAAATAACCGTAATACTTATAATTAACAAAATATAACACCCGTTTCAATATATTAAATATTCAAAAGTTCCGAACAAATAAAATATCTGAATAATTCAGAAAAATAAGCAGTTTTAAAGCTATCGATTTAAGATTATTTTCAAGGCATTGGATGCCCAAAGTCACATCATTTTCTTATAATGCAAAGTAAAAAACATTTTGGAAGAAATAAGAGGTATAAAAAACAGGTATATAGTCTATCAAGCATAGATAGACTGTCTATTCGATGCAAACAAAGCATCTATCAAGCATAGGAGTATACTCTTATTATAAAAGGCTTCCCAACTATATCTCATTTCTTTGTTGTTTTCTCGTCTTTCTTTTTACCCCTTTAGTCCAAAAATAAACGCCAAGTAACACGAAAACAATAAGAATAGAAACCATCTGCACGATGTATTTCTCAGGTTCCACCCATATTTCGGTAAAGAAATTTATCCGACCAAGTATCTCGACCGGTGTCCAAAAAATAATCACTGTAGCTATTGCCATGCGGATATTAGCACCCCACGCCACTATTCGGAGTTCCTTCTTGAACATGAAGATAGAGCCTATAAAGCAGCCTATACCTACAAGAAATGTTACCGGATGATGGTCGCCGAGGAAATTCTTATCATAACAAAACATCAATAACAGATACATTGCCCATAACATCATATTCAATTCCATGAACGTAACGATAGAAGTATGGCGCGTCATGGGTTGAAATACGATCTCCGAACGCCGTTTGCCAAAGAAACGTTTCTGCAACCAAGTAATGAAATCACACCCGTTCTTAGTACTGAAGATATACATTGTCATGGTCATCATCCACATCCCGAATGATGCCGGCATAATCAGATATTCGGGTTTAGTTACTACGATACCGTTCTCAATCTCCGGCTGGACACCATAACGACGGGCATAATAAAGGAAAAGAAACTCTACCCAACCTGTCCAAAAGAGTAGCCCGCCGAAGAGTCCCCAGAGCGTCTGACGCGTATCGCCTTTAACGAATACACCGACAATAACCATAATCAGCCCTGCAAATCCCATCATAAAGCCTACATAATGCATCGCCACGGGCGACATAAACCGTTCCATCAGTATCATCAGCGCATGACCCAACGGCATAGAGAACAACACAAGAATGAACGAAGCGATCGTGCGCCACCAATAAATCTTATATGTATTTTTGCTTTCCTGTTCCATTTATTTACTATTAGAAAATCTTATCAACATCTACGGAAAGACCTACCATCAGGTTTGTACCGTCTGTAAGCGGACAATTCAAATAATAATATTCCGGCTTATAGTTAAAGAGATTATCAAATGCCACGGTAAATTTCACGGCTTTGCCAAGACGCTGAACCAAAGAAAACTTCCACAATGTATATGCCGGATAGTGTATATTATTGACACCTTTTGAGATATCGTAGTAATCTGCATACTCTATATTGTCCACATCCGACAGGTATCGTCCGTCCAGTCCCACATTCAGCCCGTAATACTTGCCGAATTGATGATCCCAATCGATATGGGCTGTTAGTGAATGTTTGCGTGCCGGAATGTACTGGCTATTCACCGAACGGTCGTTCTTATCCTTAGGCAGATGCTCATCAGTAAAAGCATACGACAGACGCACAGTAAATCCGTTGCTCCATCGTGCCTGTGCCGTTGTCTCTGCACCTAAGACCGAATAGTCCGAAAGGTTCAAATAAGGCAGATGGGGCATAATATCAGAAAGATTGGCATAATAAGGTGTCCCCGTTGCTATCTTATTATTGATGTGGTTATAATAGCTGCTGACCGTAAAATTATAATGGCTTTTAGTATATTCAGCGGATAAGTTGAAGTTATGACTGACTTCTGCTTTCAAATTAGGATTACCTTCCACGATCCATATTCCTGCCATATCAAAATTATAGTATTTCTCTTTAAGCGTAGGAGCGCGGAAGCCCATGCCATATCCGAAGCGAATATTAAGATTATGCACAGGCTGATAACGGGCGCTTAGCTTGGGAGTGAGATGCGATGTGCGCCCATCAGAAAAGTAGTCGTAACGCAATGCCCCGACAATCTCCCATACTTTATTGATACTCCAATCGTACTGTACAAAGGCATCAAAAGAGTCTTGCTTGCGCGTATTACCATCAAGATTGGTATTGAAAAGATAATCGTGAAGATAATCGGCCCCGGCAGTTAGCACATCTCCCCCTCTGAAAGAATGATGATAGAGTAGCCGAATAGAGTTCTGAACATTGGAATAATCGCGAATATCAAGTCGGGTAATGCGCTGATAGTCAGACTTATCGTATTGATCGAAAGCGTAAGCTCCTTCAAGATTATCATGCTCTGAAAGTCTCCACTGTGCCCTCAAACCAGCTGAAAAATCACGGTATCGCTCCGGTGTCTCGACTGTTCGCACCAATTGTCGGAAGAAATAACCGGCACGTCCGGTTAGTTTAAGTTTATCAGACAGTTCATATGTCAACTGCTCTTTGAAGTTCCATGTGGCATCGCCATATATAGTTGCAATAACACGTGTTATGGGATTGCTTCCGTTGTGCACGCTATAATTATCCGTTTTGTTACGGTTCATCGTGAACAGATTGCCCCATTTACCCTTACCCGTTTGCAACGAAAGCCCGTAACGCTGCTCATTATGGCGTGCCAAACGCGCATTAACGTTCAACACAAAGGGGCGTATGGCATCTTTGGTAATAATGTTGATGACGCCTCCGCTGGCATTCGAGCCATAGAGGGCAGACGCTGCACCTTTGACAATCTCTA
>CAUUQE010000214.1:0-3620 GCA_963547065.1 uncultured Prevotella sp. | reverse complement strand
TGAAGGAAAGAAGAGTGTCTTCCCCGTCCATGAGTATGAACTCATTAAAGGCGAGGCACAGGGCCTGCGTGCGTTTCTTCATTTCGATTTGTTGCGTCTTTTTGCCTTTGCACCATCTATGAATGGCGGTTTGCAGAAAGCTGCTATTCCGTATGTCGATAAGTTTACGAATACAACTTTTGCGCAACTGACAGTAGAAGCTGTACTTAGTCGCATTGTCGAAGACTTGAAAGCGGCTCGGGAGTTGCTGAAAGACGTGGATCCTTACGGCCCTGATCATGCCCGGTACAATCTGAAGGGTCTCACAGGAGTGTGGAAAGGTCGCGAATATCGCATGAACTATTATGCCGTAACGGCACTTTTGGCACGTGTTTATCTCTATCGCCATCAAGGAGACGACCGTGAACAGGCTTTCCGACTGGCAAAGGAAGTCATTGACAGCAATCTGTTTCCGCTGATAACGAGCTCTGATGTTGCCAGTTCGGACAAGAACGGTTTCGTACAGGAAAATATCTTTGCACTCGAAAGCAAGGAACTGTATGACAATGTAGTGAAACACTATTTCTATGCGGCTAATACCAGTAGCAGTTATTTAGCTACTACACAGAAGCAAATGGAGAAAGTCTTTCCTGCAACGCTTGATATGGATTATCGCCGTTTATGGTGGATAGAGACAACCGGCTCTTATCATATCCTTTCAAAGTATAACTCATCGAAACGTATTCCTCTTTTGAAAGTATCAGAAATGTATCTCATAGCTGCAGAAACGGCTCCCGAAATTACTGAAGCGGCCAAGCTTTTCAATACATTACAGTATCATCGAGGCTTACCCGATCAAGAAATTACTGCCGACAACCTGCAGAATAAAATTCTTGCAGAGTATGCCAAAGAGTTTATAGGTGAGGGACAATTGTTCTATGCGTACAAACGGCTGAGAAATAGCGTAACACCTATTAAACAAACGGCAGTGACCACGCCTGAAAAGGTGTATGTGTTGCCATTGCCCGTCACGAATACCTATTTTAAAAAATGATTCCTATGAAATACAAACATATTTATATAATGGTCATGGGACTCTGTGCGGCTTTTATGATGGGCTGTACGGAAAATGAACGGATGCGCTACGAGAACAAGCCTTGTGTCTATTTCAGCAGCGTTACCGAGGCCGACAGCATCCCTTATTCCTTTGCTGCCGTTATCAAGGATACTGCTACAGTGAATGTTCCTCTTAAAATTATTGGTGAAGCGATTAATAAAGACCGAGTTATAGCTTTTAAGGAAGCTTCTGCCTCGACGGCCAAAGCCGGCGTGCATTATAGTCTACCCAAAACAGAAGTAAAGGTGCCGGCAGGCGAAGTGGTGGCCGAAATTCCAATCAAGGTATATAACAAGGAGTTGAATAATGGTAGCGTGTCACTCGTATTGCAACTGGTGTCCAACGCGGACTTTGATTTGGGCTACAATGACAGACTAACGGCTCGTGTCGTTATTACTAATCAGCTCGTTAAACCTAGCTATTGGAGGATTCTTTCCATATATTATGGTACTTATTCGAAGGCCAAACATCGTCTTTGTATTCAGATTCAAGGATTTGATTTCGAGCCGAAGTTACAAGGAGCCATGATTCAGACGTATATGTCGTATGGAAGGTTAGTATACAACTACTTACTTAAGACTCCGATTTGGGATGAGGAAACCAAGCAATGGATAACGGCCGACTGGTCTCCGCTTTAATGATAAATGAAAGGAACAAACAATATGAAACAGTTATTTTTATTACTTATAACGGTTCTGGGGCTAACATCGTGTGTGCATGATGAAACCAATGATAACCCTACGCCACTGAATGAAGTTGTAATCAGTGGCATTCAAGACAAATACAACGATGTGCATATTGATAAATTGCTGAGTATTCATCCCACACTGGCAACCTCAAAAAACAACGATGCACAGTTCAGTTATTTCTGGATAGCTTACGACAACAATACGATGTTTCATGCCGACACGCTCTCGCGTGAGAAAAATCTGGATATCAAAGTTGCTCTTGCACCGGGAGAGCATACATTGAAATTCAAGGTGGTGGACAAACTGACGCTCGTTTATTATGAGAAGGAGTTCAAGGTGAATGTGGTCAATGCGTTCACAAAGGGACTGCTAATTCTTTGTGACAATGGGGGCAAGGCTATCCTTGACTTTATGCCTGATGGTCAGAAAGAGGTTATTTCGGATGTCTACGGCAAGGTGAATAGTGGTGAAACGATAGGAACGAATCCCAAGCGTGTCTATTTTAATAAATTCGATAAGGAATATCTCAATGAGGTGATGGTGCTCTGCCAGGATGAAGGTGGAGGTTGTTTCCTCGATGCCACTTCTATGAAACAAAGTCGAACCTATAGTGGATTCTTCATGAGTTCTCCTGAGAAGGTCATGCCTGAAGCTTATTACAAGGCCAGTATGCGCCATTACTTGGTAAACGACGGCAAACTCTACGACCGAGCCACCAATACGAATTCGCCTACGGTGAAGCCGAACATGTTTGTACCTGGCAAAACGTACCGTATTGCTGACAATGCGAACTTTAATGATGACGAACAATTACCTGCCCGGGCCGTGGTCTATGATAATGAGAACATGTGTTTCTATACTATCAACTCCATTACAACGGCATTCCTGACTACTGCAACCAAGACATCAGGGATGACCTACGTATCTGGAGGATTCTTCAATCCAGATAAAGTTGGTATGAAATGCCTCTATGCTAACATCTCCGTGCGTAGTGAAACCGGTGCCAACCAGTTTATGGGAGTCTTTGAGGAAGCAGGAGGTAGACGACATTTATTGAAGTGTGGTATTGGATTTTGGGTGGAAGGTGCTAATCCCGGCACGTATTTTTCAGATCTTGGCGATGACCCTCTGACAGCCGAAAAGATTACAGAAGCTTCTTCTTTTGCATGTTCAGCACGCTTTCCGGGATATATGTTCTATGCCTGTGGCAGTGCCATCTATCTCTACAATGCGGAAAATAAGACTGGTATGCAGGTCTATAACTTGGGTGGAAACGAGGATATCAATCATATCGAATTTGACTATAAAAGCAATACGCTTCTCATAGCTTATCGAGATAAATCCCGATCGACACTTCCTGCCGGTTTTGCTGCATTAGAGGTGGGTACCGATGGTGGACTGCATCTGCAACTTACTGGCCGTCATGATGGTTTGGCTGATCGTATTGTTGACTTTGAGCGTAAATATTAGACAAAATGATGAAACTTCATATCTGCACCCTTTGGGCACTTCTCCTTGGGAATGTATTAAGCTTACAGGCTCAGGGAGTGACTTTTCGCAATGTGAGTTGGTCTGAATTGAAACAGCAGGCACAAGCTGAGAAGAAAGCAATTTTTGTAGATGTATATACCTCTTGGTGTGGTCCTTGTAAAAAGATGGATCGTGACGTTTTCAGTAAGGCTGAGGTGGGAAGTTATATGAACAGCAAATGTGTTTCAGCACATGTCGATGCTGAACGGCAGAAAGATTTTGGTCTGTTTGCCAAATATACACAGAGTTCATTTCCAACGTTCCACTGGCTGGACGCCGAGGGTAATCTTTTGGATGTCGAAAGT
>CAUUQE010000213.1:0-3661 GCA_963547065.1 uncultured Prevotella sp. | reverse complement strand
ATGGACATATTAATGGATTAACTTATAATAATTATAAATATAAGGATATTGCGTTCAGAGGGCGTTATCAAAAAACGGCAAATACATATTGTGCAGACGCAAATATAGATTTAAATGACCCAAATGGTATCATCTGTTTTGAGGGAAAATATAAACTTAGTTCATCGCTGCCCAATATCCAGGCCACGATGCACATCAAAGATCTTAATCTGTCTGCACTAAAACTCTATGGAAAGTTTGGGAACACTAGGGTTGACGCAGATATTGAAACTCAGTTTATAGGCAATAGCATGAAAGACGCGGTAGGTCATATAGATATCTCTAATTTAAAAATGAGGAGTGATTCCAAAGACTATGCTATAAATAATATACATTTTGAAATGGGGAAAGACCGAGGGAATAACTATGCTTTGCTTCTAAGTGACTTTGGTCGAGCCCATATCAACGGAAAACTTGACTACTCACAATTACCTACGACCGTATTCAATTTGATAGGAGATAAACTCCCATCCATTCCCGGGTTACCAAAAACAAAAGCTACAAACAATAATTTTCATATTACAGCTCATATTACCAACTCTGATTTTCTCACAGACTTATGCAACTTTCCTGTAATTTTGCATCAGCCTGCCGAGCTTATTGGTGAGATTAATGACAAGAATGTTTCATTAAATGTCAATCTTCCTCGTTTCGAATACGATGGTAACACGATTGAGAATGGAAGAATTAATCTGTCTTCTCCTAATGACACATTACAATTAAAGGTTTCTTTTCTGCGTTTAGAAGAGAAAGGACATAAACTATCTGTTGGCATAGACGCAGCGGCTATCAATAATAATCTTTTTACCAAGATTAGTTTTGATAATAAAAGAAAAAAGCGCTTAAAAGGCCATATTAACGCTCAAACTTATTTTTTTCTTAACAAAAATAAGCAAGCAACTACCCATGTTAAAGTACTGCCATCAAATATTATGATAAGTGACTCTATTTGGCATGTAGAACCTAGTGACATCATCTACTCGAAAGACCATTTAACAATTGATCATTTTGCGGTTCAACATAACAGACAACATATTATCGTTTCAGGCTTGGCATCTAACAACAAAGACGATAAGTTAACTGCGGATTTAAGGGAAATCGATCTTAGCTATATACTGAATTTATTAAACTTCCATGCAGTTAGCTTCAGTGGTAAGACTTCCGGGACAGCAGAAATAGTGTCTGCCTTCCATAATCCTGAAGCAACTGCAAACTTACAAGTTGAGGATTTCAAATTTGAAGGTGGCAGAATGGGAAATTTACAAGCTACGGCTGTTTATGATAACGTAAATGGCAAGATTAATCTAAATGCCATAGCACAGGAAGATGGGCAAAAGACCATTATCAGTGGTTATGTTTCCCCAAAAAATGATAACATTGATTTAGACATAGAGGCAGAAGATACCAATGTTGAATTCCTGAAAAGTTTCTGTGGTAGTTTTATGAGTAATATAGAAGCTTCTGCTTCAGGAAAAGTAAAAATAGCAGGACCGCTTAGTGCCATAAACTTATCGGGAGCTTGTTGCCAATGGCTCTTTAAAGATAACTCCAACCAACACAACTTATCGGTTAGTCAATGATACCATCCGAATGATACCCAATAGAATTATTCTTGCAAGAGATACGATATACGATAAGAATGGAAATATGGGTGTAGTGAACGGCGTTCTCAAACATCATAATCTTACGCAACTTACCTACGACCTCAATATTAGCGCAAAGAATCTCCTTTCGTATGATACCCATGATTTTGGGGATAATACGTTTTACGGAACTGCTTATACAACTGGAACATGTCATATTTACGAGCATAATGGAGAAATCACGATAGATATTGATGTCATACCTGAAAAAGGGTCACAATTTGTCTATAATACAACAAGTACTGGTGGGGTGAATAATCAACTATTTATTCATTGGATAACAGGCCTTGATTCAGACATTGCAAACACAGGGAAGCTTCCTGAAATACAAATACAAACCGAAGAAGAAGAGAATACTCCCCCATCGGATATACACATCAATTTTCTTATTAATATGACTCCACATGCCACATTAAAACTTCTGATGGATGAAAAGACTGGTGACTACATAGCCTTAAATGGCAATGGAGTTCTTCGGGCCACCTATTTTAACAAGGGAAGATTCGATATGTATGGTAATTATATTATTGACCATGGTATTTACAAACTTACTATTCAAAACATTATCAAAAAAGAATTCCAATTCAGTCCCAATGGTTCTATTGCATTCGGTGGAGACCCATACAATGCTACTCTCGACTTAAAAGCACAATATGTTGTGCCGGCTGTAAGTCTCTCAGACTTAAATCTTGCTCAAAGTATTACAACCAACAATATTCGTGTGAACTGTATCTTGAATATTACGGGCACTCCAGCCAATCCTAAACTCGACTTTTCACTGGACATGCCGTCATTAGGCAATGAAGCAAAACAAATGATTTTCAGTATTATCAATAGTGAAAATGAGATGAATCAGCAAGTTCTATATCTACTGGCTGTAGGACGTTTCTACTCGCAGGGCAATAATAATGATAGTTTTTCACCTGACATACAACAAAGTCAGACCACTCTTGCTATGCAAAGTATATTAAGCGGCACGATAAGTCAGCAAATTAACAATGCCCTTTCGTCACTTTCTAAAAATGACAATTGGAATTTTGGTGCTAACATTTCAACAGGCAACGAAGGTTGGAACAATGCTGAATATGAAGGAATCCTCTCTGGAAGATTACTAAACAATCGTTTAGTAATCAATGGGCAGTTTGGATACCGAGATAACCCCAAGACTTCAACTAGTTTTATTGGTGATTTTGAGGCTAAATATCTACTTACGCCTAGCGGCAATTACGCAGTCAGAGTTTACAATCAATCAAACGATCGCTACTTTACTAGAAACAGCCTCAATACCCAAGGAATAGGAGTTGTCATAAAGAAAGAATTCAATAGCTGGAAAGATTTGTTTAAATGGAAAAAGAATAAGTCTAAACCAAAGACGTTTCCCATGCAGAAATAATATGGATTCGTAGGAAAAAGGTGTGTGTTTTAATTAGTATATCTTTCTTCTCTTTGCATTATGGAAGAAAAATATCTGTATCAATTAGCTGAGTTCGTTTTACCGAGCGATGCATTAAATTACTTCACTACTCCTGGTTCTTCATTATTGCTCATTTATCTTGACGAGAAGATGGAAGAAGGACACTCAGATGATATTCATTTTGAATCAAAAGATTTTATGGATCCCGTTGAGATGACAGACTTCTTTATTCGAGATCCTAAGGTTATTTGGGCTCTTTATAGGCGTCGTTGGATGGATATCCGCATAGGCAAGAGCTTCTTTCTTCCATTAATATTGACATCACAACCTCTGGCACTCGTTATTCCCAAAAGTTCGGAGCTTTCTTAAAGCTAGGCATGGAGACATACCTTGTGACCTGCCGTAGGCTTGAGGATGTCTATCGTATAGACGAACATCAGTTTGAGAAACATTGCTCGTACAAACTTCTCATAGCCAGATTCAAATAGTAAGTGCGCTACAATACCCCGAAATAACTTTACAAAAAGTCAAAAAAAGTGATGTTATTTCAAAATATTTATACTTC
>CAUUQE010000212.1:0-3712 GCA_963547065.1 uncultured Prevotella sp. | reverse complement strand
CGATTACTATTCTCGCTGGCGTGGACAGATCGGCTTGAAGTATACGTTCTGAACGCGTTGCCGTGTAAAGCTGTTCTCGTGGAATTTGCACGGCAAGCGTATTCTTGAAACACGGAACTCTTATTGCGGAGGCCGGTTCCCGAAGTGAAGCCGGCTTTCGTCATATTTCTATCGTGCGGTGCGTGTGATAGCATTGGTCGGGCGATGCCTTAGAAGCGCTTTCTTCATAAAAAATGCGACCTTAATGTGACTGCCTGTCTGTATTTTTTCTTACCTTTGCTCCACATTATTATATATTATCAATATAGAAACTTTATGGTAATCGATTTTGACGATATCGAGGAAGTTGCCGTTGACGGTTTCAAAGGCGGGCGGGGCAGACTCTATTCGCGCAATTACGCTGATGAAAAGTGCAAGATTATGCTCTCTACGCTCGCGCCGGGGGCATCGAGCGGTAGCCATGTGCACGAGCGGAACTGCGAAATTATTTATGTGCTCGAGGGCACGCTGACTTTTCATTACGACGGTGGAGTAGAGGAGGTGCACGCCGGAGAGGTGCATTATTGTCCGATGGGGCACAGCCATTACATGGAAAATCTGACCGGCCACAATGTGAAATACTTCGCCGTAGTACCCGAACATCATTGAGGTTCTCATCTTCTCCGGTTCTTTCAACTGGAAAGGAACCGTGAGGGAAAGACAAAAAGGCAATGCCTGAGAAAATACATGGGTAAGGAGAATGCCAATTTCTGCGAGGCGCTTCGTTTCTTGGAGAGAACGGGGAGTAGTGATGGCTGTGCCTGCTGTGCCTGATTGAGATTAGGAGTGGGCTTGACAGGGGTACCGGTTATGGTGGATAGGAATGTTGCCCGTGCTTGATAGGGGCACCGTTTGTCGCGGTTGTTTGTCTGTGGTGTTTTCGTCACAGAATACGACAAAATTCTTGTTGTGTGCTGTTCATTGTATTCAGAAAGTGTGGTGAATAATAAACCTAAATAAGGCTAGCGCTTTTGCAACACCAGCCTTATTTAGATTTTAGAATGGTTGAAATCTTTTTATCTTCCAAAAGATTTTAACCATTTCAGCGGCTTCTTGATCAGTTGCTTGATACGGCTTTCTTGTTTCGGAGCCATCTTTGCCGGCTGCGCAGCAGACTTATTTCTGTTCTGTCTATAATTTCTATTCTTGTTAGAATTAGATTTGTGTTGCTGATTTCCACGCTGCTGTTGCCGATTATCCTGTTTCCTGCCTTGCTTGCCGTTTCGTTGCTGCCGGCGGTCTGCTTGCTGCTGTTGTGGATTCTCGGACTGTTGTTGACGGTCGTGTCGCGATTTACTGCTCTGTTGCTGGCGGTTTTTATTTCTGTTGTTTCGCTCTTTATCGCTTGTCTGTCGGGACCTCGCCGTTTTTGTTCCATTGCTGTTGTCGAACTTGTGCGATTGTCTATCATCGTCGTTCGCCTTGGGTTTATGGCGATGGGCATTGGTGTCGCGATTCTTTCTGCGTATGACTTTGGCCGAACGCCCGCCGCGTTGCGGCTTTCCGTGTGACTTATATTCCGGTCCTTTACCCAGTTCTTCGGGTAAGGTGTTTTTCTCTACTGGTTTCCCGAGAAACTTCTCAATTTGCTGGAAATAATAGACATCGTCTTCATTGATCAAGGTAATGGCTACGCCGTCGCGATCGGCCCGTGCTGTACGACCGATGCGATGCACATAGTCTTCGGCATCGTGGGGCACATCGTAGTTGATAACCATGGCTATGTCATCTATGTCGATGCCTCGCGATATGATGTCGGTGGCGACAATCACGTCAAGTTGCCCGCTCTTGAACTTGAACATCATGTCGTCTCTCTGTGCTTGTTCGAGGTCGGAGTGCATTTCTCCACAGTTTACGTTCTTCTGCTGTAGTGCTTTGGTAATTTGTTTGACTTTCTGTTTTGAGCCGGAGAAGATGATTACGCGCTTCAGATCGCCTGCATTGAAGATATCTTTGATGATATCCATCTTCTGTGCTTCGTAGCACACGTAGGCGCTCTGCCTGATTTTTTCGGCAGGTTTACTTACGGCAAGTTTAATGGTTATTGGATTTTTAAGCAGTGTATTGGCCAACTCTTCAATTTTATCAGGCATGGTAGCCGAAAACATGATGGTCTGACATGTAGGGGGCAATTGTTTTGCAATGGTCATAATGTCTTCCGAGAAGCCCATATCGAGCATGCGATCGGCCTCGTCGAGGATGAAGAACGATACTTTGCTCAGATCTACATTGCCCAAAATGATGTGGCTAATGAACCGTCCGGGAGTGGCAATAACAACGTCTGCTCCCAATCGAAGGCTCTTCAGTTCTTGGTCGTATCGGTTGCCATCATTGCCGCCGTACACGGCCACGCTGCTTACCCCGCTTAGATAGTAGCCGAAGCCCTGCATGGCTTGATCTATTTGCTGTGCCAATTCGCGCGTCGGACTCATAATAATACAGTTGATGGCATCTTTCGGATAGTCGCCATCATCGAGCATGCTCAGTATTGGAAGCAGATATGCGGCAGTTTTTCCCGTACCTGTTTGCGCCACACCGAGCACGTCTCTCTTATTCAATATTTCAGGAATACAGCGTTCCTGTACTGGTGTACACGTGTCGAAATGCATGTCATACAGTGCATCAAGCACGTTATTGTTTAAATTTAATTCGTCGAAATACACGATGTTATAGATAAATTATTATGTGAGTACTTATTGATAATAGTATTTGTTGCCTAATTCGGTGCCTGTTTGTAGCAAAAATAGGCGACAAAAGCAAATAGAATATTGGGCACCCAAGCAGCAAGCATCGGCGGTGCACCGGCATTGATGGCGAATGTAGACGATACTGTTTGCAGTAAAATATAGCCGAAGCTCAGTCCCATTCCTATTCCCAAATACAGTCCCATGCCGCCCTTACGCTTGCGGGAAGATAGAGAGACACCGATAATCGTCAGAATGAACGAGGCAAATGAGGCAGCTATTCGTTTATGGTATTCTACCTGATATTGCACTACGTTGCTTGATCCGCGGTCGATTTGCTTGGATATATAGTCTTTCAGTTGCGGACTGGTAAAAGTTTCCTGTTGCCCTTTGGAGTATACAAGGTCGGTTGGCTCCATTTGGATGAGCGTATCTTTCTCGCCACCCGATGTGATATGCTCGCGCAGACCTTTCAGTTGTCTGATTTTCCAGTTACGCACAGTCCAGTGATACTTCGATTCGGAGATGGTATCGTAGCTGATTTCCGTCGCTGTCATGTGACTGATGAGCTTCTTCTCTTGAAATTTGTCGAGCGAAAAACCATAACCTCGCTTCGATCTGTCGTCGTAATGTTGGATGTAGGCAATGATGCCAGTGCCTACTTGAAGTTGCACATTGTCGGCAGAAGTCAACTTTTTATTGTTCCTGTATAGAGACTCGAAATTCTGTCGGATGACGGTTCCGTGAGGGATGACGTAGGCGCTGAGATAAAATGACAATGCTGATATGAGGATGCAGGAAATCATGTAAGGGCGCATTAGACGGCGGAAAGACACGCCGGCAGCAAGCATCGAGATGATTTCTGAGTTGCCTGCAAGTTTTGAGGTGAAGAAGATAACTGCAATAAATACAAATAACGGACTGAACAGATTGGAGTAATAAGGAATGAAATTGGCATAATAATCGAAGATAATTGCACGGAGCGGGGC
>CAUUQE010000211.1:0-3774 GCA_963547065.1 uncultured Prevotella sp. | reverse complement strand
TCTCCACCGTTTGTGAGCCATGCATTGTTGTTCTTGTCCAACCAAGCCGATATTTCACCGAGATGACCGGTAAGTCCGTCGCGCTGCAGTTCCAAGTAACGCCCCAACCATCCGGCAGGCCTGATGCTGCTAACAGGAAGTTTCATAAAAGCAACCTGCTGTAACGGGGCTCGACTATTAATATAATTTGCACTGCGGGCATAACGGTCGGGACCGTCTACCACCTTTATTTTTGCCTTTTGGGCAGAAACTCTAATGGTACTGCCCCCAAAGAGAGACAGCACCATTAACATAATAGAGAATCTGAATTTACTCATCCTGTTATTGCCCTTCCTCTGACCATTGAATGGCATAATCCGGATTTTTAATCTGCGTATTGAGCTTACGTTCAAGTGTTAACGTACCTTTAGCGGTATAAGCCATCTCGTAGCCCGGCACAGAAGTATAATCCATGTAAGTATAGTTTACATTATTGATGATTACATAACGATGCTTCAAATAAGGTTTAACCTTATCCATCTCCTCCCAAATACGGAAAGACGCCTTGCCGTCTGTCTGGAATTTAAGATCGGCATTATCCGACCAAAGAGTGACCGTTCCCTGCTTATCGCCGTTAAATCGGGCATATATTTTGTACTTGGCACGGTCGGTACGGGTTTCATCGATATTTCCGGCATAAAAGAACACTGTATTTTCATCTACAACATAAGCACGCGATGTTTCAAGGCCGATAGCATTTGCCGGATCATCACTGTTGGCAAGCGTCAATGTCGTAGCAGAATAATCCCCCGAGAAATTATTATAAGGATAGACACGGAGCATGGCTTTCGCATAATTCTTACGGGGATGTGCTGCGTAACCGTACGACGCATCATTCATGATCTTAATGGGCAGTACCCACTTGTCGACCATATCAATGTTCTTGAAGTTGAAGCGAATATCAAGCAAAGCAACATCTTCTCCCGAATTAACCACAACAGTTTCCGGATATGTAGCATAGTTACTCATGTCTACATAATAAAGATCGCTGCGATTTTGATAGCGAGCGTAGTTCAGAATGCCTAATGTATCGGTATCATGCGCCACATGCACGGTAATGTTATTACCGTTCTGTGTGGAACCACTTATAATAACAGGCTGCAAATAGTTTGATAGTCCGGCCTCTCCGAACTGCAGGTTACCGTCATCGGTATGGCGACTGTAAGGCACATAAACAGCCGTTACACCATTATCATTGAGCGGAGCCTTAAAACTAACGTATTGTACATACTGTTCTTTTGTCCATTCATCATTGCATGATGCTGTCAATAGTAACATTGACAACAGAAACATCATGAATATAGATATGTGTTTCATATTCATTCTAATTTACAATTAATCATTATAAGTCCACCCCGGATTTTGGGTTAACTTCTTGTTACGTTTCAATTCTCTATGAGAAATCGGCCAGAAATACATTCTGTCAGAGAAAGTTGCCGATAGGTTATAGGTAGGAATTACTTTTTGGAATTCGTCGCGTTTGCCCAGTGTTTGGAACACATTCAGCCCATAAACTTTCTTCGACTCCTCGATCGGAGCATCCATCCAGCGGCGTAGATCGAAGTAGCGCTTGCCTTCTCCCATAAATTCTATCATGCGTTCACGTTTGATTTTGGTGCGCAGCACATCCTTATCTGAATATTCTGCACTGGTATAATCTGGCAATCCGGCACGAATACGCACAGGATCGATACCCTTTTTCATCTCTTCTATATTACGGCTGATAGCATAAGTGGTGGAACCATCCCATGAAGCTATCTGGTAAGTACCACTGAGTTCGTTCAATGCTTCGGCATACATCAACAGGATATCTGCATAACGAATAGCGGTTTCTACTTTTCCACGAATCGTAGAATAACGATCGCCTGAAATATAGTCGTAAGGGTTATACCATTTCCTGCAACCAATGCCAGTACGCAGATAAGAGAATGCATTCAAGAATCCGTTACCGCCTGCACGATAATAGAAAATCTGTTTATTACGTTTGGCTACCGAAGGATCACCAAGACACTCCCAAAGAGAACCGTTGAAAGCTACAGAAGCATAGAAACGGGGTTCACGCTTGACATATTGCAAAGATACGTTCATTCCACCTTTCGAAACGCTGGCCGAAAGTTCCGGATAAAGTCCGTTACGAATATCGGCACGTGTAGTCCATCCCGTAACGCGTTCTGAACCATCTCCGCCATTCATCTCACTATCTTTACCGGGAACATCTGTTCCGTCGTTCATATAGTAGGCATCGACCATCTTCTGTGTCAGTCCGTGAGTATTCCATCCACCAAGACTTACGGGCATTTCATGCACAACCAGCGCACCAATACCGAAGTCATTATCACTTGTTGAAATATTGCTGACACGCGAGAATATCAATTCTGGATTCTCTGCTGCATTTACAGCCCCATCAAATAGCCTGCGATATGATTGGTAGGGATCGATGTCTTTCCATCCGTTAGGCCAATTCTTTGTGGAGAAATTACCATCATCAGGAGGACTTACCGTAATCGGAGCATCATCGGTAGCGGAACTAATATAACCTGCATGATACAATTCGTATACGCCAAGATTCATCACATCCTTGCAAGCTGCAGCTGCACGTGCCCATTTAGCTTCATCATATTGCATAGTGAGCAAGGGTGTACCATCGTAATTAACCAACTGTTTGGCTGCGGCATCGGTCACGCCGGCAGGATGACTGCCATTTGCCAATTGCCCGTTAGCCAACGGGCTTGCTGCATAAATGTAAGCAATAGCACGTGTTGCTAAGCAGGCACCTTTGGTAGGACGAGCTGCATTTCCCTCATCACGCTTGGTGTACTTTATCTCTTTAGCAGCCTGTATCATCTCTGAAGAGATGTAGTTAGCCACCTCTTCATAAGTACTGCGTGGCGTTGCAATGTCATCATAGCTCTGTGTATAGTCTACGCCCTCGTCAGGAACGATTGGAATAGGGCCATATTTACGAAGTAACAACCAATAATAATAAGCACGAACAAAACGGGCTTGTCCCCGATAATCTTCAATCTGTTCGGGCGTCATCTCTTTATTACGGTAAATATTATGAATGAATACAGATGCTTGGAAGATACCCTTGTAACAATTATCCCATGCATCTTGTCCCACATTCTCATCGTACCTGCCTTCATGAAATGCATTATAAGAAGCGAAATTACCATCTCTACTATCACCATATATATTATCGCGGTCACCATAATACATATCGTCGTCGAAGCAGAAAGGATTAAATGCCCCACCGCTGCCACCGGTTTCGCCTTTCGTTCCTACTTCTGCATTCACACCTTTGAGGAACGAATAGGCGTATGCAAGCCACTCCTCCGATTGCGTTTTGTCAGAAAAGACAGACTCAAGCGTCTTACGATCCTCGAAATATTTATCTGAGTCGAGATCTACACATGAGCTGAAAAGTGCTCCGGCACTGACAATCGACATCAGGAATATAGAAACTTTCTTATTCATAATCATCATTTTTTAAAGACTTATTTGTACGCCTGCCGTGATTGCCTTTGTGATTGGATAATCCTCACCACGCGGCTGGAGTGTTTCAGGGTCCCATGTATCGAATTTCTTAGACAAGAAAAGCAAATTACTTCCCGATACATAAAAACGAATATTCGTAAAATGAAGCTTGGTTACCAATGTTTTTGGCAAAGTGTAACCGATATCAAGGTTCTTCAAACGAAGATAACGTCCGTCACGAAGCCAATAGGTAGAAGC
>CAUUQE010000210.1:0-3803 GCA_963547065.1 uncultured Prevotella sp. | reverse complement strand
GCAGCTCGTAAAGGTGGTCTTAAATTTTAAACGATTATGGCAATGAATAGAGTTAGAATAAATAGTGACGTAGAATTGAAAGACCGCTTGGTTGCTATTAACCGTGTAACCAAAGTTACAAAGGGAGGTAGGACTTTTACCTTTGCGGCTATTGTCGTGGTAGGTGATGGTAATGGTATTATCGGCTATGGTCTTGGAAAAGCAGGTGAAGTTACCGCAGCTATTTCTAAAGGAACGGAGGCTGCTAAGAAAAATCTTGTAAAAGTTCCTGTTCTAAAAGGAACCATTCCTCATGAGATAGAAGCGCGTTATGGTGGTGCGCAAGTATTCTTGAGACCGGCAGCTGCAGGTACAGGTCTTGTAGCCGGTGGCGCTATGCGTGCTGTGCTCGATAGCGTGGGTGTTACAGATGTACTTGCTAAGTCGAAAGGTTCTTCGAATCCTCACAATTTAGTAAAAGCGACAATTGTGGCATTGAGCCAGATACGCGATGCATATATGATTGCCAGTACGCGCGGCATAACTATGGATAGAGTGTTTAACGGATAAGGAGATAAAAAATGGCAACAGTTAAAATAAAACAGATAAGGAGTAGGATAGGAGCTCCAATAGATCAAAAACGTACTCTTTTATCGTTAGGTCTTCACAAGATTTCTCAAGTCGTTGAGGTCGAAGATACTCCAAGCACTCGTGGTATGATACGTAAAGTTCATCACTTAGTAAATGTAGTTGAATAATTAACCTTATTAAATTAGAAATAGTTATGAATTTAAATAATTTGAAACCTGCTGAGGGTTCAACACATTCACGTCGTCGTATTGGTCGTGGTCCGGGCTCCGGACTTGGTGGAACTTCTACTCGTGGTCATAAAGGTGCTAAAGCCCGTTCCGGTTATAAGAGAAAGATCGGTTTTGAAGGTGGGCAGATGCCACTCCAGCGTCGTGTTCCGAAAGCTGGATTTAAGAATATTAACCATAAGGAATATTTCGCTGTAAATCTTTCGACTTTACAGTCTTTGGCAGAGTCTAAAAAACTAACCAAGATTGGTATTACAGAGCTTAAGGAGGCTGGACTTACTAATGGCAAGAAGCTCGTTAAAATTTTGGGTAATGGCGAATTGAAAGTTAAGATTGATGTTGAAGCAAATGCATTTTCTAAGACTGCTGAAGAAATAATTAAAGCAGTTGGTGGTAGTGTAAATACAATCTAAGTCAATGAAAAAGTTTATTGAGACACTGAAGAACTGCTGGAGAATTGAGGACTTGCGTCAGCGTCTCCTCATTACTCTTCTGTTTACGGCAATTTATCGTTTTGGTTCGTTTGTCGTACTTCCGGGTATTAATCCTGCTTCTTTGGAGACACTTCGGCAACAGACTGCGGGCGGTCTTATGTCACTCCTTGACATGTTCTCTGGTGGAGCATTTTCCAATGCATCGATTTTTGCGCTTGGAATTATGCCTTATATTTCAGCATCTATCGTTATGCAGATACTTGCTGTTGCTGTACCTTATTTCCAAAAGATGCAGCGCGAGGGCGAAAGCGGGCATAAGAAGATAAATTGGTATACACGTTGGCTGACTGTAGCAATTTTGCTCTTTCAGGCTCCGTCTTATCTTTTCAATTTGAAATCTCAGGCAGGCCAAGCTTTGGCTTCTGGTATTTCATGGACCGCTTTCATGATACCGGCTGTTATAATCCTTGCTGCTGGGAGTATGTTTATCTTATGGTTAGGTGAACGTATTACTGATAAGGGAGTAGGAAATGGTGTTTCTCTGATCATTATGTTGGGAATTATTGCCCGTCTGCCCGGTTCTTTTATACAAGAATTCTCGTCACGTGCTACGGATATTTCTGGCGGCGGAATCATTATGCTCATTGCAGAGATATTAATTTTGTATTTTATTGTTTGTGCTGCAATTCTTTTAGTGCAGGGAACACGCAAGGTTCCGGTGCAATATGCTAAGCGGCTTGTAGGCAATAAGCAATATGGAGGGGCTCGCCAGTATATTCCTTTAAAACTGTTTGCAGCTAATGTTATGCCTATCATTTTTGCTCAAGCTTTGATGTTCATTCCATTGGCTATTGTTCAGTATCAGACAAAGGATGCATCTCCAGTAGTTCGTTCGTTAATGGATACTCATAGTTTGCTGTATAATGTGATATATGTAATTCTTATTATTGCATTTACTTATTTCTATACGGCCATTACATTGAACCCGACACAGATGGCAGAGGATATGAAACGCAACAATGGTTTTATACCCGGAATTAAGCCGGGCAAAGATACGGCAGAGTATATTGATACCATTATGTCTCGAATTACTTTGCCGGGTTCTTTAGCTATCGCATTTATTGCCATAATGCCGGCACTGGTCAGTATGTTCCATGTTCAACAAGAATTTACTCAATTCTTTGGTGGAACTTCTTTACTTATTCTGGTTGGTGTGGTTATTGATACATTACAACAGATAGAAAGTCATCTGTTAATGCGGCATTATGACGGTTTGCTCAATTCTGGGCATACACGTAGTAGCGGTGTCTCTGCATATTAAGTGACTTTCCACTAATGGAGATATTTCTAAAAACAGAGGATGAAATTGAGTTGATGCGTAAGGCAAACCGACTTGTCGGTGATACCTTGGCTGAATTGGCTAAACATATAAAACCGGGTGTAACTACTCTTCAGTTGGATAAGATAGCAGAGGAATTTATTCGTGATCATGGCGCAATACCGACGTTTAAGAATTTTCCCAATCCTTTTGGAGAGCCGTTTCCGGCAAGTATATGTACTTCAGTGAATGCTATTGTTGTTCATGGCATACCAAATGATAAGACTATTTTAAAAGATGGTGATATTATTTCGGTAGATTGTGGTACATTGCTTGATGGGTTTAATGGTGACAGTTGTTATACATTTTGTGTTGGAGAGGTCTCAGGTCAGGTGAAGAATTTGCTTAAAACTACTAAGGAAGCGCTTTATATGGGGATTGAACGGGCTATAGCTGGTAAACATATCGGCGATATAGGTTACGCTATTCAAGAACATTGTGAGCGTCAAGGATACGGAGTAGTGCGAGAACTCACTGGGCATGGAATTGGACGAAAGATGCACGAGGATCCTGCAATTCCGAATTACGGAATCTATGGCAGGGGAGCCATGTTGAAAGCTGGTATGTGTATAGCCATTGAACCGATGATTACAATGGGAGATCGAAAAATTGGGCTTTTGCCGGATAAGTGGGGGATAATAACTCGTGATTTAAAACCAGCAGCCCATTTTGAACATACTGTTGCTATCAGAAATGGTAAAGCAGAGATTTTATCTTCGTTTGAAAAAATTGAACGTTTAGAAAGAGAAATATAAATATGGCAAAGCAATCTGCGATAGAGCAAGATGGAACGATCATAGAGTCACTCTCAAATGCAATGTTTCGTGTAGAACTCGAAAATGGAGTACAGATTATAGCGCATATCTCTGGTAAGATGAGAATGCATTATATAAAGATTCTTCCCGGTGATAAGGTTAAAGTAGAAATGAGTCCTTATGATCTTACTAAGGGGAGGATTGTATTCAGGTACAAATAATTAAGTATAAAATATGAAAACAAGAGCATCGTTAAAGAAACGTACAGCCGATTGTAAAATCGTACGTCGTAAAGGCCGTCTGTTCGTTATCAACAAGAAAAACCCTAAGTATAAGATGCGTCAAGGGTAAGTTAAAAAACTGTAAAGGTAAAATAATGTGCAATATTATTCATACCTGTGCATGCTTTCTAGTGAAAGTAGAATTAAATAATTAATTT
>CAUUQE010000209.1:0-3883 GCA_963547065.1 uncultured Prevotella sp. | reverse complement strand
CAAAATCCCATCAAACAACATGGAAATATTCTTAATCCGATTGCTACAGTTCATACTGGCAATCTCGCTTTTAGTACTGCTCCACGAGGGCGGACACATGTTTTTCGCCAAACTCTTTGGCGTAAGAGTAGAGAAATTCTTTATCTTTTTCGATGCCGGAATAGGCAAATGGAATGGAAGTTTATTCAGTTTCAAGCCGAAAAATAGCCAGACTACCTACGGTATGGGGTGGCTCCCGCTGGGCGGTTATTGTAAGATATCGGGTATGATCGACGAGAGTTTCGACACTGAACAGATGAAAAAGCCCGCACAACCGTGGGAGTTTCGATCGCATCCCACATGGCAAAGGCTGCTTATCATGATAGGCGGAGTGCTCGTGAACTTCCTTTTAGCCCTCTTAATTTACTCGATGGTGCTCTTTCACTGGGGTGAAGAACACATTCCTATGAAGAATATGAAGATGGGAATGCGGTTCAATAGCGAAGCTAAAGCAATAGGATTTCAAGATCACGACATACTTTTAGGCACAGACAAAGGTGACTTCAACGGGCTCAATGCCGATGTGTATCGCGACTTGAGTGCTGCCAAACAGGCGCGAGTGCTGCGCAACGGCAAGGCTGTAACCATTGATATGCCGGGCAATCTGAACCTTTTGGGTATGCTGAAGACCACGCCTGTGTTTGCCAGTCCGTATATTCCGGCCGATATAGACAGTGTTGCAGCGGGCACACCTGCCGCACGTATCGGTATGAAGAAAGGCGACCGAATTATCGCGTTCAACGGAAAGAAAATGAGTACATGGAACGAATTTTCCGACGAGATGAGCCGGCTGAAAGACCAGATGACGGCTGCCAAGACACACGAAGACAGCATGAAGATACGACAGACTAGCCTTATATTCGTGCACAAAGGTGATAACAGGACGATATACAGGGCACGTTTCGCGCTTACACCCGATCTGAAGCTCGGCGTAGACAAGTCTAATCTTGCCGATTACTATAAACCTGTTGCCGTTAGCTATAGCTTCTTCGAAAGCTTCCCCGCAGGTATAAAGTACGGAATTAATGTGCTTGGCGGCTATGTAAGCGACTTGCGTTACGTGTTTACGGCCGACGGAGCCAAGTCGCTCGGCGGGTTCGGCTCCATTGGAAGCCTTTTCCCTCCCACATGGGATTGGCACATGTTTTGGCTGATGACGGCATTCCTGAGCATTATCCTTGCCTTTATGAATATCTTGCCCATACCTGCACTCGACGGAGGTCATGTACTTTTCTTGCTTTATGAGATAGTTACGCGGCGCAAACCGAGCGAAACATTCATGATACGTGCTGAATATGCCGGCTTTGGCATACTGATATTGCTCATGATCATTGCCAATCTGAACGACGTACTTCGCTTCTTCGGCCTCATGCAATAGCACGAATTTCATCGCTACATGATAACAACGATCGCAGAAGTCCTACAGGATTTCTGCGATTTTTCATGCTCCTTTGTCAACCGCGTGCAGCACGTACTCCTTACAGATGTTCCATCTAAGGCAGACAGATGGTGTATCTAAGCGGTTTAGATAGGCAATGTAAGCGTCTTAGATGGCACACCTAACGCGTATAGCCCATAAGTGTAAGAGACACATCTCCCTGCTTAGCCCGCTTTTCTGCCATAAAACATTTATATTCGCATGTGCATATACATGAAAAATATAGCTTCCGTTCTACTTATAAAGAAATAAATTCGTACCTTTACCCCCGCAACATAAGAAAAATATCTTTATGAAAAACTACCGAAAGATACTACTTCCGATGCTGCTCTCGGTCGCATGCAGTATCGCCGATGCACAAGAATTGCAAGGCGACTGGAAAGGAATATTAGACGCAGGCACCATGAAACTATCGATTGAATGGCACTTCGACAAGGAGAAGAGCACCATGAGTAGCCCCGATCAGGGTGCATTCGACATCCCTGCCACGTGCAACTTGCTAAGCAACGATAGCGTAGATGTGGCGGTAGCTGCAATAGGTAGCCGTTACGCAGGGAAACTGCAAGGCGATTCCATCGTAGGAACGTTCACTCAAATGGGGCACTCCTTCAAACTTAATCTGCACAGAAAAGAGGCCGACAAAGCGCGTCCGCAGACACCGCAGCCACCGTTTCCCTACACCACAGAGGAGGTTTCATTCACCAACAGTCAGGCTCCGGCCACGCTGAGCGGCACACTCGTTGTGCCCAACAGTTTCAAGAAAGGCAAAACACCCGTAGTGCTGATGGTAACGGGCAGCGGACTCGAAGACCGCAACGAAACGCTCTTCCGTCACCAGCCGTTTCTCGTGATAGCCGATTATTTGGCCCGCAACGGCATCGCCTCGCTCAGATACGATGACCGTTCGTATGGAAAATCTACGGGAGATGCCACAAACGCTACCACTAAAGATTTTATGGAAGACGCCCGTGCAGGCCTCACGTATCTGAAAAATCAGCACCGTTTCGGTGATATCGGTGTGCTCGGTCACAGCGAGGGTGGCACAATAGCTTTCATGCTTGCAGCCAATGGCGATGCCGACTTTATCGTATCCATTGCCGGAATGGCCGTTACAGGTAAGGAACTTCTGCTGAAACAACATCACGACCTGTTGCTCTTACAGGGCACGCCCGAGGAGATAACGAAAGAATACATTGCTCGTCTCGGGCGAATATACGACTATCTCGCGGTCAATCCTCCATGTCCGAACGACAAAGCAGCCATTGCCGACATACTGAAAGGTACCACCTTGTCGCCCGACATCGTAGGAAGACTCACGCCATGGGCCGACAGTAACGTATGGATACGTGCTTTTATCGCTCTCGATCCTAAAGTTTTTATCGAGAAAACCGCATGCCCTGTGATGGCTATCAACGGCGAGAAAGACACGCAGGTAAACGCTACGGATAATCTGAACATTATCCGCAGTGCGCTCAAACCCGACAAACGTAATCTGATTAAAGCCTATCCGGAGCTTAATCACATGCAGCAGCACTGCACTACAGGCAACATGCAGGAGTACGCCACCATAGATGAAACCGTGGCGCCCGAAGTGCTTGCCGATATTGCCACATGGATCAATAGCCTTAAAAACAAATAACCGACAGGCGTACACTCAAGATACACCTGCCGGAGAAACACGAATTGAGCTTGAATAAGGCAGGCTGCACCTCAACAATACGAAACAAGTTTCATTGTTTTCGGCTTGCACTGTCTTTATTAGATATGACCGATGGCCGCGCCCCGCGGGACAGCCGTCGGTCATACCTTTATTACTCTGTGCCGAAATAACGCTGCGCCATCCGTCTGATAGCCTTCATGGAAGGCTTCGAAAAACCGTTGCTATCTTTCATAATAAACATATTCAAGTCGTAAAACTCGCATCCATTGCAATTGTCGGGCATATCGATAACGGTTTCGTTGATACCGGGCAGCACGGCCAGCTTCACGCCCTTAGGGAAACTGTCGCGGTAGGTAATGTAATTCCATATCAACTCCGTCACGTTTACGATATACGCCTTGATATCCTGAAATCTTCTTTGTACCATAACATTTATCCTTTTGGTTACGACAAATGTACGGCATTATTTCCGACAGACCAAAGGAAAGAACTATCTTTTCAGATAGTTTTCAAGTCATTAAGATAAAAAATACAACAGTTCTTAATTATGCTTATCCGCCCTACTTGGCTGACATCAGGGTGGCAGCCGTTACTCATTCGTTTTAGAAACGACAAACAATTTTCCCTTAAGCCATTCGCGCATGGGAACGTCGTACAACTTGTAGGCTGCATAGGCTATAGCTATAGACGTGACGAACAAGCCTACACCTATTATTATATGCTGTCCCAACGGCGCATTCTCGTTC
>CAUUQE010000208.1:0-3892 GCA_963547065.1 uncultured Prevotella sp. | reverse complement strand
CCACCTTTCCGTAGCCGGCCATGTCGTTGATAAGCAATATCTGTTTCTTGTTCATCGTATCGTTTTTCATGCAAAAATAGTGTAAAAGATACGTTCAACCAAATAAATTTGTGTAAAAGGCATATCTATGATCCAGCATAGAGACGGGGAGGAACTATAACGTTTTACGCTTATGGTTGAAGCTGAAGCCTATGCCGAGCATCAAATGATTGGGGTTTTTGAAGTTTCGAAGGGTATAACCGATGTTTAAGAAGGCGTTGCGAGGCAGACTGATCTTTAGGGCTATCATCTGATAAAATCCACTGAAATTGCGACGGGCGTTGACAATATTGTGGCCGATGCCTAAATCTATCGTAAAATAAGGCATCACGAATTCTGCATGTCCCGATAGTCCGAGCGCCATTTGTTTATATCTCAGGGGTCTTACGAGTATGTCTTCTGCATCATAGTGTCTGCCGGCATCACGAGGAGATTCGTCCTCTTCGAAGTTTGCACTGCTGTTATATTCTCCGTCTAACGATACTCCGACGTTCAACCAATGGTTCATATTGTACATTGGAGCAAAGCAGAAGCCGAACACTCCGTACCGTCCGGGCAGGATGATAGGCTCGCCTTCCTCTGAAAGGAAACCGTTGCGACACCATGCACCATACAACATAAGGTCGTAACTCACATGTTTCGTGAACAACGGAATGGGTACTCGCCGACTTCGGATGCTGTCTGTACGGTTGATATAATAGGCTATTCCGAGGCGTGCACCGAGGGTGTTGAGCCCTGAATTAGGTAATTTGGTATTGCCATTCGAGAAATGCGAGAGCGATACACCCGCGTTCAAATCCAGTTGTTTGGAGATACGGTAGGCCAAAAATATATCTGCATTGATGTAAGCCGTGACTTTCGAACCGATCACACGATTTCCCTTATTGCTTTCTTCATCGTAAGGATGCCAGCCGAACGTGAGCCCTAAGTTCCATTCATAGTTCAAAGAAAGTCGGCGGGTGATGCCTGTAATGCGTGCACCTTGAAATATAAAGGCGGAAAACGGATTGCCTAATTGCGGATTAAAGTTGTGGTAAGCCACGCCGATGCCCTGATAATTGTCGTGATATATATGGGCTTCGGCTTCGTTGCAAGGCTTACGAAAGGCATAGGTGAGTTTCAAACCCATATCATGATTCATGGTTCGCTTCTCAAAATTGCCGCCCTGTAGGAAATCGTGAGTATGTAAAATCATCGAAGGCAGTGCCTCTGCCTCTATGCGATGTATGATTTTTCCTCGGCTGCCGAGCGAGTCGGCACCTTCTGCCATGCCACCTGTCGGAAGTAGAGCTAAACTCAAAAACAATAATAAGCAAAAATGTTTTCTGTTTTTCATATGTTCTTGCATGGACAAAATGATACAACGGCTACAAAAGTATATAAAAATATGTGGCCATCAAAATAAATATACCGTTTTTGTAGAATATCTGCAGGCTGATAATAATTTACGTTTTATTTTGCCGTTCGCTGGGTTTGGTGTAACTTTGCAGCAGAAATAAAGCATCATAAACAATGGAATATGGAATGGCTTAACGGTCTGTTCGCAATACATTCGTCGATTCAAACGGTTGTAATCGTATCTCTGATCTGTGCTTTAGGCCTCGCATTGGGCAAAGTGAGGGTTGGAGGAATTTCGTTAGGCATCGCTTTTGTTTTTTTCATTGGCATCATTGCAGGGCACTTCGGGCTCAATGTAGATGGCGAAGTACTCGATTATACCGAAACTTTAGGGCTGGTTCTCTTCGTATATACACTGGGGCTTCATGTGGGACCTAACTTCTTCGGCTCGCTTAAACACGAGGGATTGGCGCTCAATATATGGGGCTTGGCGGTGATAATTTTCGGTACATCGATGGCAGTTGCACTATGTCCGCTCACCGGAATAGCCCTTCCGGACATGATGGGACTACTTTGCGGGGCAACAACCAATACTCCTGCTTTAGGTGCAGCGCAACAAGCGCTCGCGCATTTGGGCCTTTCGGGGGGGCGGGCGGCACTTGCAACGGCGGTAAGTTATCCGCTTGGCGTGCTCGGAGTGATATTTGCCATTCTTTTATTGCGCAAATTATTCGTAAAGCCTGCCGATCTGGAGACAAGAAAGCATACGGATAACGACCACACTTACGTGGGACAGTTCATCATTATCAATCCTGCAATCGAGGGAAAGACAATCGGTCAGGTCACTCAACAATCGCATTTAAAGTTCATTGTGTCGCGTGTATGGCGCGGCGAAGAGGTTATCATGCCACTTGCCAATACGGTGTTGCACACCAACGACAACGTTCTGGTAGTGGCTAACCGCGAGGATATTCCTGCTGTAGAAATACTCTTCGGCGAGAAGGTGAAGAAAGATTGGAACAAAGAGAAGATAGATTGGAACCATATAGACGCAAAAGTGGAGAGCCGAGTGATTGTTCTGACACAGACAGTGCTTAACGGTAAGCGGCTCGGACAGCTGCATTTGCGCGATACCTATGGTGTGAATGTGAGTCGGGTGATACGCGGAGACATTAAACTCCTTGCTACTGACGGTCTCAGATTGCAATACGGTGACCGTGTAACGGTAGTGGGTGAGCCCAAGGCGGTAGACCATGTGGAGAAATTCCTTGGCAATGCCGTGCAAACATTGAACGAACCTAACCTCGGAAGTATCTTCTTAGGCATGATGCTCGGACTTGCTCTCGGCACTATCCCGTTCTCCTTGCCCGGCATGTCGGCACCGGTAAGGCTCGGAATTGCCGGAGGTCCCATCATTATGGGTATCATCGTGGGTGCCTTGGGCCCACACATGCACTTCATATCCTATACCACCCGCAGCGCTTCGTTGATGCTTCGTAAACTGGGTTTGGCGATCTATCTTGCTTGTTTGGGCCTTGATGCGGGGAAAGAGTTCTTTGAAACAGTGGTCAGACCAGAAGGATTGTTGTGGGTGGGAGTAGGTTTTCTGCTGACGATTGTGCCAATACTCATCATCGGATATATTGCTTTAAAGACACGTAAGTATGATTTCGGTACCATTTGTGGTATCCTCTGCGGTTCTATGGCCAATCCCATGGCACTTTCTTATGCCAATGATACACTGAAAGGAGAGACGCAAAGTATCGCTTATGCAACGGTCTATCCGCTCGGGATGTTCGTTCGAGTGGTGATAACACAGGTGATTATCATGTTTTTTGTATAAAGAAAGCTTTCTCCTATTTATTTTACTAAAGAGGAAGAGCAGCCAAATTAACGATAAATGGCCGATATCTTTCGGTAATGCTATCGTCCTTTTCTTCTTTCACTCATTTGTCTTTTAAGATAAATTTCAACCAAACATATTCGGAAAACTATCTTATAGCAGAAAAACATTCTTCTAATACGACCAGGGAGTACAAGTAAGAGAATTGGTACTTCGGGTGCTATCTGAAATTTCAGTACTGTTTTCGATAGTTTTTCCTCTCTCTTTATAGTTAGCAACTAAATAATTTTACAGTGTTACGTTATGATTTGATATTCATTCCTTAAGTCAAACTCTATATCGATACGTAAGGTGTAAATTCTATAAGACATTCACATAATAGGATTTGGAAAAATACATTATAAAAATATTCCATGCTAATAGACAGACAGTAATATTTAAAATTGCGAATAAGCAAAATAAAATAACTGCACAAAATTATTATAATCTCGTTTTTAGACCATCGTTTTTATCTAAGATATAATAAGAAGAATTTCTGTTCAGTTATGTTTCAAAGACTCTTACAAGAGTTTATTAACAAAAGGGTCATTTTTATATATTTTCAGAAAAAGATATCACTACGGCCGGAAAAATATCGCTATTTTTGCCGTAGTTATGCGAAGATGGTGCTTT
>CAUUQE010000207.1:0-3918 GCA_963547065.1 uncultured Prevotella sp. | reverse complement strand
AGTAGAACAATAGGAGAATTATATCATGTGTAGAGTTATAGCTATTGCAAATCAAAAAGGTGGAGTTGGAAAAACCACAACAACAAGTAACTTGGGAATTGGGCTGGCAAGGCAAGGAAAGAAGGTTCTGTTGATAGATGCAGATGCACAAGGAAGCCTTACAGCAAGTCTTGGGATTCAAGAGCCGGATAGATTGGAAATTACACTTGCAACTATAATGGGAAACATTATTAATGATGAGGAAATAAGATCAGATTGTGGAATTTTAAGCCATGATGAAGGAGTTGATTTTATACCCGGAAATATAGAACTTTCAGGTTTGGAAACTTCACTTATTAATGTGATGAGCAGAGAAACAGTACTGAGAACCTATATAGATTTGCAGAGAGACAATTATGATTATATTTTGATTGACTGTATGCCATCCCTTGGAATGATTACAATAAATGTTTTTACTTGTGCAGATAGTATTTTAATTCCTGTACAGGCGGCATATTTACAGATAAAAGGCTTGGAACAACTTATCAAAACCATAGGGAAAGTAAAGCGTCAGATTAATCAGAAACTTGAGATTGAGGGGATTTTGCTAACAATGGTTGACAACCGTACCAATTATGCAAAAGATATCAGTAATCTGCTTATTGAAAATTACGGGAGCAAAGTTCATATATTTGAAAACAGTATTCCAATGTCGGTAAGGGCAGCGGAAATTTCTGCGGAAGGTGTGAGCATCTACAAGCACGATCCGAATGGGAAAGTGGCAAGTGCATATCAGTCATTGACAAAGGAGGTGCTTTGCAATGAATAAGGCAGGAAGTGCCACAAAGGTAAAGCTTAACAGCTTTGATGATTTATTTGGGATTGAGCAGCCACAGTCAGGAATAGAGCAAGTACAGGAAATTGCATTAACAGAACTTCATGGGTTCAAAGAACATCCGTTTAAGGTATTGGATGATGAAAAGATGCAAGAAATGATTGAAAGTATTAGAGAGTATGGGGTATTGATGCCGGGTATTGCAAGACCGATGAAAGGCGGCGGTTACGAAATTATCGCCGGACATCGTAGAAAATATGCATGTGAAATGGTTGGACTCTCTACAATGCCGATGTTTATTCGTGATTATACAGATGATGAAGCTACAATTATCATGGTAGATTCTAATATTCAGAGAAAAGATATTCTGCCAAGTGAGAAATCAAAAGCGTACAGAATGAAATATAATGCAATGAAACATCAGGGAAGTAAAGCAGGTGGACTTACACTTGGAGAACTTGGAGAAGCGGCAGGAGAGAGTGCAAAGACTGTTCAGAGATATATATGGATTTCACGCTTGGTGGATGAGTTGCTTGATATGGTGGATACAAAGAAAATAGGTATAATGCAGGCAGTTGATTTATCATTCTTATCAGAGGATGCACAGCAATGGGTTCTGGCTGTAATGCAGGAAACAAATGTTATTATTACAACTCAGCAGAGTGCCATGCTCAAGGAAAGCGATAAAAAGGGGGAGCTTACACTTCCGATGGTTCGTATGCTGCTTGAAAAAGAGAAGACTGTGGAGCGAAAGGTTATTATAAAAGCAGAGCGTATCAACAGTTATTTCCCTGTAACATATAGCAGGAAAGAAATAGAGAACATTATTTATCAGTTATTGGATAACTGGAAGAGTACTCATTAGAAAGGAGGAGCCGAGAATGAGTGAAATATTACAACTGGATTATTACTATGGGATTGAAGCGGAGCAGTTCTCATTCTATAGAGTTCCTCGCTTGCTGATTAAGGATGAACGATTTAAGAAATTATCAAGTGATGCAAAACTTTTATATGGACTAATGCTTGATCGTATGTCCTTATCTATAAAAAATAAATGGTTTGATGATTATAACAGAGCATATATTATATATACTATAAATAGTATTATGGAAGATTTGGGATGTGGAAAGGAAAAGGCGGTTAAGGTTCTTGCAGAGCTGGACAATACTAAGGGAATTGGTTTGGTAGAGAAAGTTCGTAGAGGATTGGGCAAACCGGATATTATATATGTCAAGAATTTTGCTTCGCCGGAAGGAAATTTAGATAAAAAAGAGGTAGTAAATACTGATAAAATCACTGAAGTCGGAAAATCGGACTTCAGGAAGTCGGAAAATCAAACTTCAAGAAGTCAGAAAACAGGACTTCAGGAAGTCGGAAAATCAGACCTCAAGAAGTCAGAAAATCAAACCTTTGGAAGTTCGGAAATCGAAACTCAAGAAGTTGGAGAATCGAACCCTAATTATACTAAATATAATAAAACTGATTTAAACTATATTGAGGAGAGTTATATCAATCCTATCATTCAATCCGGGTCAGAGAAGAATGATGTGATAGATGATGTACAGAAATGCATAGAACTGATCAAAGAAATTATCAGTTATAATCATCATATGAAATATGATAGTTATGGAGAAAAAGAACTCTATGATGAACTGTTTCAAGTAATATGTGAGGTAGTCTGTGTGAGGCGTCCAACAATCAGGGTAGCCGGAGAAGAATATCCATATGAGCTTGTGAAATTAAGATTTTTGAAACTGGAAAGCAGTCATTTGGAATATGTGATTGAATGTATGAAGAATACAGCCACTAAAATCACAAATATCAAGGCATATATGATTACGGCACTTTATAATGCAACCACTACAATAAATCATTTTTATCAGCAGGAAGTAAATCACGATATGTATGGAGGAGGCTGGTGTAAAAAGGATATTATTTAAGGTAATGCTGTTATTGCTTTTGATTGTAATGTAGAATAAAATACAAGATATATAAAGAAACTGTGTATCTGCTTTTTTTATAACTTCTGGTCATAATGTCCAGAAGTGGGAAGGAAGAAAAAAGGTACAGATAAGCGAAGATTATAAGGTATGACGACATAAAGGTTGCAGAGGGAAAATGGTATAATAGTTATAATTTATTTAAGAATTGAGAGGTGATTTTGTGTCTAAAATAAATGTTGAAGGATCTGAAATCAGCATTATAGCCATAGATGATAAAGATTATATTTCTTTAACTGATATGGTAAGAAATATTGAAAACGGTTTAGCTTTAATCGAGAAGTGGCTAAGAAATAAAAATACCATAGAGTTTTTAGGTATTTGGGAGGAAATGTATAATCCTGATTTTAATTCCCTCGAATTCGAGGGAATTAAAAATGAAGCCGGACTGAATCGCTTTGTTTTATCGGTAAAACAGTGGGTAGAAAAAACCAATTCTATCGGTATTGTTGCAAAAGCAGGAAGATACGGAGGAACTTACGCACATAAAGATATTGCTTTTGAGTTTGCTTCTTGGGTATCCCCATACTTTAAGCTGTATTTAATAAAAGAATTTGAACGCTTAAAAGAAGAAGAACAAAAGAAGCTCGGTTGGGATATAAAAAGAAATTTGGCAAAAATCAATTATAGGATTCATACTGATGCTATAAAGAATAATCTTATACCTGAAAAACTGCCAAAGGAAAAAATCAATTTTATTTATGCAAATGAGGCTGATATTTTGAATATGGCTTTGTTTGGAATGACTGCAAAGGAATGGAGAGATGAAAATCCAAATTTAAAGGGAAATATCAGAGATTATGCGGATATATCTCAACTTGTTTGCCTTTCTAATCTCGAAAACCTAAATGCAGTATTTATAAATGAAGGGATGAAACAGTCGGACAGATTGGAAAAATTGAATTCTATTGCAATTGAGCAGATGAAAATATTATCTGAAGCTGAAACTGTAAAAAAGCTGAAGTAAAATGAATCTTAAAATAATCCTGTAAAAAGGTGATTAGAGTAACATCTAACCACCTTTTTTCTTGTAATAAATGAAGGAGGTTAACTATTGATCAATGAAGAAGTAAGCAGACAGGTTATTGCCATGGTAGAAAGAGG
>CAUUQE010000206.1:0-3919 GCA_963547065.1 uncultured Prevotella sp. | reverse complement strand
ATATCAACATCATCCGATGCATTATTACAGGTAATATATTGGTCTTCATAGCCTATATATGACAGATGAACGATAAAGTTATTCGATTGAATACTTTTAATATGAAATTCACCCACATCATTGGTTACGCCGCCAGACAAGAATGTCGAATCTGTCGACAGAATTCTGACTGAACATCCAATTACTTCCTTGTCGTTTTCATCAATAATGTTTCCTCTTACACTCACTTGAGAGTATGCCCCTTTGGAAAACATCAGAAATAGGAGCATCATAAAAATATGCTTCATTTTTTGTAACATTTTGATAATTTCCTTATAATTTTACATTTATATCTTTAGTCTATTTTGAAACACCCTCTTTTATTTCCTTACTACTTGCTCCATCGCTATCAAACATCACACTTTACGTTATATTCTTATTACCTATAGGCGAAAGAAGTATTCTTATGTTTCCATTAAAATCCTATAGTTTTAATGCCAAATTTCTCAGCAGCTTCTTTTATTCCCAACATAGAAATACCTTCTGTAGTTGCATAACATATGCTAGACAAGAAAGCTTGGCTAAAGTTCTTACCGTAATATTTACATATCATCTGTAAGCAAGTGGTACCACACATCATAGAATCTGATTGTCTAAAAAAGATAATCGCCTCATTGTAATCGTGTTTTCTCCTCATTACCAGCACCTGTTCCCTTGAACTTGCTGCGGGTTGTATTAAAGTTATAACGAATGCCAATACTAAAGCTACGAGTATCCATATCTTGTCTTGTTGTAAAGGCACTATTAATGCCATACATTGTATACCGCCTTTTCTGAGTTTGTAGCAAGTCTCTTCCCCAAAAATAGCATATCAGCTTATTTTTGAAGAAGCTTTTATAGACGCTCACATCAAGTGTCCCTCCCGCTTTATAAATACTAACTGTACTTGCATATGGTGAGGTATAAGAGAAATTAACACTAACAGTGAAGTCGGATTGAATTAAAAAACGATTATTCATCCGAATAAAAAGTAATGGATGGTTCAAAGATTGCTCCTTACCATAAGCCTCATCATCAAGGAACTGCTTCGATACCCTTACTTCATACATTGGCTGATAAAATCCAAACTTTGGTGATGCTGTCAATGAGGCATATAAACTTTGTATACGGTCAATATTATCATAAGTTTTAATAAAAATATCATCCTCATAAGGGTGCATTACGTAAGCTACTTGATTCTTTGTATTTTTATAACCAATCATAAACATGATCCAGCTTTTAGTAGCAGTCAACTCTAAAGTTCTTATTTTAGCTGGCTGTAATAAGGGATTACCGCCCTGATACTCATAACGGTTATCATATTGCATCCAACTAGAAAGAGAGCGGTAAGAAGGTCTTGACGTTTTTGTTGAATAACTTAACTGTGCTTGCCATTTATTTTTATTCCACGATAAGGAGAAATTCGGAAACCATTCTGAATATCTACGACTAGATTCTTGCTGCCACACGCCTTTAGAATAATAGTCAGAAACAACATGTTCGTACCTAAGTCCAGCACGAACTTGGAAGTTGCTCAAAGGTAAGATGTACTCTGCAAAACCAGCCAAATTCTGTTCTTTGATTTTTGTATCGGTATTACTAAATATCTGTTGCGCATTGGTATTGGTGCCTTTACTTTGTGCATCAGTGTACTCTGAACCAAAGCTCAATTTACCTTTCATTATAGGATAAGTAAAGATGACTTTGCTGGCTAGCATCTTATTGATTGTTATATTATCGACATCTATTACACGTGCTCCAGATGTGTTGCTATTTTCTTCTTTGGAATCATTTTGTACCAGCCTATTACGGAAATAAGTATTGTTAAAGTTTATATCTAACTTTCCTATCTTTCCCATATAATATGCGTCTATTTCGTGGTCAGGAGAATGATAGGAGGTATGATAATTCTTCATTCGTAGCAGCTCCTCTGATGTGTTATCAAGGGATATATCAATTGCTGAAGTAGAATTTACTACATCATGCAACGATTTGGTGATGGAATAAGCTATACCAAACGAATGATCTTTACCAATATTATAATTTAATCCCAACTGGCCTCGCACCTGCTTATCACCATTATTAAAAATAGTATCTCTCCCTGTCTCGCGTATGAAGTGATTGCCCTGCATCGTCTGTTCAAATTCAAAATATTGCTTGTTGTGCAATGAATGAATTCTGAAATTACTGAATAGTTCAAACTGGTTATGCTTATATTTAAAATCAATTGTCTCTACCGCACTAAATTTACGTGATATGTTGGCAAAGCTGTAAGATGAGAGACTCAATCCTTCACCTTCTTGTTTTATTGTTTTTATCAGAATTACAGATTGTGCAGAACTGCCATATTGTACACCAGGATTAGTGATAATGGTCACTTCCTTGATATCAGAAGATTTTAATTGAGATAATTCCTGCGTATTATAAATCTTACGGTTGTTGATATAGATAAGAGGTCTGCCCTTTCCAAATACAGTGAAGTTACCATTATTGCCTGTAATTAATGGAAGTTGGGACAATATATCGTCTGCTGTGCCAGCTTGTTTAAGGAGTGAATGTTGAACATTAATAATCATCCCATCACTACCCATCTTAAATTGCGGACGAGACCCTTTCACTATCACTGTGCCAAGCGTTTGTATTTCGGGATGCATACGAATATTTCCCATATCTCCTTGCTGCACATCCATAAATATTATGGCATACCCTATACTTGAAACTTTTAATATCCCAGTGTGCTGTTCTGTCCGAATGGTGAAACTCCCATCATCCTGTGTTATGGTTCCTTGAATGAACGTAGAGTCAATATGATTAAGCAATACAACATTAGCAAAGTGTATTGGTTGCATGTGCTCATCTAATACACGGCCAGTAATTATGCCCTGTGCTGCAATAGAATTACTTACAACCAGCATAATCACTGTAATCAAGAATATTTTAGAACTTATATTGCTCTTTAAAATTAATTTTGTAATCACTTGCATAATAACTTACTATAAAATATAATTACACATCTGTTGTGATTGTGGACATTTAGGATCTGGAAAATCAGGGTGCTTGTGCACTTTCATTATATCAACATAGCATATTTTTTTTGCAAGATTCTTTCTACATTTATCAAACATCGAACAAGAAGAACATGTTGACTCTACTACTATTTCCTCTTTGGATGGTGAATATAAAGACAATGCTTTTTTTGAATTCCATATATCTTCAATATTCATTTCCTTAATATTCCCTAAGATAAAATGTTTATTGTAATATAACATCTCGCAAATTGTGCAATCTCCTGACGGAAGTATAGTCATTGAATATGTGTTGGCATAACAAACCTGATTGATTTCAACAAACTCCTCAATCTGAAATATGAAACTTCGTAGAGCAGTGGTATTAATATTGAGAGCTTTTCCTATTGCAGCAATAGATTGTTCGTATTTCTTTTTTCCAATATTAGTTATGACATATCCGAGAAATGGAGGGATTGTATATATTGTCTGATAATTACTCATGTTTGAATTAACAAACATATTCTTTCTTACGATGTATGAGCAGGTTGCCTCATTTCTCAACGAATATGCTCTATTTAAAACAATGTATTTCATTTCGTACAAAATTAGGTAATTAATAATCTATGCCAAAATTGAAATGAGCACTATCAGAAGTTGCATTTTATAATGGTTGGGGTTAAGAAGTCATGCCAAACCAATATTTCAAGTAATGGCATGACTTTGTCCATTGCCGTTGGAGCATCAAGTCTCAAGTAGATTTTTTTCCAATAGAGCATTAATCCTCCCCCATTGTTTAGCAGTAAACGGTACCATCAGAGTCATCGGGATCAGATTCAATAGGAACCTCAATTACTACGACCTCTCCTGCGCCACTGCTACAATGGCAATCCCTA
>CAUUQE010000205.1:0-3926 GCA_963547065.1 uncultured Prevotella sp. | reverse complement strand
ATAGGTTGAATATTTTTTTGTTGTTTTTGTTACATTTTGTAAGAACGGATCATTAACGTATAAGTTTATTTTGAGCTTTCCGTTGAACAATTGATAACGTAAATTTGCATTTAACAGTACGATTGTCTTATATTTTGCCATATCCTCATCATGCGGGAACAAGTGTATATACCCTAAATTAAACAGTAGAGAACGTTTTTTATTCAAGATCATAGTGCTGTTGCCTTCTAGTTTTCCACTCCAGTCTTTAATATTAAAAGGTATACTCTCCGGTAAGTTTGAATTTGATTTTGCATAGAACACCTCACCTCCTAATTTTATATTCCACCAGCTTGTCAGGTCTTTGAGGTAAGATGCGTATAGACCAAACTTATTGTAATCGATATAATTCTCGGGTATCGTATATTGTGTGTTGTCTGTATTAAATCTTGTTACATGCCCAATACCGTCTTTCAGACAAGAAGCGTATAGAACAGTATACAAATTTTTATAACTGAAATTAATCTCGATATTATGGTTAATGCTTGCTTTGAGATAAGCATTGCCAGCAACAAAGTCAGTCGTTGTCGTATAGTATCTGAATGGATTAAGGTCATTGAATCGTGGACGGCTAATGCCCGCAGAATAGGAAGTAGAAATAACAAATCCCTTGACAGAGCTATAATTGATATTGAGAGTTGGGAAAATGTAATTATATACCAAGCTGCTCCGCGTGTTTGTAGTAGCTTGGTGTTCTTTCAGGTCGGTATGTTCATATCTTAAACCGAGCTTGGCAAACCATAAAGAATTTAAATTTTTAGAAATTGTCGTGTATATAGCACTTGTCTTTTCTGTATAATTAAAGGTGTTACTTTGCTTGTTGTCTTTTACCCAAGCTCTGTTTATATAGTTTTCAATATTTATTGAGGAGTTGTTGGCAATAGCAGTATAGGCGATGCCAGCCTCAATGTCAAAGATAGAAAATGGCAAAGTGGCATCCAGTTTGACAGAATTTATCCTATATCTGTTATTTCCGGAATTTATCATAGATTTTATCAAGAAGTCTGTCGCTGTGTTGATGAATGAATAGGAATTCGTTGTTTTATTAAAATAATTATATGTCAGACTTAATATTTTTCCCTTTGTGTCTAGATTCCAATCATAATAGCCTGTAAAAGTTACGGCATTATTGGGCTTTGCCGGAGAATGTGAGGTAGATGTATATACCGTCCTCTTTTCTTCTGAAACATCATTAATATCGCTTTTCAGCCTATCCATGTTCAAATTAAGTATAATGCCTGTCTCCATCATGGTTGTCGGTCTGCATTTCAGCAAAGTGTTCAGATTAAAACAGTTGTCGACAAAGTTATTTCTGCGCTGCGATATTTTTCGATGGCTGTTAAAAGCGTATTCTCTATATAAATCATTAATCCCTTTATTCCTGTTGGAGTTGACATCTAAAGAGTAATCGAACAGTTTTGTTGCTTGCCTTATTCCGCCGCCAAAATAGCTGTTCAGGCTTTCCTTGAATATGAGACTTGCTGTCGTATTGCCGCTCATCCCCAAACTCTCATCCCGTTTCATTTTTATACTGATATAAACAATGTTATCATCAGCAGGATATTTTGGGGGAGGAACAGTTAAAAGTTCTACCTTCTCAATGTCGTCAGAATGCAAAGATTTTAATTTCATCAACATACTCTCCTCTGAGGTTTCTATCAGTCGTCCGTCAAGTATATAGCGAACAGTGTTTTTGCCTGCAACCTCAATTTTTTCATCTGTCACGGATATACGGGGAATCCGTTGCATAATCTCAATACCATTCAGTCCCTTGGCATAAGGATCGTTCTTAATATAGTAGACAATACCGTTTGGTTTATGGTCGATTATCGTTTTCTTACCGAGAACTACAACCTCGTTCAATTCAAGCCTTTTCCAATAGTCTGCGCTGTCTATCTTTATAGTATCATTATTTTGGACTGTTCGCATCAGGGGTGTTTTTGCCTGAGTAGGGGTAAGAAAGTAGTGCGTAATCATCAGATATGATAAATATCTTTTCATGCAATTCCTTTGTTTTGAAATGGGAAAATAGTAACAGGCAAGACTCTTACCGAATATGTTGAAAATCTTGTGGGCACAAATATAAGTAAATTCTATGAAAAGGCAAAAAATATAAAGGGAAAGTAAACAGCTGGGAGCATTTTGTTATATATCTTATTTCTTCAATGAACCTTGTATCCTTTTGTCTTTTTAATACATTTATAAATTTAGTTACTTGATTTATCGACTTTTGGGGAGGCTTGTTAAGCAGTGATACTTAGGATATGCTTCGGATAGATACCGTGCCTGTCGGCGATAAACGGGTGCTATAATAGCGATAGAGATATCGTATATCGATGATAGACAGCGTATTCGTTTTTGTTCTCGGCATGAATAATTGTTTGTTTATAATGTGTGCTGACGCCATGTTTGATTGGCTTTGGCAGGAGAGGCAAATGCTCGTTCTTGGTGATCGTTCGCAGATTTCATCTATCATATTGGTCTCTTCTTATATCAAATGTGTTAATTAATCGTAAAATGAACTTCGCGTATGTACAGACGCATGGTATAATCTGAAAAATATATGTACTTTTGCAGACCGATTATTTTCGGGGATGAACTTAGAGTCCCCTGTACAGACGTGTTAATAGCGGTGCTTTTGGCCGAGTGTTGCGGTTAGGGAATCGCCTGTACAAGCATGAAATTAAAAACGTTTTTTAGTAGTAAATTTAAATTTTAAAATGAACACTTTAAGTTTCAAAACCATTTCCGCCAACAGAGAAACGGTAAAGAAAGAGTGGGTGGTTATCGATGCTACTGACCAAATTGTTGGTCGTCTCTGCTCTAAGGTTGCCAAGTTGCTTCGCGGAAAATACAAACCGAACTTCACACCTCATGTAGATTGTGGAGACAACGTGATCATTATTAACGCCGCTAAAGTAAGATTTACCGGCAAAAAAGAGACGGATAAGGTTTATACCCGTTATACTGGTTATCCCGGAGGACAGCGTTTCAATACTCCGGAAGAGCTTCGTAAAACCAAGAATGGTGTCGAAAGAATTCTTCGTCATGCCGTGAAAGGTATGTTGCCCAAAGGTCCTCTCGGACGTTCTTTGGTAAGCAATTTGTATGTGTTTGAGGGTACAGAGCACGATAAAGCAGCTCAGAAGCCGAAGGCAATCGATATTAACCAGTATAAATAAATCGTAGAAATGGAAGTAATAAATGCAATTGGTCGCCGTAAGAGCGCTGTAGCTCGTGTTTACCTTTCAGAAGGTACAGGCAAGATCATTATCAATAAAAGAGATTTAGAAACGTTCTTCCCGTCTGCTATCCTGCAGTATGTGGTAAAACAACCGCTGCAGCTTCTTAATGTAGAGGGGAAATATGATATTAAGGTTAACCTTGATGGCGGCGGATTTACAGGGCAGAGTCAGGCTTTGCGCCTCGCTATTGCACGTGCTCTTGTGAAAATAAATGCGGAAGACAAGAAAAATTTGAAAGATCACGGTTTCCTTACACGCGACTCTCGTGCCGTTGAACGTAAGAAACCGGGCCGGCCTAAGGCTCGTCGTCGCTTCCAGTTCAGTAAGCGCTAATAAGATTTGCTATTTGCAAGTGGCAGTGGGAGATGCGGAATTCTTATCTCCCGTGCCGGTTGTAATGACAGATCTTACTGAACAGTTTAGTATCTAAACCCATAGGACTCGTTGAATGATGCTTCTGTCTGAACGGTTACCTATAGGCTGATTCTAAAAAGAATTTAAAAAGAAAGTAAACATTAAACAAGAAAAAGACAATGTCAAGAACAAATTTTGACCAATTACTGCAGGCTGGATGCCATTTCGGGCATCTTCGCCGCAAGTGGAATCCCGCTATGGCTCCGTATATATTCATGGAGCGCAATG
>CAUUQE010000204.1:0-3928 GCA_963547065.1 uncultured Prevotella sp. | reverse complement strand
AAAAGGCTGCGCCCCGATCTGCTGAAAAAGAAATGAACAAGAGCCGAAAATCGACGAAACATGAGTAAAACATTTACTAATTAATTTATATATTATGGAAAAATTAATCGCAAAACCCCAATTAGGATTTACCGAAGCAAACAAACTTGTTTCAAGTAGACTGACCGACTTCAACGGACGTTCACGCCGTTCAGAATACTGGTGGAGCATGCTTTCATTTATCATCTGCGTCTTCTTGATCAGTAAGGTGCTTTCTATGTTTCTGCCGAATGTACTGGCCTCCCTTATTACTGCCGCATGCTGGTTCTATGTTTATGGTGTTACAGTGCGCCGACTTCAGGATACTGGCAAGAGTAAATGGTGGGTAATAGTAAGCTGGGCAGGCTCTTTCGCTTCAACACTCTATATGTATTTCAGTGGCCTTACGGATATACTGACAAATGTAAATGGTAATCCACAAGCAGCAATGAAGGTATTTACCGACCCCGGAATGATACTTATCGGACTCGTGAATCTTGTTACATTCATCGCAATACTCGTTTTCTGCTGCATAGATAGTAAACCTGAACCCAACAAATACGGTGAGTCTCCTAAATATGAAGTAGTGAAAGAAGAGACAGAGCGCGCTCATGTAACCAAAGAAAAATCGGTTGTGAAAGTAGAAAAACCGGCAAATGAAACTGCTGAAGAAGTAAAGAACGACACAGAAGAACCCGCTTCTAACCAATAGGTTAAACAGTTTGTTTGCAGTAAAGTTACTGCAATGGTTATAAAATAAAAAGGCGGTACACATTGCTTATATATGTGTATCGCCTATTTTATTGCTTTATGTTTGCCATTACTTGCCAAATTGTCTGCAAAAGGCCTCGCCTAATGTAAATCCTTCTTCGTAAAGTCGCTCGAGTTTCACTGTATCTTTCTCGATACGCCCTACCTCCATCGGTCGTTGCGGACGTATACAAACGATTTCTCCGCGCTCTTCAAGGCGATCGACCAAATCGAGTTGTTCGTTATAAACAGCGATGCGTCGGCTCAAAGCTACCCGCAAACGGGGATAATTCTTATAAATAAAATAAGGTATCTTACGGTCTTTACCAGTGCTCCGATAACCTTTGTTGCGCGTAAGCACAACTACATTTTTCTTATATCCACATTCTTGTGCCCGCAACACGGGTATAGAATCAACAATACCTCCATCGAGCATAGGTATTCCATCTACGAAAACGATCTTGCTTACATAGGGTAAACTGCTCGAAGCCCGCACAATATCGAGTGCTCTTTGTTTATTCTCACCTTCTGTTAAGTACATAGCACGACCGGTAAGACAATTAGTTGTTACCATTTCGAAACTGGAAGAATAGCGGAAGAAAGTATCGAAATCGAAAGGAATAAACTCGTTTGGGAACTTGTCATATAACAGTTTCTGGTCGAATATACACCCTTGTGTAACTAAATGGCGCAGCCCTATATAGTCGTAACGGGCTAAGAAATCGATGTTAGACAGCCGTGCTCTGCGTGGTTGCCGGCTGATGTACGACATGCCGTTGCAGGCTCCGGCCGACACAGCCACCACATATGGAAAATACATATCGTGCTTCATAAAGCCATCAAGCACGCCACTTGTGAACACGCCACGCATACCTCCACCCTCTAATACCAACCCTGTATTCCTGTCAATTAGCATAAAAACTGTTTAAATTCATGACAAAGTTACACATTTTCAAGTAATTTTATTAACTTTGCGAATAATAATTTAAATAAATATATACGGCTATGTTTGACAAAGAAACCTATATCCGTCGCCGTTCAGAGCTGAAAAAGCTTATAAAAAATGGCCTTATCATATTGTTTGGAAATAACGAATCACCTTGCAATTTCCCAAACAACAGTTATTATCCTTTCCGTCAAGACTCCTCGTTCCTATATTATTTTGGGCAAAATAGAGACGGTCTTGTGGGCGTTATTGATGTGGATAACAATACTGAAACGCTTGTCGGGAACGACATTGATATAGAAGATATCGTGTGGTATGGCTCGGTCGACAGTGTAAAAGACCTTGCAGGACAGGTCGGTGTGACCCATTCGGAACCGATGAAAGCACTGAAGACCATCTGCAACGAAGCATTACGTCAGCATCGGAAGATACATTTTCTGCCTCCCTATCGCTATGACATCAAGTTGCAAATATTGGATTTGTTGGGTATCCATCCCGTTCAGCAGAAAGAGTCGGCATCTATGGAACTAATTATGGCGGTTATCAAGATGCGTTCATGCAAGGAACAGCAGGAAATAGAAGAACTGGAACGTGCCGCAGTAATCGGTTACAAGATGCATACTACGGCTATGCGACTCACCAAGCCGGGCGTCACGGAGAAATTCATCGGTGGACAAATTGATGGCATAGCTAATTCTTACGGGGCTATGGTTAGCTTCCCAACCATCTTTTCGCAACATGGAGAGATCATGCATGGCAATCCTACGATGGATGTTTTGCAATCTGGTCGCCTTGCTTTGTGCGATGCAGGCGCTGAAACCATCAATAATTATTGCTCAGACAACACAAGAACCTATCCTGTAAACGGCAAATTCTCACAACGACAACTTGAAATATACAGCATAGTAGAAGCTTGTCATGACCACGCATTACAAATTGCCAAGCCCGGAATTAAATGGTACGATGTACACATGTCTGTTTGTAGGCTGATGACAGATAGGCTTAAAGAACTCGGACTGATGAAAGGTGACACGCAAGAGGCTGTAAAAGCAGGTGCACATGCTATGTTCTTGCCCCACGGACTCGGACACATGATGGGTATGGATGTACACGATATGGAAGCCCTCGACCAGCGTTATGTAGGCTACGACGATGAAATACAGCCCTCGAACCAGTTCGGCACCAATGCCCTGCGGTTAGGACGACGCCTGCAAGAAGGGTTCGTAGTGACAGATGAACCGGGAATTTACTTCATTCCCGCACTCATAGACGACTGGAAAGCAAGCGGTCATTGTAAGGAATTTATTAATTTCAATCTTCTTGAAACTTACAAAGATTTCGGTGGTATACGTATTGAAGACGACCTACTCATTACAAAAGACGGCTGTAGGTTTATAGGTAAAGACCGCATTCCGTATCATCCGGCAGAGATAGAAGAGTTTATGAGTAAGAATTAATAATGCTTTAAATAAAGAATAATATATTTGATCTCATGAGAAAAATTGTAATTTTCGCGCTTCTTGCAGTGTTTGCAGCGAGCGCAGGCGCACAAGACAAGAAAGAAGAAAAGAAAGACAACAAGCCAATATTTACGGTAGTAAAACAAAATCCTATAACGAGTATCAAGGATCAGAACCGTAGCGGAACGTGTTGGGCCTACTCTACACTGAGCTTCTTAGAGAGTGAAATACTTAAGAAGAGCGGCAAGACTTACGACTTATCCGAAATGTTTGTTGCCAATAAAACATATATGGATCGCGCCACAATGGCTATCCGCATGCACGGTGACGTGAGTTTTGCACAGGGAGGCAGCGCATATGATCCTATTTACTGTTGGGAACATTACGGAATGGTACCCGAAACAGCAATGCCACTCCCGGGAACTTTATACGGTGATTCGCTTGCCAACTTTAACGAATTCTTCGCTGTACTGACGCCATATGTTGAGGCTATTGCAAAAGGAAAGCAGACCAAACTCACTCCAGCATGGAAGACAGGTCTCCAAGGCATACTTGACGCGTATCTCGGGAAGTGCCCCGAAAGCTTTACCTACGAAGGTAAAACTTACACACCGAAATCGTTTGCTGCAAGTTTAGGACTCGATATGAAGGATTATGTGAGTTTCACAAGCTACACGCACCATCCGTTTTGGACAGCATTTGCCGTAGAAGTGCAGGACAATTGGCGCTGGCCGTTGAGCTGGAATGTACCTAT
>CAUUQE010000203.1:0-3940 GCA_963547065.1 uncultured Prevotella sp. | reverse complement strand
CTCATATATTTATTTGAAAACTCTATAACTTCATCATCTAACAATATTCCGTTTGTAGTAAGTGTAAACCTGAAATTTTTATCACATTCTTTCCCCCTTACAAGTCCATATTCCACGGTTTTTTTAACAACATCCCAATTCAAAAGAGGTTCTCCTCCAAAAAAATCCACCTCAAGATTTTTTCTCGTTCCCGAATTGGCAATCAAAAATTCTATTGCTTTTACTGCGGTTTCATAACTCATTATCGCTTTCCCGCTGCCTTTATACGCTCCCTCGTCGGCAAAACAGTACCTGCATCTCAAATTACAGCTGTGTGCAACATGCAAACAAACAGCTTTTATTACCGACTGCCGTGCTTTAAATTGTTTTGCAACAACTTCAAATATATCATCGGAAAACAATTTTCCATCTTTGATCAGTTCTTCTATATCATCAAAAACTTCATCTATTTCATCAGAGGTCACATCTTTTCTGCTCGTATATTTTTTGAGAATTATATTTTTTATATGATCTTTCTCTTCTTTCTCCCACAAGTTTATTATATCATATGCGACATCGTCGACAGAATGCACGCTTCCGCTGTTTGAATCCACTATTATGTTATAACCGTTGCTTTTGTACTGATGTACCATATTGCTCCCTTTCACCCGTCAACATATAAAAAAGTCGCTCTTTCCTTGTGGAAGTTAAGCGACAATTTTTTATTTACTTATTTACTCTGCTCACAGGATTGATTTATAACACTGCAAGACGTCTTACTGGCCGACTGGCAAGATGTTTGACACTCTCCACAGCCTCCGGTCTTGGCGCTTTTTATCAAATCTTTAGTAGCTAAAGTCTTTATTCTCTTCATGCTTACACCTTCCCTCTTATACTAATGCTCGGAATATAGTCTATCAGCTTTTAAGGTTCGGGTCAACACATTTACAAAACTATTTAGCGGATATAGCCGCCATAGTAATATAATTATAAGGTTGGTTGAAATGCGGCAGGAAGAAAAGATCTGTAAGCGCTAATCTGTCCACGGTAACTTTTTCCTGAATGGCAAGAGAAAACATGTGTATTCCCATAGACATATCCCATGTCGATGCCATCTGTGCTCCTACAATTATTCTTGTTTTTTTATCATAAACTATTCTAATTTTAACTTTAGGGTTTTCAGTTTCAATAAATGCGGGTTTCTGAGTATCTTCAAAATCCGTACATTCCACTTCCATACCCAATTTTTTTGCTTTAGCCTCCGTAAGCCCTGTTGAAACCATCTTCAAATCATAAATATTTATTCCGTTTGATCCTTGAACCCCTATAGTTTCAATAGCTGTTCCGCAAGCATTATGTGCCGCTACAATACCGCTCCTTACCGCATTTGTAGCAAGTGCAATATAGTTTTTTTCATCGGTGGAGTTATCAAAAACGGTAGCACAATCTCCAACAGCATATACATCTTTTATACTTGTCTGTTGATTTCGATCTATCATATATGCTCCGTTTCTGAATGTGGAAAGCACTCCTTTACCTAAAGTATTGTTCGGTCTGAAGCCTATAGCCAAAACCACCATATCCGCAGCATATTCACCTTTATTTGTAACAACAGAAGACACCTTTCCGTTCATACCTTTTATTTCAGTAACCGACTCTCCGAATGCCAAACCTATACCATGTTGAGAAAGGTTATTTTTCATTAAATCTGTAAACGGTGTATCGTAATATCCCGGAAGACAAGTCTCCGCAACATCTATCATAGTAACCTTTTTCCCGTGTCTTTCAAACGCCTCTGCAAGTTCAACCCCTATATATCCTGCACCTACAACGATAATATTTCTTATGGATTGTGATTCCAATTTGTCTATAACCGCCTGTGCATCCTGATAAAGTTTAACCTGCTGAACATTTTCCAAATCTCTTCCCGGAATACTCGGCAGTATAGGTATGGAACCGGTAGCTAAAATGAGTTTATCATAACTCTCTGAAACTTCACTTCCGTCTTTAAGTACGGCATAAACCTTTTTAGCGCTGAAATCTATAGATTTGACTTCACTTTCCATGTTCACTTTTGCCCCGGCAGCTTCAAGCTTCTCTTTATTTGAGTAAAACAAGAGATCCGGTCTGTGAATTTGATTACCTATCCATAAAGCCATGCCGCAACCTAAAAAGCTTATATTTGAATTTCTATCAAAAACCACTACCTCATTATCGGGATAATTGCTTAAAATTGTATTTATTGCGGCAGTACCCGCATGATTTGCTCCAACAACTACTATTTTGCTCATATCTCCACCTCCATAATTTTCTTCTTCTAATTAAAGAATCATTTTTTTGTGTCGAATCAGTATTAATATACCCTTTAATGAAAGTTTTTAATCACAAAATCACATCAAACTCTTTTTATTGCCACCTGTGCTGTCATGAGGGGTCTTACGCCCTTCCTATTCCATGATGTCCTGAATCCTTCTGACACCATTACCATCAAGATACAGTTCAAAGATACGCTTTACTGTTTCGACGATGTTCCTCTTCTTCCTCTTCTCGACGATATTCACTGTCATCCCAATTATAGGTATATTCCCCTCTGCTCCAGCTAAAACCATCTTGATCAATGTCTTCGTATTCACCGGAATCATAATTAAAAGCCCACTTTGACATAATTAATCCTCCTCGTAATTATCTAATACATATTCCAACATTTCATACGCAGCTTTTTTCTTCGCCTTTTTCTTCGAAGAAGAATCTGCATCGAAATAATATTTTACCTCATCAATGTGACATTCCACATGCCAAAAGGGATTGCCATTATTATCATGCAACTCTTTAGCTTCATACTCAGGTAGTGAAAAATAACCGCGACGAGAAAGTGTTTCCAACTGATTAATTGCCATATTTAATGATGGATTATCAACTTCATCCCTAATGTTATATAATATATTATTTGCTTCCAAATAATCATATATGGCTTTGGCTGCTTCTTCATGAGCCATCACCTTAGTCACACCATGCCCAACGGCCTTTTTAACTCCATCTACAGTGACATAGCAAGTATGCTTTTTATTCCAACCCGGAAGATGTGGATTTAATAACCCTATACTCGACGAATAATATCCATAGCTTTCATTAAACTCTCTTTCAGGCAATTTGCCAGTTCTTCTCAGGCTCCAATCTTGTACTTCCTGAATATAATTGATTTCATCATCAAAGATGATAGCCTTAGGATTAAGCATAAATACAACTGAATCCTGTATTCTTGGAATGTCATAATTCGAATCAATTGCTTCTGCACCAAGAATCGCTTCAAATAAATCTTCCATAACTGAAGGTGATTCCTGAACATGATTGTTTTGATCACCCTGACTCATAATCAAATACTCAGCTAATCCAAGATCATCAATACAATTTGCAAGTGTATCCTTCTCAACCAATCTTTTCTTAATTTCACTAAGCTTGTTCTCCTGATATTCAGAAACAAACTCATTGAAGTCTTCATTCGGATTATAACCATCCCCTTCTGATGCAAGTGAACCAAACTCTTCAGAAAGGATTTTGACCACTACAAAATCAAGTATTTTATCGCCAATAAACTCAAGTACTTCATTGTTCTCTCCACCATGCTCATTTGAGTATGATCTGCGTACAATGGCCTGCTGGAGCAAATCAAGATTTTTGAAATTGAAACCAATAATTTGTTGGATTTTTGATAGATCATTTCTATCCATTCAGATCCCTCCTTTTCCTAAAAGAAGGCATAATAATAGCCTGACATTTTTCTATACGAAAAAGACTGACAGACCTAATGAGATTAAATTAAATTCTTTGCTTCCCAATATTTACTAACACCCACTTGCATAAATACCAGTAAATAAACAGATACATTGTTTTCAATTTAAACTAATTATGCCTAACAACATTTACAATGATATTATACTTCAACTCAAACAAATATGCAAAT
>CAUUQE010000202.1:0-3946 GCA_963547065.1 uncultured Prevotella sp. | reverse complement strand
GCATACAATGCAAAGAATGAGTATGTATTATATAATGTACCGAAAAATTTACGACGCACTTCATCTACGCCTTCCGGATCGAACTTCAAATTATCCCACGGTTCCGAATTCGTCATCATGTAGAAACGAACAGGATCAGCACCATACTTACTCAACATCTCAAAAGGATCTGTTACATTTCCCAGATGCTTGCTCATTTTATTACCTTTTGCATCAAGTACGAGTCCCGTAGAGATTACATTCTTGAAAGCAACGCTATCGAATACCATCGTAGCTATGGCATGCAAGGTAAAAAACCATCCTCTCGTCTGGTCCACTCCTTCATTGATAAAGTCTGCAGGATAATATTTCGGGGGAATTGCTGTTTTATCGTAATTATTTTCAATCATAGCCTTACGATCATTCTCTGTTCCATAAGCCATTTCTCCCTCAAACGGATAATGACATTGGGCATAAGGCATAGAACCAGAATCGAACCACACGTCGATCAAATCAGTCTCGCGATACATCGGCTTACCCGTACTGCTTAGCAGCACTATATCGTCCATGTAAGGGCGATGGAGATCTATCCTGTCATAATTATCCTGTGCATATATTCCCGGAACAAATCCTTTTTCTTTCAATGGGTTTACTTTCATCAAACCGGCTTCTACACTCTTATCTATCTCATGATAAAGTTCTGCGACGGATCCGATACAAATTTCCGCACCATCTTCATCTCTCCATACGGGAAGCGGAGTACCCCAAAAGCGCGAACGACTTAGGTTCCAATCGTTCAAGTTTTCAAGCCAATTTCCAAATCTGCCACTACCTGTCGAGGTCGGTTGCCAATTAATGGTTTTATTCAACTCCACCATACGCTCTTTTTTGGCAGTGTCTTTAATAAACCAACTGTCGAGAGGGTAATACAAGATAGGCTTATCCGTGCGCCAGCAATGGGGGTAATTATGCACATGCTTCTCTATCTTGAACGCCGTTCCTACCATTTTCATCTCCATACAGATAACAACATTCAAATCTTCTGCACTTTCCGAAGCCTTTACATCCCAAACTCCGTTAGGATTGAATTTCGGATCGTAGGCATTCTTTACATAATCTCCTGCATGAACACTATATTCTTTAAGATCAACGCACTTATCTACAAAGTTCTTGTCTAATTCTTCTACAACATAATATTTACCTTGTAAATCAACCATAGGACGCGTTTCGCCTTTCTTATTAATCAAAAATATCGGGGGAACATCATAGATGTTAGCAACTCTCGCATCATCTGCACCAAAAGTATTCGCAATATGCACGATACCTGTTCCATCTTCCGTAGTCACATAATCTCCGGAAATAACACGGAAAGCTTCCGATTGCATCTCTACAAAACGGTTCTTACCGCTCTCATCTTCAAACACCTTATCTGGATGAGCAGTAGCATATTGCTTCACAAAATCAGAAGCATTGACATCGAGTTTCTGACATGGTTTTACCCAAGGCATAAGCTGTCGATACTTTAAACCTACCAAATCCTTGCCTTTATACTTACCGATAACCTTATAAGGAATAATCTTATCACCCTTTTTATAGTCTTCCAACTTCAATTCTCTGCCTTCTGGTTTCAAATAGGCATCCATACGGGCTTCGGCCATGATAATGGTTATCGGCGCTGCGTTATAAGGATTACATGTCTGAACTGCCACATAATCGATATTAGGCCCCACACAAATAGATGTATTCGAAGGCAAAGTCCACGGAGTTGTTGTCCACGCAATAAAATAAGGTATTCCCCATTGCATCCATTCCTCTTTAGGGTTCAAAGCCTCGAACAATGCTGTAACCGTAGTATCTTTTACGTCACGATAACATCCGGGCTGGTTCAATTCGTGAGAACTCAACCCTGTACCGGCAGCAGGAGAATAAGGTTGAATTGTATAACCTTTGTACAATAGCCCTTTATTATACAACTGCTTCAAAAGCCACCAAAGTGTTTCGATATACTTATTATCATACGTAATATAAGGATGGTCCAAATCAACAAAATACCCCATCTCTTCTGTAAGCTCGCGCCATTCTTTCGTGAATTTCATCACATTTTCGCAACACTTATGGTTATAATCTTCAACGGAAATATATTTCTCAGACTCCTTATTATCAATATCTTTCTTGGTTATGCCTAATTCTTTTTCAACGCCAAGCTCTACGGGTAATCCATGCGTATCCCATCCCGCTTTTCGATGCACCTGATATCCTTTCATCGTTTTATAGCGGTTGAATGTATCTTTAATACTTCGTGCAAGTACATGGTGAATACCCGGATGACCGTTAGCCGAAGGTGGCCCTTCAAAGAACACAAATTGTGGGCATCCTTCGCGCTCGTCTATTGATTTGCGGAATATATCGTTCTTCTTCCACTTCTCCAATATATCCTTGTTTATCTTTGTTAGATCGAGACCGCTATATTCGGCGAATTTCTTAGCCATCTTTATACTTTTATTTTATTATATAATATATATTTTAGTCGGCAAAGATAGTAAAAAATAATTTCATGTACAAATTATATACTTATTTTAATATACACCTTATAATTTAACACCCATACAATATAAATACGATAAATACGTTATTTGTAACGTATGAGAAAGAAGTATTCGATTTTATATATCATACTATTGCTGCATGCCATCTGCAGTACAGCACAGACTTTCACCCTGCAAGGTAAAGTTACAGACGAAGACATGAATCCCATAGAATTGGCAACCGTCTCTGTTTTAAAGCAAGGTAAAGTGACGATGACTTCATTGAATGGAAAGTTCAGCATGCAGTTACATTCGGCAGACTCTGTTGTCGTGAGGTTCTCTATGATCGGTTATAAAACCAAAACACGTGTATTGAGGAGGCCAAAAGGTACACAGAACCTTCAAGTAGTACTGTATTCAGACGACGCAACTTTAAATGAAGTGCAAATTACGGGGCAACGTATACAAAGCGGACAAACTCAAGAACTGAAAAAGGAAAATATGAAATTGGCGCCAAACGCTTCGGGTAACGGCGTAGAAGCACTGATACAGAGTCAGGCAGGTGTGTCTACACACAGTGAACTCTCCTCACAATACAATGTTCGTGGCGGTGCCTTCGATGAAAATAGCGTGTATATAAATAATGTAGAAGTGTATCGTCCGTTTCTTATAAGAAGCGGACAACAAGAAGGCCTATCCATTATAAATCCGGATATGGTTGAAAAGATCGGCTTTTCAACCGGCGGATTTGAAGCTAAGTATGGTGATAAAATGTCTTCGGCTCTTGATATTAACTATAAACTTCCTAAGAAATTCGAAGCTTCAGTGGCAGCAAGCCTGCTAGGAGCAAGTGCATACGTCGGCTTGGGAAGCAAGAAATTCTCGTGGTCTAACGGCATTAGATACAAAACAACCAAATATCTGTTGGGTACTCTTGAAACTAACGGAGAATACAAACCTTCTTTCTTAGACTACCAAACTTATTTTAATTATAAACCCAACAAACGATGGACGATCGATTTTATTGGCAACATTTCGGACAATCACTACAACTTTGAACCGGAAAACCGCGAAACTAAGTTTGGAACATTACAAAACGTAAAGTCGTTCCGTGTCTATTTCGATGGACAGGAGAAAGATCTTTTCAGAACATATTTCGGAACATTGGGTATTAAGCGCAATATTACCGATAGCACTTCGATCACGATATTAGCATCGGCATTCTCTACAAAAGAGCAAGAAAAGTACGACATTCAAGGACAATATTGGCTCACACAGACGGAAACAAGTGAAAATCTTGGTGTAGGAACCTATTTTCTGCATGCACGTAATTACTTGAATGCACATGTAAAGAGCATAAAACTCATATTAAACCACAAGACAGGAAAACATAATTTTGAAGGAGCATTTACTTTTAAGCGCGAACATATCGAAGAGAAATC
>CAUUQE010000201.1:0-3963 GCA_963547065.1 uncultured Prevotella sp. | reverse complement strand
TTATCAAAGAACTGCTCAGTATTCCTGATGGTTATTCGGTAATTTTCCTTGGGGGGGGGGCTTCCCTTCAATTTTGTCAGGTTCCTTACAATTTTCTTATCAAGAAAGCTGCTTATCTGAATACAGGCACCTGGGCGAAGAAGGCTATGAAAGAAGCAAAACTCTTTGGGGAGGTTATTGAGGTAGCATCTTCTGCTGATGTCAATTATACTTTTATACCCAAGGATTGGACATGTCCGACTGATATCGATTATTTGCATATCACAACCAATAATACAATTTATGGAACAGAGATGCGTAAAGAATTAGATGTTCCTGTTCGTTTGATCGGTGATATGTCTTCCGATATTTTTAGTAGGCCGGTTGATGTGGCTTGTTATGACTGTATTTATGCTGGTGCACAGAAGAATCTTGCCATGGCTGGAGTGACAGTAATAATTTTGAAAAACGATGCTCTCGGAAAGGCTCCTCATGAGATACCGACAATGTTGGATTACCGCACACATGTAGAAAAAGGTTCACTGTTCAATACTCCCCCTGTCGTTCCTCTTTATTCCGCTCTTGAAACTCTTCGCTGGATTAAAAGGAATGGTGGTGTAGAGGAAATGGATCGCAGGGCAAAAGAGCGTGCTGACATTTTGTATAGTGAGATTGATCGTAGTAAATTATTCCATGGGACTGTCAAAGAAGAAGACCGAAGCCTCATGAATATATGTTTCGTTATGAACGAAGAATACAAAGAACTTGAGAAGTCTTTCTTAGACTTTGCAATAGAAAGAGGCATGGTTGGAATTAAGGGACATCGTTCTGTGGGTGGCTTCCGTGTAAGTTGCTATAATGCACAAACAGTAGAAGGAGTTCAAGCCTTAATAAAAACGATGAAAGACTTTGAAACGATGCATTAATTAATAAAAAGTTAAAGGTGTAATTTGTTTATGTTCATTATTAATCAAATTAGGATAGTTCGTAATTTATATTATTTAAATTGTTCTAATTCTTTCCTTGAATGGATAGATGTTATCACATATAGACTATGAAAATATTAGTAGCAACAGAAAAGCCTTTTGCCGCAATCGCAGTTGAAGGTATAAAAAAAGAGATAGAAAAAAATGGTAATCAAGTTATTATGCTTGAAAAGTATACGGACAAGCAACAATTACTGGATGTGATAAGTGATACAGATGCTATGATTGTGCGGTCTGACAAAGTTACTGCCGAAGTCTTCGATGCAGCAAAACAATTAAAAATTATCGTACGTGCAGGAGCCGGTTATGACAATATTGATACAGAATATGCAAAAAACAAAGGGGTGATTGTGGAGAATACTCCCGGACAGAATTCCAATGCTGTTGCTGAGTTGGTGTTTGGTTTACTTGTATTTACTATTCGTAATTTTTATAATGGTAAATCTGGTACGGAACTCAAAGGTAAGAAGTTAGGTATTCTCGCTTTCGGAAATGTTGGACGCAATGTAGCCCGTATTGCTAAAGGCTTCGAAATGGAAGTGTTTGCTTACGATGCATTTTGTCCTGCAAGTGTAATCGAAGAAGCTGGGGTACATGCAGTAGTAAGTCAAGATGATCTTTTCAAATTGTGTGACATCGTATCATTGCATATTCCTGCAACTGTAGAAACTAAAGGTAGCATTGATTATAAGACCGTTGCACAAATGAAAAAGGGAGGCATTCTTATTAATACAGCTCGTAAGGAGGTTATTAATGAGTCAGAATTGTTGAAACTTCTTGCAGAACGTGAGGATTTGAAGTTCATTACGGATATTAAACCTGATGCAGACGAAGAATTTGTAAAGTTTGAAGGCAGATATTTCTCTACTCCGAAAAAAATGGGAGCACAAACAGCAGAGGCAAATATCAATGCAGGAATTGCTGCTGCACGACAAATTAATGCGTTTTTTAAGGATGGTTGTACTAAATTTCAAGTAAATAAATAATTTTTTATTGTATTCGCATGGCAACAATATTCTTAGTCGTGCGAGTTTATGAACCAACTAAAACATAATATCATGGCAACAATAAAGCCTTTCCGTGGTCTCCGCCCTCCAAAAGATTTGGTCGAGAGAGTAGAATCTCGTCCATACGATGTCCTCAATTCTGAAGAGGCAAGAGAGGAAGCTGCCTCTAATGAGATGAGTCTTTATCATATTATCAAGCCTGAAATCAACTTTCCTGTTGGAATATCTGAATATGATCCGCGTGTTTATGAGAGTGCTGCGGAGCAGTTCCAAAAGTTTCAAGATAAAGGATGGCTTGTGCAAGATGAAAAAGAATTATACTATATTTATGCCCAAACAATGAATGGCAAAACGCAATACGGTCTTGTTGTCGGAGCTCATGTCAACGATTATCTTACAGGTGTCATCAAAAAGCATGAACTTACACGGCGGGATAAGGAAAAAGATCGTATGAAACATGTGCAGATATGTAATGCAAATATGGAACCTGTATTTTTTGCCTATCCAGATAATAAAACTCTCGATGAACTGATTAACCACTATGCTACTAAAATACCCGAATACGATTTTATTGCACCGATAGACGGATTTCGTCATCAGTTTTGGCTTATTGATGATGATGCAGATATACGGACGATTACCGATGAGTTTGCTAAAATACCGAGTTTATACATTGCGGATGGGCACCACCGTTCTGCAGCAGCAGCTTTGGTTGGTGCAGAAAAGGCAAAACAAGATCCCCACTATACAGGTAAAGAGGAATATAACTATTTCATGGCAGTATGTTTCCAAGCTTCTCAACTGACAATCCTCGATTATAACAGGATGGTGAAGGATTTGAATGGAATGACATCTGAACAGTTTCTTGAGGCATTAAACAAGAACTTTGTTGTCTCATGTAAAGGAAAAGATAATTACAAGCCCAAAAAACTTCATGAGTTTTCGTTGTATATAGACGGTAAATGGTATGGTCTTATTGCAAAAGAAGGAACTTATAATGATGTAGATCCGGTAGGAGTGCTTGATGTAGACATCTCATCGCGTCTTATTCTTGACGAATTATTAGGAATCAAAGATTTGCGTTCCGACGAGCGGATTGACTTTGTAGGTGGTTTGCGTGGGCTTGAAGAGCTGAAACAGAGAGTAGACAATGGTGAAATGAGAATGGCTTTAGCCTTATATCCTCTAAGTATGAAGCAAATCATGTGTATTGCCGATAGCGGAAAGATTATGCCTCCCAAAGCAACATGGTTCGAGCCCAAACTGCGTAGTGGTCTTGTTGTTCACAAATTATCTTAGTTTGATGACAGTTGAAGATACGTTTAAAACAATAACCGATAAAGTAGGCGAGGGATTTTACACCGAGAAACGAAGTAAATTCATCGCCTTTGCGCATCATGTCACAACGATAGAACAAGTTAAAAATATTATATCTGATTATCGTAAAAAATATTATGATGCCCGACATTATTGCTATGCATATATGCTTGGTTCTGAACGAAAGGTGTTCCGTACAAATGATGATGGCGAACCGAGTTATACAGCTGGTAAACCCATATTGGGACAGATCAATTCTTACAAGCTTACAGATATTCTCATAGTTGTAGTACGTTATTATGGTGGTGTCAATCTTGGTACTAATGGGCTAATTGTAGCCTATCGTCAAGCGGCGATAGACGCTATTTTGCATTCCGAAATAGAGACAAGGACTGTAGAAGAAATCGTCGATTTCTCGTTCAGCTATTCGATGATGAATTCCGTAATGCGTGTAGTCAAAGAATTATCACTACGCATCATTAGCCAAAGGTCCGATAGCACGTGTACAATTTCGCTTGCGATATCTCGAAGTAAGGCCAATTATTTGCGTGAACGCCTGCGTCAATTATCCTTCGAATAATTTTGTCATATCAGAAATAAATGTTATTTTTGCAAGACCTTTAGGAAGGTTGGCAGAGTGACCGAATGCGCTGGACTCGAAATCCGGTATACCC
>CAUUQE010000200.1:0-3970 GCA_963547065.1 uncultured Prevotella sp. | reverse complement strand
ATAACTCACAAGGCTGTTCATAGCCAATTACTTAGACCTAAATGATAGATTTTTGTCGAAAAAAGTACCTTTGCAAAAACAAGTATTAAATTATTATAGCAGCAATTTCTTATGCAACACTTAGTTCAAATTTTGCAAGAGTGAAAGACCTTCTACCTTCACAAGTCGGCAGTCTCATTGGTGGAAAAGTGGAAGCAAGTATCAAGGCTAATATATTCCAGGATGCCTGTGCTACAAGACTTTCATCCGCCTTTAATTATCCTAGTTTACCTATCGGCCAATATGATGGAAAAGTTTCATCAGAAAAAGATAAAAAATGGTATCTGTATAGGGGTGAAGATATGAAGAACTTTTTGAAAAAACATATTGGAGTTCCTCCAATAAAAGGGCAGTTCGCAAAGGATTTTGGAGAAATGAAAGGCATCATTATATTTAGCTATTAACTTAAAACAATGCGACCAAACACATTTATTTAACGGAGCAGAAGAAAACGGATACTTCAACAGATGCGGTACAGCAGTAATGTATGAAATTAAATAGTAACAAAATGAGAAGCTCAATCAAGCTGGCTACAACCATTTTTGCGGTTGTTCTTTTATCTTCCTGTTATGGAAATGAATATAGCAGACTATTTGCCGTAGAAAAAGATGGGCTATATGGATATACTAATACAAAAGGCGATACGGTCATTGACTGTGTGTACCCATTAGTCTATACGGAAACAATTTCTCAAATTGGGTTTGTCGCAGACAGCACGGGGCATATTAAATGTTTTAATCATAAAGGGACATATCTCTTTGAGGTCTTTAAGTATGATAACGGCCCGGACTATCCCAGTGAAGGACTTTTCAGGATTGTAGGCAAAGATGGTCTTATCGGGTTTGCAGACACTAAAGGAAACCTCGTCATTCCTCCAAGATACAAATTTGCATACCCTTTCACAAACGGGAAAGCAAAGGTAACTGATACGGGAACTCTGATGATAGATAGTCAGAATATAGACCGCCACGAATATTGGCAATCTGATAAATGGTACTTTATATCGCGCAAAAAGGAGTAACTTACCCACAACCACACTGCAAATCTGTCAACTATTCCTAAAAAATGAGCCGCAATATCTGTCTTATTGATAATAATCGATTATGATAAGCTTATAGACTTTAAGGGCGGAGTTACCAGCACTTTTCACAGAACGCTTTCATCCAAATAGTTACCACAAAGGTAACAAAAACACCTTGCATCTACAGAGAGCAATACTGCTTTTGTCTTATCAAAATAGGACAGTTCTTTTAGCTTGACATTAACTTTCCGGAAAGAACAATTGTACTCTTTATCTCCTCTTTGGGGCTTGATTAAAACAACCCTAAGGAAAAAAACAGACATGGCTTATCCAAAACAGAAGAGCATATAACACCATACGCACGAAAAGGCTGAAAAATAGGTCTAAAACTTAGCTTTCAAAGCACAAATAGGCAGTGCCAAAATTCTCTTAGGTGATCGGAAAAACTTTCATAGGTGATCGGAAAAATTGTCTCCTATGATCGAAAAAATTGTCTTATAGGACAATTTTTCTTTTCTTATAGGAAAGTTTGACGACGCTTTATAACGTTGATAATCAATAGTATTTTTATTCTCTATCTCTTATTCTTCTTACTACGAATAGGCCGCTTTTTTAATTGATGAAGCGAACTCATGACTTAAGCTAACATCTACTGCCCGAAAGAAAACGTACCCTGATTCAGGGATGCGTTGTTTTATGATATAAATAAAGGTACTCTAAAAGGCTGCAGTCAGGGATAGGCTTAAGTCTATTTATATGCAGGAAAGCCAACTTATAGCGAACAGTAAGGTATGAAAAGGATTTCACGATTTTTTTCACATCCTCGCGTCAAGGAATAGAGACTTGGAACAAGAGCAATATATTTAGGGGAGGAACTACGATAATCCCTCCCCTATCTCAAAAAAATCGTTTGAGCTTAGAACTGCACTATCAAATTTGCGAGTCCATAAAAATTATCCTGTGAAAAATCATAGGTTGCTGAAAATCCGGCTCCCACTCTCTTCGTGATCATATATTCGTAAGAGCCTTTTACGCCATAGCTCCACAATCCACCATGGCGAACGTCAATGGTCATCCCTTCCGGATTGTTGATTATGAAAGAACTATCATATTGCCCTATACCCGCCAAAGCACCGAGTATTAAGCGGTTCCGCCCCTGTACTTTAAATGCTTTAAATAAATCTACACCTGCAAAGAGATTGATAGATGAGGTGTTGGCAGAATTGTGTTCTTTACGATCGTCTCCTTGAGATATTTGTACTGAAGGGCCTTGCGCATTATTGTAAAATCCTAACCCATGTGTTTTTGATGTGGAGAGCGTCTGTGAAGAAGCATGATGCAGCGAGAGACCGAACTCGAATATGTTTGCATCATAGCTTACTTGAACTCCTTTTGCAAATCCTAAATTCATTGATTCGCTACTTGAAAGTCCCAACCCTACTGAAACTTTCCACCTCAAAGGAGAGGTCTGAGCTTTTGCTACATGTGTCTGTGACAACACAACAGATAGAAGCATAGCAAATGATAATAATGTTTTCTTCATATATTTGATAGTTAACAATGCCTACTCTTTGGTTAGAGTTTTTCAGCTCACACTCTCCTTTTATATAGTCAGGTCTATAGCAATTTGGGGGTACAAAAGGGATTGCTAACCTTGTATTGCATGGAGCTTTAAGCATCCATAATTGTCTATTCTGAACATATGCTCAAAATATAGAGCTGTACCAAGCTCTTAAGAATCTACGCGCACTGATCATCTTAACACCGGCAAAAGTATAAACTTATAGAAATCGTAACAATTCCAAAAAAGAGAAATTTCGTAAACTTTCCCCGAAAACGATATTTTTTACCCTTTAGGGTAATGATTCTACGGCAAAAAAGCTATCTTTGAACTTGATTAATATAGTATTACTTGCCAAATGGAAGCCTCTCATCACGATCATTATTCACCTCAACCACCACAAGGTGTTCGTCCTCTTATAAAGGATGAGGAATACAATGACCTACAACCTTATATCGATTCAGCAAAAGCTTTAGCTCGAATCACATACAAATCTCTTTATATCATTGACTACAACAGGATGAACTTCCTGTATATATCCGACAATCCATTGTTTCTCTGTGGAGAGCGAATGGAGAATGCACATCAAGAAGGATTTAATTTCTATTATCAACGCATTCCAAAAGAAGACCACGAATTTCTCTCTCAAGTAAATCGAATTAGTTCTGTGTTTCTTAGAGGGATCCCAGCAACAGAACGCACTCAGTATGTCATCTCTTACAACTTCCGAATGACTCAAAAACATTCTAGAGAAAAAATCTTGCTAAATCATCAGGTAACTCCTCTCAAATTAGATTCAATGGGAAATGTTTGGTTGGCTCTTTGTATAGTTTCGTTAGCACCTACGCAAGAAATAGGTGTCGCGTTTATGACGAAGATTAATTCAGATATGAAGTGGAAGTTTTCCTTAAATAGTGAACGCTGGGAGCAGATTGACAACATAGAGTTGAATGAATTCGAAAAAAAAGTAATCCGATTAGCAAACCAAGGCTTGTCTGTTAATCAGATTGCCGAAGAAATCAAACGTTCGAAAGATTCGGTAAAATGCTATCGTAAAAGTCTATTCCTAAAACTTGGTGTAAGTAAAATATCTGAGGCTATTGCTATAGCGACACACCACAAATTGATTTAAGCTATCAGGGATTTTAATTGTTGTAGAGATAAAAAAATAAACAATTAAAGAAGGCGCCCTTAGCGTAAAAGACGATTAGGACTTAAACCTGATAATTGTTCTAAAAGTATGCAGGATCAAGGCACTTCGGTTATGTACGAAACATCTTGAGGAATAGGGAAACCTGCTGTCGACAGCAAAGAAAAAGAAGACTGCAAAGTTGTAACCAGAGCGGTAG
>CAUUQE010000199.1:0-4011 GCA_963547065.1 uncultured Prevotella sp. | reverse complement strand
GGAAGAGGAATTTAAAGCGATCGCCGAAAAAATAAGGAACGCTTTCGAATAGAAAATACACGGCGTTAAAACAATTATAGGGTGGAAGTGCACATTTATTTTTTGCATTTTCACCCTATAATTAGTTGTTGTATGATGGTTGGATAGCTGTCAGGCCGTCATAACTCTTCTCTTATTCTTCATCCAAACTACCCTCATACGAATTCTTCGCCTTTCTTCATCCGTACTTCATTCACGTATTTTCTGATAAGAGCCGAAGAGTCTTCTTTCTTACAAATGAGCAATACGTCACCTTCTTCAGCCACAATAAAGCCGTCGAGTCCGTTGATTACCGCCAACTTTCCTTTAGGAAGTCTGATGATATTATTGCGACTATTGTCGATAATCACATTCGAATCCACTACTACGTTATCTTCCTCGCTCTTTCGCATCGCCTCATAGATGCTGTGCCATGTACCCAAATCGGCCCAACCGAAGTTACATTTCATCACATATACGTGCTCTGATTTTTCTAAAACACCATAATCCATCGAAATATTCGGGTAAGATGGAAAATTATCACGTATGAATTCATTTTCTTCCTTCACCGTCCAATTAGGATTAATCTCATCAAGATTTTGTAAGACAACAGGTAACAATGTTGTGAAACAGTGCTGAAGATGACGAACGTTTGAGAGAAATAGCCCGGTGTTCCAATAGAATTCTCCGCTTTCAACAAAGACTTTTGCAAAGTTACGCTCGGGCTTTTCCGTAAATGATTGTACCTTATAGACATCATGCCCAGCCGGATTACCAAGCTGAATATAGCCGTATCCCGGCTCTGCTCGTGTAGGCTTTACTCCCATGGTAAGCAACGCATCGTGGTTTTCCACAAATTCCAATCCATCTTTCACATTCGTGCAGAAAGCATCTTCGTTATATACATCTTGATCGGAAGGTGTTATAATAAGATTAGCATCTTTGTCTATGTGCATGATACGGTGAACTGCCCACGCTACACTGGGCGCCGTATTACGATAAATAGGCTCTGCAAGAATATTATCGGGTAAAAGTTCTGGTAATTGTTCCTGCACTAAATGCAAATATGTTTGGTTCGTACTGACGTAAATATGGTCTTTCGGAAGTATTTTTACAAACCTGTCGTATGTCTGTTGCAGCTGTGTACGTCCTTTCCCCAAAAAATCTACGAATTGTTTGGGATATTGTTCTCGGCTCGAAGGCCACAATCTTCTGCCTTTACCACCGGCTAATATAACACAATAATTATTCTTTATAGTCATTTTTCGAATGTTAATTATAAACTTTTAAACAGCATTCGAAATTACAAAAATAATACGAGTATTCCAACATTTTAGTATAATTTATACGCTAGTTCTGTATAAGAAAGTATCCTAAAAAGTTGGTAATCTCGCTAATGTTTTGTAACTTTATAGTTGAAAATCAAATGATTACAAAAGATATGTAGCGATAATTACCGCAGACAAAGTTTTTCGCAGGCTCAAGGGACTCCTGAAACTTTCTGTATACTCAATAAATTTTGTAAGAGTTTAGATGCCGAACTAACTAAAAACCTCCATGTTGTCCCCACGGATGATGGATATAAGCGACTAAGAAACTGCAAGGAGCAGATTGTCCGAGAGCGGGATCATAACCATCCTGCCGTGCTACCATTTCGGTTCTTTCCGTAATTTTAAGTACTATTACCTGTTCTTCGACCTGATGGCCTTTATGCGCATTCAAGGTTTTGGCAACTGCACGGGTATTAGCTTCGTGGACAGTACGATGATTCCCGTATGCCACAACATGAGAAGAAAAATCAACAAGGTGTTCGACGGACTTGCCAAGAGCGGAAAGAGAGACGATAGGTTGGCATCATGGCTTCAAGTTGCACCTGTTGTGCAACGACATGGGTGACGTGATGACCTTCTGTCTCACCCCCGCAAACGTGGATGACACCCCCCAAGGTACGAAGCGTATTCACTAAGGTGCTCTACGGAAAAGCGTTTGCCGACAAGGGGTATATCAAGCAAGGTTTCTTTGAGCACCTTTTCAACCAAGGTATCCACCTTGTTCACGGACTCAAGTCGAACATGAAAAACAAGCTTATGCCCTTGTGGGACAAGATGATGTTGTGCAAACCATATTCAAATTTATATAAATAATGGAAGCTGATATTGGATCAATCCGATTAGAATAAACAGGGAAATATCAAAGGATTTATTTAAAGATCCTTTTGCTATTATTTCTAATGCAATTATCTAATGTGATTTAAAGTAGTAGTATAATTATAGCAGACCTTGTAGTAGAAATGTAAATGTTTATCATGAAATTGGTATGGTAATGGATGCTGCTATGGTTAATGAGATACCAGCTTCTGTTATACTTCCTTCCTCAAATATATCCTACACTGATTATCAGTGATTTATATTCGTATGGTACAAAAATGTTTCCTCAATTTGAGTAGCATTGATTAGAAAACATCTTGGATGTTGTCGCTATTATTCATTTTGCTATAACTTGTTGTGCAACTCTAATTTTCTTATTGGCATATTCTGCAACGTCTTTTATGACTAGTTTCTTGACTGCAGAGATGATGGTAGCCATTTTAGAATAATCAGGTACAACGCCTTTTGTGGGTAACAGAATACTCAACTCATCTGCATCTTTGGCATAGAAGTTTTTACCATAATCGAACTGTCCGTTGTGCGATGATTTATGAATGGCTGACGTAACAAATATAGCAGCATCTTCTTGCAACCTTTGTGTATGCACTACTGCTATATGATCGTCTGCTCCGTATTCATAGTTTCTATACTTTGCTGAACCGAACATGTCTATTGTTGTAGTATTTGCAGGAAAGATTATTACACGATTGCCAATAAACGCGGAGATTCCTTCGTCTGTTTCACCTGCTGTAACAAAAGGTAAAGAGCCAGTTACCCTGTCGGCACTTTTAAGTCGCTTTCCTCGTGTTGACTTGCCAAACAACTCTTCCACATTGAATATTTGATATTCCAACTTATCTATTTCTTTAAGAGCTATTTGCTCTCCTTCGGTTAAATTATAATCTTCAAAGCCTGCAGCTCGAAGCCATGCTTCGAGCTCCGCCACGCTCCGCTCTTCGAGCTCCGCTATAAATTCTTCGATGAAACATAATAAACGCCTATTTGATGCTGTATCTTCCCAAACTCATCTTTATAGCCCGTCATACCAATTGCTATTATTTCCGTATAGCTGGTATAATGGAGAAGTGCATTTGCATAGTGTACAGCTCCGTTTACTGCGTATGAGTTGATATTCTTAAAGTTAGGCTCATTCTTTGCATTTTTATTTTCTACTCGCCCATCAGCATCTAATTTTACCAGTTTCTCCTTATATCCTTTATACTCAATAAGTACAGGATAATAATTAAGTTTCTTATCTTGTAAAAGTAACTTCGCATCTGGACGATTAGCTCCACTGCCACCGTTCTTACTAAAGTAGTCTGAAAGAGCTTTGTCGATTTCGGTATTTAGAGACTCTTGCTCAAGTTTATAATCCAACTTATACGATTTTAGCCAACCATTAGCCAAATCTGCTATATTAGGTTCTATTGATTGTACGCTTTTTGCCATAATCATTATTTTTTATTCTTGTTCGTAATAATATGAATAATCAATACCTTTCATAAACATTTCTCGGTCATCAATCTTGGTGGTAAGTGCAGGCTTTACCAAAGCCTTGATGTGTGTACTATCAGAAACACTCTCACGCATTGCTGATAGATATTCGTTTTTATCTATCTGACTCCAATCCACACACCGTTTGAGAGAACGCTTCAGCATGAGGTCGAGCCAAATGCGAGTGCTGCGACCATTACCTTCCATAAAAGGATGGGCAACGTTCATTTCGATATATTTGTCCATTATCTCATCAAAGGTTGTTTCGGGCATTCGTTCTATTGTTTGCAGGGTTTTAGGGAAGTGCATACAATTAGCAAACGTGAATCCCCCTTTTGAGATATTCTTAGTG
>CAUUQE010000198.1:0-4018 GCA_963547065.1 uncultured Prevotella sp. | reverse complement strand
GCAACGATATTCTATTCGATGAAAGCCTTTGTGAGCAAGGACGTAACTTCAACAACAAGATTTGGAATGCCTTCCGCCTAATAAAAGGTTGGCAAATCGCCGATAAAGAGCAGCCCCACACCAATCGTCTTGCCACGCAATGGTTCGAAGCCAAACTGCGTATCACGAACAAAGAGCTGAACGACTTGTTCGACAAATACCGCATTAGTGAGGCATTGATGATTGTTTACCGCTTGTTTTGGGACGAATTCTCTAGTTGGTATCTCGAAATGATCAAGCCTGCTTACGGCGATCCTATCGACAAACGTACCTATGAGGATACGCTCCTATTCTTCGATACCCTGCTAAAAATGCTCCATCCTTTCATGCCTTTCATCACTGAGGAACTATGGCAACACACCTATGACCGCAAGAGTGGTGAGTCTATCATGCGTGAAAAATTGGAGATTACAGCTCCTTCAGAAGCGGAAAACGGTCTTTCAGCCGACATAGAGCTCGTGAAACAAATCGTTAGCAATGTGCGTATGGTGCGCAATCAGAAGAATATATCGCCGAAAGACAGCCTTGTACTGCAGGCCATAGGCATAAATAACTTCGATAGATATAACGATATCATCGCCAAGATGGGCAACCTGAGCAGCATAGAGACCGTGACTGAAAAGGCTACCGATGCCGCACAGTTCATGATAGGTACCGATGAATTTGCTATACCTGTCGGCAATCTGATCGACATAGAGGCAGAAATCGCCAAGCAACAGGCGCAACTCGAGCATTTGGAGAAATTCCTCGAAAGCGTTAAACGCAAACTTTCTAACGAGAAGTTCGTGGCTCATGCGCCTGAAGCCGTAGTATCTTTGGAGCGTAAAAAGCAGAGCGACTCAGAAGAAAAGATAGCTGCGCTGAAAGTATCTATTGCAGAATTGAAGAGCAAATAACCCTTCTGCCATCCTTATTCGCAATTTCATTCAATCGTATCGGGTGCAGCCGTAATCCCCATGCAGGCGCATTACGGCTGCCACTAACGATACATTACATTACCACATGATGTCGACAACAAGATTTCATACATCATTTTCTTCTTTTTAAAAAAATAGATCAACGAGTTTTATACATCAAACAAATCAAATATGAAGAAGTTAATTATCCTGTGGACTGTATTCATCATTATTTTCAGCATCTCATCATGCAGCGACAGCGATGATAATTCTGCAAACAATTACACCAAACAGACCATTCTTGTGTACATGCCTTGGTCGGGTTCCACTACATCGAGCGGTCTTTATGCTTATTTTCAGCAAAACCTTGACAGCATAGAGGCCGGCATCATCGGCAACAAAGGGCTCAACGGCAGTCGTGTGCTGGTATTCCTAAGCAACACGGCTTCGAACTCTAACCTTTACGAAATAAACTACGACAACGGGAAATGCACCCATACGCCCGTCAGAGAATATTCGGGTAACACCATTTATACCACTGCCGACGGTATCAAACAGATCGTTTCGGAAGTGGCACAATATGCTCCTGCCCTCAATTATGCCATGATCATAGGCTGTCATGGCACGGGATGGACGCAGAAAAATATTTGGAAAGACTACCCCAACTATGCCAAGAAGTTCCAATTCTATGACCAGCCAACGACATTGTATATGCAGACTCGTTTCTACGGCAGTGTAGAAGATATCGCCAATTACGCCACAGATGTGAGTACACTTGCCCAAGGCATTGCCGCCACAGGCATCAAGATGCAGTACATACTCTTCGATGATTGCTACATGGCCAATGCAGAAACTGCCTACGAATTGCGAAATGCCACTAATTTTCTTATTGCCTCGACCAGCGAAGTCATAGTCATAGGCATGCCATACAAGTCAATGTGGAGCAGTCTGTGTGCGGATGTGCCCAATTATGCCACGGCTGTATCGAAGTTCAACAGCTTTTATAAGAACTATACAGTGCCGTGTGGTGCCCTCTCTGCTATAGACTGCCGGCAGATGGAATCGCTTGCCGATGCCATGAAAAAGATTAATGCCAAAAATACTTTCGACGAATCGCTGCGCGATAGTCTGCAAGTACTCGACGGATTTCGTTCGACTATCTTCTACGACTTGGGCGACTATGCGAAACGTCTCGACGGTAAAAGTGCGCTATACACTACATTCAAGACCGTTCTTTCGAAAGCTGTCCATGCCACAGCTACCACAGAACGACTGTATTCCTACCTTTACGACACGCCTATATATATAAATGTGAAGAATTATTCTGGTATCACGATCTCTGATCCCACGAAGAATACAACCGCTCTGAATGGCCTTAAAAAAACTTCTTGGTGGATAGCGACACACGAATAAGAACAAAATATGAACAAGAACTGAATGGGTACGTAGCATTCTATTCCATTCCTTAATATGGAAAAGAGTAGAAAGCAGCAAAAAGTATGCACTTTTCCCGCGAAAGAAAGGACTGTCCAAAACACACGTCATTCGGACTTCAATCTGCAATATATGCAGAGCATCTAAGATAGAAATGATGCCTCGAAGGGTTCCATGACATAAATTTGCAGACATGCTTATATTTCGTGAGGTATTAAAGCGGTAATGTATCGCCGTTACAACACCTCTCTATCGGCATTATTAGGCTGTTCTATCCGAGATATCAGAGCACGCTATCAGAAGCAGATACATATCCATGCTGAAACAATGGCTCACGACAGCTAAGTTACTTATATTCGTGATTCTACGTTGTCAAACGAAAGTGCACCCCGCACTACCTTTGCGGATAAAAAAGAACAACATCCGTCTTCTTGACTTCGCATATAGTGGAGCTTTGGAAAGGAAGCGAAAGTGCAACGCCGGTAGTGGAAATCAAGAAAATGGTGTTAAGTTTTTAAATCAAAAAGTTTTCTTTAATGGAAGTGATTTAAACTTTTCTTTTCTCAAACATTTCCTCATATTTTCACTGGCACGCTGTTTTGAGTTTATGAAGGATGGTATTTACGATTTCAACAAGACTGCTTTGGCTTATGAAACTACATCTTTCCACAGATAAATGAGGCTATATTTCATTTTTTTGTATCTTTGTCTGACACTTTGTACATGAGAGGAGTGTTTATCTTGGTTTTAGTAGCACAAAGAGAATAAACTCCTCTCAATTTAGAGATTAAAAGTCAAGACGACTTCAAAATGAAGAAATATTATTCCTTATACCCTAAAGAAAATGAAGAAGGTGCAAGTGCATTTTTATCAGATGATGTTACAATGCCTTGTAAACTTATTCATGATAGTGATGGCTTGTTACAATTACCTTATGATCTTACACTTCATCGTATTCGTGTAACTCATGATGGATTGCAGATCAGCCAAGACTTTTCTGGTCTGAAAGAAATATGGCTTGACTATTTACCTAATAATCAGGCTTGGCCTTTGTTTTCGTTACAACTAAAAGAATGTATTGATTGTTGCTTGACAGGACAAGAAAAGATTCAGTGGATTAGGTGTCGTATTGTGTATAACCAGGAAGCCAAGAATTATTATGTTCCTATGTTTTATGAGCTATTTGATATACTAGATGATAGTAAATGTATTTTTGCAGGAAATGGAAGAATAATTAAACGTGTTTATGCGCAATCCAAGATTCAGAAATATAGCATCTTCCCTATACCAAATCTGGACAATTAGTGGGAGATATTGCCAACTTTGTTCGTTTCAGAGGATATTCGCAAAAATATAAAAAAAGGCAAACTTGACGGGTGTAGTGTTGGAAAGTGCCCCCATTTCTAAATAGTATAAAATAGTTTGTAATAAGAGAGTTATATAGTTAAAAATAACAAGTGATTCTCCATGAAGTCTTTGGCAACACTTTTGGAATAAATAGTCGGAAATATTTATGCCATGTCGTTGGCCGAGAACTTAGAAGTTGGGGAGGCAGAATAGGCGGTGTAGCTCTTATTAGCTGGTTCAGGCGCAGTTTCTATTTCTCTTGGAATTGCTGGTGATTACTATGGAGGAGAATTTGGAGGATG
>CAUUQE010000197.1:0-4025 GCA_963547065.1 uncultured Prevotella sp. | reverse complement strand
ATAGTAATCATGTGGCTTTCAGCCACTTTTACGGCTTTGTCGTGAATAATCTAGGATAAATTATAAAGCCATAGTTTACCATAACAGAATCTTATAAAAGAACTCCAACAACTGCCTAATATACGCCGTTCGTTAGAGTTTTTATTACAATTATGCCATATTTAGTTCTACATCTGCTTTCCACATGGATGCATATTTTCCATTATTTGATAGTAACTGGTCGTGTGTTCCTTGTTCCACTATATGTCCATCCGAAACTACGATGATTTTGTCCGCATTTTTTACAACTGAAAGTGTATGAGCTATCATAATGACAGTCTTGTTTTTTTTCAATAGATTTACAATTGCCTGTTTTACAAGAAGCTCATTTTCAATATCCAATGATGCGGTCGCTTCATCAAGCAATATAATCGGTTTATCCCTTAGAATCGCTCTGGCAATTGACAATCTCTGACGTTCACCACCCGATAGGTTAGAACCATTTTCAGATAACATCGTATCATACCCCTGTTCCAATTTTTCAATAAATTCTTGACAATTTGCTTCTTTGCAAGCTCTTATAATATCCTCATCTGAAGAATTCTGATTCGCATATCGTATATTGTTCTTTATTGTATCATTAAACAAGAATATATCCTGATCCAACAGAGATATAGAATCAAAAAGCTTCTCCGCCTTGATTGGTCTTGTGTTAATTCCACCAATGGATATTTCTCCAGATTTTGGTTTATAATACTTTGCAATCAAATTCAAAATAGTCGATTTTCCTGATCCAGAATCACCCACAATAGCTACGAACTGATTATACTCTGCAGTAAATGTGACATCCTTTAATACTGGTTCACCTTCAATATATTCAAAATTCACATTATTAAATTCAATATCATATTCTACAGGTTTAAATTCATCAGAATTTTCTGTTTCCGATTCAATTGCAAATATAGAATTGATTTTGCCCTGAGAAATTTTTAAGTTCTTGTAACTTGTAAGTGTTATAAACACCATAGAACACAGTTTTATATATATAACTGGCAACATAGCTTCCAATAGAAAAGATACCGCATCCAATCTTCCTGAAACAAATGCCCTATAACTTAAAAACCATACAATCGGAAAGGTCATTCCATGTATAAGGTTTAAACAAGTGCTGATAGGAATCATTTTTTTCTCATATACATAGTTAATTGTACTGTATCTCTTTAAGCCTTCTGTAACAGTTTTGTTCCTAGTACCTGCTGCTCCATAAGCACGAAATACTTGAATACCGGTAATGTATTCCACAATATCACTGACTGCTTCTGCTGATACCTTATTCTTTTGGGTTCCATATTTTTTTACCATATAAAAGGAAATCCATAGTGCAAGTATCAAAAATAGGGTTCCTATAATTAAAATAATTCCAGCCTTTGGGAAAATAATAGTTGCAAACCCCAAAATCATTACTAATAATGTCATATTCTTTGCAAGTTCTCCTACTTTATGAGTGAGAATCTGCTCATAACTACTAACATCATTTAATGTTACATTGATATAGTCGCCAGTATCTGATGTCTGAAATTTTGCTAGAGGAATAGATCTTAATTTATTTCCCAAATTCATACGGATATCATGACTTACCTTTGCTCCGCCAATTTGTGACTGAGTATATCCAAATCCATATATAAGCAATCGTATACCATACACAATAATCAATCCTGTAAGCAAATGATTGATTTCTGCCATGGTTACATTAGCAGTATATAACATACGAATGATTCCAAAAATCACAAAATAATTATATCCAGATAGTATTCCATCAATAACCGTACAGATTACACCAATCTTCAACTTTAAACTCCATTTAATTGAATAACTGTCCATCATATTATTCCCCTTCCTTTACTGAATAAGCAATATCTCTGGCCTTTCGATAATCATCCCATGCCTTTCGATAATAATTACTATGTTCCAGTACATACTCGTGGGTTCCACTACAAGCGATGGTTTGGTTCTCAATAACGGCAACCTTATCACACATCTTTACAGTGCCAAGTCTATGAGCCACAATAATAACTGTTTTACCTTTACATAAGTTTTTAATTGCACAATCAATTTCATACTGATTTTCAGGATCTGCAGCAGATGTTGCTTCGTCTAATATAAGAATTGGAGCATTCTTGAGGATTGCTCTAGCAATTGCAATTCTTTGTTTCTCACCACCGGAAAGTCTCGATGAATAATTACCCACCTTGGTATCATACTGATTAGGTAAATTCATGATAAAATCATCAATCTGAGCTTTTTTTGCCGCTTCTCTTACTTCTTCCAAACTTGTATTGCTTCCCAAGCGAATATTTTCTAAAATACTGTCTCTAGTAAGGAATGTTTTTTGAAAAACAATAGACATATTACTTAACATCTGCTCATAATTGATGTTTTTTACATTCCTTCCACCAATATAAATGTTTCCCTCATTAACATCATAAAATCTTGATATAAGTTGAATCAATGTTGACTTCCCGGCACCAGAAGGTCCTACAAATGCGATTTTTTCTCCTTGAGCAATAGACAAACTACAATTATTTAATATAGTATGCTCCTCATCATAGGCGAAGGTAATATTGTCAATTTTAATGTCATGCTGTTCCGGAAAATTCTCTGCTCCATCAAATATTGGAATATCAAGAATCTTCCTTACTTCATCTATAGCTGTTAAAACCTGTGCAAAGTTCATACCAAGTTCCTGCATCGGTCTAACCTCTGTGAGATACAAAGCTCCAATATAAGCAAACAATAAGAAAACACTTGCCGAAATATGACCATCTATATACATATGTCCACCAATCGGTAACATAAATAACATTCCACACTCAATAATAATTACAAACATAGAAAATGGAGGTGCCATCTTATAAGATAAAGAATTCCAAATACGGTTTTCTTCATCTACTGAATCAGCATATTTCTTGAATGACTGATTCGTAAGGTTGTAAGCCTTAATCAACCTCATTCCATTGATATACTCCAGCACCGCCGTATTCAAATTTGATACAGAGTCACTAGCATCCCCCATCATCTTAAACATGGTCATAAAAATAACTATAAGAAATAGCATTCCAACAATTAGTGGAATCAAGGATATAAGACCCAATTTTACATTTACCGTCAAAAGATAAATAAAGATAGCAATTGGTCCAGTTATGTATAAAATAAATTCTGGTAATTGATGAGCCAAAAATAATTCCAATTTTTCAATCTGCTCATTCAATATCGCCTTAATCTTACCGGTTGATTTCTCATTTAAAGTACCAAGCGGCACCTTCGACATATGTTCTGTAACCATGCATCTAACAGTAAAAAGTGTATTATAAGCTCCCTTATGTGATAAGATTCCTGCCACTCCCATTAAAACTACTCGAATGAGAATGGTAAGCAAAAGAATAGCACAAATAGGATAAAATTCCTTTGCTGGTGCATTCCTTACTAAAGTAATGTCAATTATTTTGTATACACAGTAATATGGAAAGATACCACTTATACCACTGATAAAAGATAACAAACTACTGCATATCAAATAAATTCGATCTTTTTTTGCCCACTGCAACAATAATTTGACTGGGCTGTCCTTTTTCTTAGTCATTTTTTCCCTCTTCTAAAATCCTATTATTTTTTATAAACATACGAATACTTCAGTATACAAACGATCCATTAACTCCTTATTTAAAGCTTTATTTTTGCGGAAAGTCCAATGTTAAGGAATTCTTTTTTCCAATTACGGAGCAGGTTTGGTTGAATATTGTTCTCTGTTGCAAATGTGTTGAGATCTTTCTCACCCTTAAGCAACTCGATTACAAGATCTGATTTAAATTTGGCACTAAAATTTCTTCTTTGTCTGGACATACTAATGAATCCTCTCTTTCGTACTAATTTTAGTATATCAGATTCATTAAAACTTGTCTGAAAAAGTGTCTTAATTTATGAGACCATTATAAATTACACTCTTTTAAAGAATAGTCCTAATTATAAGGCCTTAAATTCCAATATGG
>CAUUQE010000196.1:0-4056 GCA_963547065.1 uncultured Prevotella sp. | reverse complement strand
TCTCGGTACGGCGGTTTTCAAGACCGCTGTAATCGACCACTCTACCATCTCTCCTCTTTACTTTTTCAAACCTTAACGGTGCGGCCTAAAACGGTTGCAAAGGTACGTCGTTTTTTTGATACATACAAATATTTCATCCGTTTTTTAACTATCGCCGCATTATATTTTGTTTTTACGCCAACTTAGCTTAATTTTGTAGCATGATTTATCCGCATAATTTCGAGCAAAAGATAAACTTCAATGAAATCAGAGCGTTGCTCCGCGAACACTGTCTGTCGAGTCTGGGTAGAGAAAAGGTTGATGATATGGCATTTTCAACCGATCCGCATGCCATCAACGAATGGCAGGAACAAACCAAAGAATTCAGACATATCCTCGAAGAAGCCGACAACTTCCCGATGCAGAATTTCTTCGATGTGCGCGAAAGCGTATCACGCATACGTCTCGAAGGCACACATTTAGAGGAACAAGAGCTATTCGATCTGCGCCGATCGTTGGATACTATCCATCTTATCGTTACCTTTTTACAGGCATCAACGCTACAAACAACTCTCTCTCCTACCCTACACGAGGCACAAAAAGAGGTGGAAGATGTGCAAGAGGAAAGTACAAATAAACTATATCCGGCACTGTACAAACTAACCGAAAGCGTGATAACATTCCCACAACTGATACAGCACATTGATCGAATACTCGACAAATTCGGCCACATACGCGATGGTGCATCGCCAGAACTTGCCCGCATCAGGCAGGATTTATCACGCACCGAAGGCTCCATCTCGCGCACCTTATATAATATATTGCGCAATGCACAGAGCAAAGGCCTTGTGGAGAAAGACGTTACACCGACCATGCGCGACGGCCGACTGGTCATTCCCGTGGCACCGGCACTTAAACGCAGGCTCCACGGAATAGTACACGATGAGTCAGCCTCGGGCAAAACAGTCTTCATAGAACCCACAGAAGTGGTAGAAGCCAATAACAAAATACGCGAGTTAGAGGCTGATGAACACCGCGAAATCATACGTATTCTTACCGAAATGGCTAAGCTGTTGCGTCCCTATGTCAAAGAGATACTCTCCTCGTTCGGCTTTCTCGCCACGATAGACTTCATCCGCGCCAAAGCCGAAACAGCCGAACTCATGAATGCTTTCGAACCTGTAGTGATAGAATATCCCCACATCGACTGGATCAGAGCCGTGCATCCACTGCTGCAGATGTCGCTGCAAAGGCAGGGAAAACAGGTAATACCATTAGATATCATGCTCACCCAAGAGCAACGTATCCTTATCATATCCGGTCCGAATGCCGGCGGCAAGTCGGTTTGTCTTAAAACCGTAGGCCTACTTCAATACATGCTACAGTGTGGACTCTCAGTGCCCGTGGGCGATAGGTCTACCATGGGCGTGTTTCAAAACATCATGATAGACATCGGCGACGAACAGAGTATCGAGAACGATTTGAGTACCTATTCCTCACACTTGACGAACATGAAAGTTATGATGAGGCAGGCTGACGGCAATACATTGCTGCTTATCGATGAATTCGGTACGGGCACGGAGCCACAGATAGGCGGTGCCATTGCTGAATCCGTATTGAAACAGTTCTGCAACAAGCAGGCCTACGGCGTGATAACCACCCATTATCAGAACCTGAAACACTTTGCCGACGCCCACGAAGGTGTGGTAAACGGCGCCATGCTTTACGATCGAAACGAGATGAGAGCACTGTTTCAGCTGGCCATAGGTCAACCCGGCAGCTCTTTTGCCATCGAAATAGCCCGCAAAACGGGCATTCCGGAAGTCGTAATCAGCGATGCTTCCGAAATCGTAGGTTCCGATTATATTCAGAGCGATAAGTATCTGCAAGACATAGTTCGTGATAAACGCTACTGGGAACATAAGCGTCAAACCATTCATCAGCGCGAAAAAGAGCTGGAAAAGACCATTGCCAAGTACGAAACAGATATTGCCGACCTTACGCAGAGCCGCAAAGAAATCATGCAAAAAGCCAAAGAACAGGCCGAAGAACTGCTGCGCGAGAGTAATAAAAAAATAGAAAATGCGATACGCCAGATACGAGAGAACCAAGCAGAAAAGGAAGAAACCAAGCGCATACGCGAAGAACTCAATGCCTTTAAAGGAGAAATAAGCAATATAGACGCCACGGCGAACGATGAAAAGATAGCACGGAAAATAGAACAGATACAGCGTCGGAAAGAGCGACACGAAAAGCATAAGAAAGACAAAGAGGCCGAAAAGGCACGGCAGAAAGAGTCTGCAGCGCTGACAACCGCACGCCCTACCGCCGATGCATCTATTTCCGTGGGCGACACGGTGCGCATCAAAGGTCTTTCTTCCGTGGGGACGGTCGAGACTGTCGACGGCAACACGGCCACCGTTATATTCGGAGATATGCGTACCAAAATGCATACAGAGCGGTTGGAGCATGCCGATACGCCACGCGAAGAGCCTGTACGTTCCGCTCGAACGAGCCGTATAACGCGCGAAACCATCGAAGAACGGCAGAAAGGTTTCCGACAGGATCTCGACATTCGGGGCATGCGTGGCGACGAGGCCCTACATGCAGTGCAGTATTTTGTCGATGATGCCATCCTTGTAGGCATGTCTCGCGTGCGTATCCTGCATGGCAAAGGCAACGGCATCCTGCGTCAACTCATCCGCGAATATCTCTCTACCGTTCCCAATGTCACCGCCTATCGCGACGAGCACGTGCAGTTCGGGGGCGCAGGTATCACGGTTATCGACTTCTGACAATCACCATGCCCGCTACATTCTCTCTATATATCCCCGATATTCCTACAATCTATGCCGGTTAAACGATACGCCTAACCAGCATAGACGATACTTCCGTAGCACTTCTCCATCCATCAAAATAAATAAACATCTTAACAGAAGGCTATTCAACGATGCTGACAATCGTATTTCTTCGTACTTGCAAAAACAATCGTACGAGCCTATTTCCTACGATACACCTATCAACCGCTCATTCCCTTCCCCTCATCTTTCATCCTTACTTAAAATCTATCAGGAACTCGGTAAGGCTTTGCGTTTCTTTTATCTGTAGCTTACGGCGCAGACGATAGCGCGCTCCTTCAACGCCACGTATCGTTAAACCGGTGAAATGAGCTATGTCTTTCGTGCTCAGGTTGAGCCTCAACAGCGCACAGAACTTCAGATCGGTAGCCGTAAGCGAGGGGTACTGCTCGCGCAGATGACGGAAAAAGTTCTTGTGTATCAGGTCGAAATTCTCGCGATAGATATCCCAATAGGCGTCGTTATCTATGTTGTCCGTAATATGGAGCAGCATCCTAACGATGTCCTTATTACTGTTCGAGCGCATTCCCGTGCCCTGCAACTCCTGCTTGATGTCGGAAACCTGACGACGATGCCTAATGCCTTCCATCGCCAGACTGGCAATTTCGCGCCCTTTATCCTGCAACTGTTGCTCTAAAAGCATCTTCTGTTGCTCCTCTATAAGGCTGCGTTGTTCGGCCATTTGCAGGTCTTGACGCATCTTTTCGGCCTCCATAATGCGGGCACGACGACGAAGTATGCGCCCCGTACTCCATCTGACGTAGGCATAGACCAACGCACCGAGCAGGAGAATATAAATGATGAAAGCCGGAATAGAGAGCAACAACGGGCGTGGATAATGGAATTTATAGACGACGGAGCCCACTGTTTTTCCGTTGATGTCTACCGCCTCGGCGCTGAATGTATAGCTGCCGTACGATAAACTGTTATAGGTTATCTGGGGCAGGTCTGATGTTGTTTCCGAACGGATGCCACCCCCGTCGAGACGAAACACGAACCGTAGTGGCTCATTATTATAGTTTGAATACGATAAACGCAACGTTATATCACCGCTCGAAGATGGATTACCGCTTACAGGCATAGGGTGCACCACGTGATCTGCAGTAATATATTGTACCCCAACCAGCCGTAGAGCAGTGCGAACAGGCGACTTTTCAAAAAGTCTGCCCATATTCATGCAGCCCACTCCGCCATTCATACAGAAGTAAGCTATGCCATC
>CAUUQE010000195.1:0-4140 GCA_963547065.1 uncultured Prevotella sp. | reverse complement strand
TTGCCGTAGAAGTGCAGGACAATTGGCGCTGGCCGTTGAGCTGGAATGTACCTATTGACGACCTTTGCAAAATTATCGATAACGCTATTATGAAGGGTTATACCATTGCATGGGGCGGAGATGTCTCTGAAGAAGGGTTCACAAGAAGCGGTCTTGGCATAGCATACGACCTGAAGAAGGCACGCGATCTTACTGGAACCGATGCTGATCGTTGGCTTAAAATGTCGAAAGTATCGAAGAAAAATAAGTTAGATTCGCTGGGAATCAGTGTACCTGAGATCATTCCTACTCAGAAGATGCGCCAAGAGGCATACGACAATTGGGAGACAACCGATGATCATGGCATGCAAATCTATGGCATCGCCAAGGACCAGAACGGCAGAGAATACTACATGGTAAAGAACTCTTGGGGTGAAACAGGCGACTATAAAGGTATTTGGTATATGACAAAAGCGTTCATCGCCTATAAGACCATGGATTTTATCGTTAATAAGAACGCCGTTCCGAAAGACATTCGTAAAAAAATTGGAATTTAAACATTCAATATTTTTCTATTCCATACGACTTATAAGCACAGAGTTCAAGTAAGTATTTGAACCTGTGCTTTCTTCATATTCCGTAAAGCTATCCTAAAAATAACAAACAAATAGAATAGATTTATGACTTTTTATTTGTAACTTTACACGCAGAACATTTTGCAGGAGGCATTCATTTTGCTATCCTGCCCCGTATCACAGGTTATGCAAAAAGAAAATAAAAAATAATATAAATGCATTTTAAATGGAATTACGAACCGCCTACCCCCCAAGAAGAACAAGCAGCTAAGGAGCTTGGTGAAAAGTTGAACCTCAATCAGATTTTGGCACGGCTTTTAATTCGAAGAGGTATTACCACTGAGTCGGCTGCCAAGCGTTTCTTCCGTCCACAACTGGCAGACCTTATCAATCCGTTTTTAATGAAAGATATGGATATCGCCGTGGATAGACTGAATGACGCTATGGGACGTAAGGAGCGTATTATGGTATATGGTGATTACGATGTTGACGGCTGTACAGCCGTAGCATTAGTATATAAATTCCTCCAACAATTCTATTCAAATATTGATTACTATATTCCAGATCGTTATGATGAAGGATATGGAGTAAGCAAAAAGGGAATAGACTATGCTAAGAACACAGGAGTAAAATTAATTGTTATTCTCGATTGTGGTATTAAAGCAATCGAAGAAATTGCTTATGCCAAAAATCTTGGCATAGATTTCATTATCTGCGATCATCACGTTCCCGATGAAGCAATGCCCTGCGCCGTGGCAATATTAAATCCCAAACGCCCCGATGATAGCTATCCTTTCAAACATCTTTGCGGTTGTGGGGTGGGTTTTAAGTTGATGCAAGCATTTGCAAAAAACAATAATATACCATTTTCACGACTTATCCCTCTACTTGATTTTTGTGCAGTAAGTATCGCCGCAGACCTTGTACCGGTAACAGACGAGAATCGTATACTGGCCTTTCATGGACTAAAACAACTCAACCAAAACCCAAGTATCGGCCTGAAAGCTATCATTGATATATGTGGACTTAACGGACGTGATATATCAATGAACGATATTGTCTTTAAAATCGGACCACGTATCAATGCTTCCGGTCGCATGGAAAACGGTAAAGAAAGTGTAGACCTATTGGTAGAGAAAGATTTCTCGAATGCTTTGATGCAAGCGAAGCATATCAATGAATACAATGAGCAGCGCAAAGATATAGACAAACAGATGACAGAAGAAGCAAATCAAATCGTTGCTAAACTCGAGAGTCAGAAGCATCATTCGTCTATTGTATTGTGCGATGAGAATTGGAAAAAGGGAGTCATCGGCATTGTAGCTTCAAGATTAACTGAAATTTACTTTCGCCCGACGGTTGTACTGACACGTGATGGAGACTTTGCAACAGGCTCCGCACGTAGCGTTGCAGGATTCGATTTGTATGCAGCCATTAAAAGTTGTAGAGATATACTGATCAATTTCGGAGGACATACTTATGCAACTGGGCTCACACTGCGGTGGAGTGATATACCTGAATTCAGAAAGAGATTTCAAAGATACGTGGAAGAACACATTCATCCTGAACAAATTGAAGCAAATCTGAATATAGACGCACAGCTCGATTTCAAAGATATAACAAAACGTTTCCACAATGAATTGAAAAAGTTTTCTCCTTTTGGGACATGTAATCCTAAACCACTATTTTGTACAATCGGTGTTTATGATTACGGAACGAGCAAAGTCGTAGGGAGAGTACAAGAACATATTAAACTTGAACTCGTAGATTCCAAATCAAGCAATGTGGTAAATGGGATAGCTTTCGGACAAAGTGCTGCAGCGCGCTACATTAAATCCAAGCAAAGTTTTGATATCGTCTATACCATTGAAAATAATATCTTCAAGCGCAACGTCGTACAACTTCAAATTGAAGATATTCGTCCTACCAAAGACGAAGAAACAAAAAAACAAGTATGACACAACACCTATATCAAACCATTTTACAGAAGTATTGGGGATATTCTGACTTTCGAGGTATCCAGCGTGATATCATCGAAAGCATTTGCAACGGTAAAGACACGCTCGGATTGATGCCCACAGGTGGCGGAAAATCCATAACATTCCAAATACCAGCTTTGATTCAAGAAGGTGTATGTATTGTCATCACGCCACTGATCGCACTGATGAAAGATCAAGTACAACATCTCCGTGACCGAGGTATCAGTGCTACAGCTGTCTATTCAGGTATGGCGCATAGGGAAATCATTAAAGCACTCGAAAACTGTATTCTCGGTGATATAAAACTTCTTTATATTTCCCCCGAACGTCTTCATTCCGATCTATTCTTAAATAAATTCCGACACATCAAAATAAGTTTTATTACTGTAGACGAAGCACATTGTATCAGCCAGTGGGGCTATGACTTTCGCCCGGCTTATCTACATATCGCCGATATCCGCCGGCTACGTCCCAATGTCCCAATACTCGCTCTCACGGCCACAGCAACACATAAGGTTGTCGAAGACATTCAGGAAAAACTCCTATTCTCTCGCAAAAACGTATTTAGGATGAGTTTTGAACGCCGGAATCTTGCATACGTCGTGAGGAAGTCTCCCGATAAACGCGGTGAATTGATCCATATATTAAACTCCGTACAGGGTAGCGCCATCGTATATACAAGAAGCCGTAAAAAGTCCAAAGAAATCTCCGAATTATTAAACAAAAACGGTATTCAATCCACATTCTATCACGCCGGACTAGAACATGCAATCAAAGATGAACGTCAAAAAGATTGGCAACAAGACCATACACGTGTAATGGTAGCTACTAATGCTTTCGGAATGGGCATTGATAAATCAGAAGTAAGGCTCGTGATACACTTCGACTGCCCTGATTCCTTAGAAGCCTATTTTCAAGAAGCTGGACGGGCAGGACGCGATGGAAAACAGGCTTACGCCGTGCTTTTATATAATGAAAAAGACAAAGAAACACTCTCCAAACGTATCGCCGACACCTTTCCCGAGAAAAAAATCATTCGGCAGATCTACGAGCATCTCGCCTACTTCTACCAAGTGGGATTAGGGAGCGGAGCCGGACACACTTTCACATTCGACATCGACAAATTCTGTCACACCTTTAAGCACTTTCCCATACAAACAGCCTCTGCCCTCAAAATACTTGAACATGCAGGCTATATCAACTATGAAACAGATCCCAATACAGACGCTCGACTGATATTCCTACTCAACAGAGACGAATTATACCGCCTCAAATACACAACGCCCCACGAAGAACTCGTGATAACAACCTTATTGCGAAATTATGGTGGACTTTTCACCGATTACGTTTATATCAACGAAGAAACCATCGCTCGACAAATCAATATCACACACCAACAAGTTTACCTTATATTAAAAGGACTGAGTCAACGCAAAATACTCCATTTCATTCCACAACGCAAATCTCCATACATCAGTTATTTACAAGACCGTGAAGAAACAAATAAAATAAAAATATCACGAGATATATACGAAATAAGAAAAGAACAATATGCCCAACGCATTAAAGCAATGATACACTATGCTCAAAATAATAAGCAATGTCGT
>CAUUQE010000194.1:0-4186 GCA_963547065.1 uncultured Prevotella sp. | reverse complement strand
TCCACCACGTTATTATGCTTTTCCACCTTTTCCGTTAGCTTGTCAATTTTGTAAGAAACAAGTTCCTGCTGTGCTTTGTCTTTTTTCTCTGCCAACCGAGTTGTAGACTCTTCTTTCATCTGTGCGATTTCCTTAGCAGAGCTGGCATTTATCTTGGCAACAATGGCTGCCCCTGCAAAGGACAACAGTCCAGTGCATAATGCAACCAGTAGATTTGGATCAATATGATTCACTTGGTCACCGCCTTCTTGAATTCCTTCCAGCGCTTCCCTCCTGGAGTATTTGCGTTCCCTACCATAAGTCCCGGACAAGGTTTCCCATTTACATCCCAATGCCGTACAATATATTTTGCATTCGGGCATTTCCCTTGGATATATTTAATCAGCCATTTAACAGCAGCAATTTGCCTCTTCGATGGATCCTTCGTAGCGATATCGCACAGCTCGATGGAGATAGAATTGTAATTTGTACACTTTTTCCACAATTTTCCTTAATATATTTGGGACTTCATACCAGTCAAAAGAATCCGTAACCTTAACTTCAATTACATCATTTTCTATTGGACTAAAGTTTGCACTTGCTGTCGCTGCTTTTTCGCAAATATTAACGGTTCCATCCCCTTCTATCGTTATTCTCCAGCCAATCGTTTGTAGGACCTTATTAGCAAGAGAAAGTTTCGTTTCTCTATTCTCTGCAACAATAGAACGAATAAGTCTTGGAGAATCAAAACCAACAACAATAGGTGCATATACATCAGATAAAAGTTTTTTAACATATTTCGCATTAGATCCAGCCGGAACAAAATACCCTCTAGGAAGAAGAATGTCCTCTGCTGGTTTCAACACGGAATAGCAAGTCAATTCATGTTCTTCAAACAAGCCTTCAATATTTCTTTTTGGAGAGGTAGTTAAACCAGTGAAAAGAGGCACCCTATCGGATGCCCCTTCTTGGTTTGCTTGTAAGTAAATTCTTATCCATTGTTCACCATTTCCAATGTCTGTAGCTTTTATCTGTGCACTTTCTATCAAAGAAGAAGTGCTGTCTTTGGTTATGTTGCCTCCAGTCCATTCTACTGTGCCAGTCTCCACCCATGTAACAGGATCTAAAATAGCCAGCTCATAGACTGCACTAAATCCTTTTGAATAATCCATTAAATTTGCTCCTCATTCCACTGAGACAATGTCAGCATTTCATCACTTTCTGCATCCACTCTCTTGACGGCAAGTGTAAATGGAATTACTGGTGCCTGTCCTCCTGTAGAGCTTTTCTGCTCTGTGATTTGAATATCACAGGCAAAAGAACTTCCATCCGGAGTACGAATGTGACATATCCCCGGATAATCAGCTAAATTTCTCATTTGCATGATAATATCATTATCATCAATGAATAAAGTAGTACTGATTTGTAAGTTTCTAGTAGTGGCCTTGTTCCAGTCACCTTGTACTGATCCACCAAGATATGAAGTCCTTTTAAAATCTTTCTGCCATGACGATTGGATATTGATATCATACGGTAGTCGTATTCTGTTCCCATCATAGTCAATAACAATAGCATGTTCATCAATGTTAGCCTCTACATCTGTCATCGTTATGGTAAAATTATCATCCACATAATCTCCGTACAATGACTTATTAACTACCCTATAACCTCCATTCTCTCCAAATGCTGGATACTTATCGACATATATGGTTTCATATGTACCATTGCTTAATATTAACTGCGGTATATCTGTCGAAAGTCTATATACATCAAATGTATCCCCTTCTAACCATCCAGTAGGCTTGCTAACGCTTACTGTAGCAACTAGATTAACCTGGTCATCTGCCTCAGCTACAATTGGTAACTCCGGTTGATGTTCCCAATGAATCAGAAATCGTTTTTCAGCACTAACTATTCTACCGTAGCCATCTATAACATTTACAATAACTTTGTAATATATCCTATCATCTACGCTTCCAAGAAAATCATTACTGTCAAAACTGGTTTCTATAGATGATTGTCCTTGATATGTCTCTAGGAGGACTAGGTATCGTGGAACTAGATGAGCTACTTGTTACTACGTTTGATGTCATAACATCGTTCGAAGATTGAACCGCTATGCTATATTCTTGTAACGCTGGCAAATCATCTACTGTAAAAGTCCCTGTCGATGATCCGTGAGGAATTTTTCCTATTTGGGTCATACTACTTCCAGTTACAAGATAGACATTTACATAAGCATCTGGAACTTCACTCTTATTCTCCACTTCTACAATAAGATTATTTCCACTTGCATTTACACTTGAAATGGAAGGTTCCTTAATTTTACCTGTGTAACTTCTTACGGCTTTGGAATAAGATATATCTTCATCGTGTTTTGTCTCAATTCGGATCCACACACAGTTATCATCCGGAATGGTTTGTGGAATATCAAAATTCACTTCCCCCTTGCTGGATGGGGAAGCGGTCTGAATCATTTCCCATCCACCACTATCTGTTGGAGTTCTCTGCCTTTGTTGCAGCTATATTCCATGTCTTTAAATCCACTCCGCTCATGATCTATGAGCAACGCTGCACGTATGGCATAAACAAATTGTCTTTTTCTTTTAATCTCTTCTGTAAATGTTTCCATTACCTTATTCCTTTCTGTGCTATACTCCTCTTAGAAAGGAGGTGGTTTTATGGTGACAACAACTGGAGAAAGGCCAGGCGCTGACACATATATTTGTTTAGGTTGTAATCAAATTGTGATACTTGATGACGATACTGATACAATGCCACCATGCCCGGCATGTAATGGGACTGTTTTTAAAAAAAGTATAGTTCTCACTTAAAGCCGTTGTTTTTTGCAGCGGCTTTTAAATTTCAGTTACTTTCTTCCAAAAACAAATTGATTTTCCAAATAAATTGAATTGCATCCAGCTTGAGATATACTGTCTTCCGTTTGCTCGATACTTTGTAATATGATGCTTTATCATCCCTGCCTCCTTTCTTTTCTTCTGTCATTATTAGATTTTTAATAGTGATATACAGCTATATGCCATATCTGATAGGCACACCGCAGACAAATAGGCAATACGATAACTAGCCACACAGCTGCGATATACTGATTTATTTTTTTCCGATGCTGTCGCTGCCAGATTCTGCGACCTTCTGTTTTGGATGCTTCCAATGCTTTCAGAAGCTTTCCTCCTTCACACATCTGTCTTTCTGTCATTTCGCACCTCCATTTCTGCAGATTGATTTGATAAATCAGTTCCGTCATCTTTAAATGAAAGGTCAATTTTTAATTCCTCATTCTTACGGTTGGTTCGTAGTAGTTCTATGAACCACCTTTTATTTTTTTGTTCTTTCGTATTCATATACAGCACCTCTTCTTTTTATGCAGTCGCAAAGAAAGAGGTAAACTATGAATAAATACATTGTCCAAAAATTAAAAAAAGCTAGAATAAGCAAAAAATTAAAGCAAAGTGATGTTGCTAAGTTAATCGGAGTAAAGGGAAATACTTTAAGTAATTATGAAAATGGTGTTTCGGAACCAGATATTGATACCTTCTGCAAGCTTTGCGAAATTTATGATTTAGATACTGCCACAGTTTTAGGAGAGGCTTATGGCTTGCAAGTACAAGGAACTTCATTCGATATTAAGCCATCAGAAATACAATACATAAAAAATTATAGAAAGCTCGATGATAGAGGAAAATTGGCATTAGAAGCTTTACTAAAACAAGAGTTAGCGTCTTGTACTCCTCCCGAAAGTATAGCAGAGACAATAGATATCACCTACTATCACCAACTTGCCAGTGCTGGGAATGGAGAATACCTCTTTGATGACTTACCCACAGACATTATTAAAATAAAGAAAACACCAGAGGCAGAACTTGCTGATTTCGTATTAAAGGTACGAGGAGACAGCATGGAACCAACTATCTATGATGAAGAATTGGTACTTGTCAAAAAAACCTCTGAAATAAATATTGGTGAAATCGGTATATTCGTTGATCAATATGATTGTTACGTGAAAGAATTGGGAAAAGAAGGTCTAATTTCCCATAATACGAACTATCCTATTATGCTGCCTTCAACATCCGTTAAAAGTGTAGGCAAAGTGTTAGGATCTGCAGAATTGTCCAGCTAAATACTTGTAAATAAATAAAAAGTCACAAGTCTAAAATGGTGGAATAAAAAGGAGTAACTTCTAACCTAG
>CAUUQE010000193.1:0-4238 GCA_963547065.1 uncultured Prevotella sp. | reverse complement strand
TGTCACTGTCGGCCGTCGATACTGTAAGGTCGTACATCCTGCCGCGCCAATCGAATGTGATGCTTATATCCACCGAATCGGGTATCTGCTGTTTTACGTCGTTTACTGGCGCGTGCATGACTCTGCCATGTTACCGGTAATGCGACTGCATGATGGCTGTGTTGCAGTCGTCGTCGCCTAACATACATAGTCCAAATACCATAAATAGCAGCCACGCACCTACAACATGCCCCCACAATGCCCACCGATCGCCGCGCACCTTGCCCGTTAACGAGGGTATCAGCGACAGAGCGTAAAAGACTTCTACGATGAGTGTGGGAGGATAAATAGATAGAACTAAGAAAACGAAAAATACCGTATCGCGGGCAGGCGTTTCGCTTTTTTAGAGCGCAATGATGAGACTTATGAGCCCTACAGTGCCGATAATGATGGCGAGCCATCGCAAAACTAGCCAAATAATTATGCCGGTTGTTAGCTTTGTGCCAACATCTTTGTTCGTACAGATAGCACAGGTAGCACGGTTGGTTCTATAAACTGCGAGGATTGTTAATGTTGTTGCAAGCACAAAGACCAATACCGTTGTTATCATATCATGTGTGTTTGGGAAGATTTGTTTTTACGTTTTGTTCAATGCTTCTTATGCTTTTGTTTTATTAGATATACCATCTGAGCGGCTTAAATAGGTAATGTAAGGCGCTTAGAGCGCCTGTCTGAGACGCTTAGATGTACTATCTAAGAAAGATATTTCTTATATATTGGAATTCAATAAATTACAAGATCTCGTGACGTATGCGGAGTTTGAGGAAGAAAGACAATGGGATTGTTATTTACGACTGCCTGTTTTCATCGATTTTCTTTGCCCTTGCAGCAGCGATATGTTTCTTCATCATGTTGATTTGTTCGATGGCATGCCGGCGTGCAAGTATAATCTGATAACGGTAGATGAGACAGGTGGCGAAGAAATATACCACGACCTGTATCCATAGAGCTTGATACTCGGTTTCGATGTCGGCCAGTGTGCCGCCCATGGAGCTGATGCGCAGGAACCCCCGAACGCCAAAAGTGGAAGGAAAAAGCATGGATATGCCTTGCCAAATGCCTGGAATATTTGCCTGTGGCCATGATATGCCGGTCATGAAAAGGAAAGGTATAGAGGTGAAAACCACCAGCAACATTACGTTCTCTCTGTAGCGTACAAGGCACGAAACTGCCATGCCGAAGAAGATGCAAGAGCATAAGTAAGGTATCAATAAGCCCGCAAGGGCATCGGTAGATGCCATGGTTGTATAGCCGAACAAGCGCGGTACAACAAGGGTAAGGTAGGCAGCCATGACGGCATAGACCATAAAGTAGCACATTGACTTGCCCAGCACGATGCGGAAAATTCCGTTATAATGTTTGCTTACGGGTACGAGGTCTTTGTAGCGGTTATTCTCGCGAGCCGTGCCAGCAGCAAGACCTATGCCTAACAGCAGCGTCTGTTGAATGATGACCATGAGCACTCCGGGGATGATGGCATTACCGTATCCGCCCGTTGCATTGAAGATCTGCACCTCTTCGAAGGCAAGCGGTTGGGCGTTAATTTCCTCGTCTCGCGCGGTAAAGTCATCGGATTGTGAAATCTGTATGTCGCTGTTCATCTGCGAAGCCACGGCCTGTGCCGTTTGATAAATGGCTTTGTAGGTGAGCATGAGGCTCATGTCGCAGTACACGCCCACATGGGATTGCTCGCCTCCGCGGTAGAGATGGGTGGCGAAGTCGGCGGGGAAATAAAGCACGCCATGCACTTGTTGCTTTCCTACAAGGCTTTTTGCCTCATCTAAGTTATTGCAGTAATAGGCCGCTTTGGTATCCGGAGAAGCGTCGAATGCACGGATAAAGTCGCGTGAAGCATGGCTGTGAGAGAGGTCGACGATGGCAACGGGCACCTCGCGTACCACTTCATTGTTGTATATCCACGAGTAAAGCAGGGGATAGAGCAAAGGAACAAGGATGAAAAAAATCAAAACTCCCTCGTCTTTAACGGTGGCTTTCATCTCTTTGGCCCAGATGTAACACATGTCTTCCAGCCCTTCGGTAATTCTATATAGCAGTCCTTTGTTATCCATCTTGTGTCTACGGAATGTAAGTATAGATTAGCATGGCCTTGTAGATATTTTTAATTGTGAGCACGGGCAGTAAGGCCATTAGGCATAGAGCCGTTATGTTAAGCCATGCATTGCCTAATGGAAAGCCGTTGAAGATGCTGATTTGGTAAATCATGTAGTAATGACGTAGCGGAAACAACTGAGCTATAGCCTCGATCATCGGGTTCATTGCGAATACCGGATAGGTAGCTCCGCACACCGAGAAACTCACTACGGCCCAGAGAGAGCATACACTCATTGACATTCTTAGTGATGGCATCAGGCCGAAAACGAATATGCCGAATCCCTGACAGGCCATAAGTGAGAGCAACGTAAGCAGAAGTATGGGGAATAGACCCCCCGGATGAGGGAATGACATTACATGATAAATGTAGAAATCGAAGCTGAGAAAAACAAGCAAAAATATCAGAAACTGCGGTAGCATCTTGCCTGCAAGTGCTATAAAGATGTTGTTATCGGCCATAGCAAGCCATTCCTTGGAACGCTTGAATTTGAGCTCGGTGCCGATAGAATAAGGAGTAATGAGAAATATAAAGAGCATCAGAACGCCCGGAACCATGGCCGTACTGAGATAGATGTTATAGTTGGCCCACGGATTACCTATCATGTGCAAGTCTATAGCTATGGGTTGGAGGTAGTTGCGTATCTCTCTACCGGTCTTTCCGAGTGCGGATAATTTGGCCGAGCCCACCGCTGCAGAGCCTAAGGTAGAGATGGTTTTAAGATCGCGGAATAGCATTGAGCCTGCCATAAGCGACACGCTACTGTAATAAAACGAAATTTTGGGGCGACGGGAGGACAATAGACCGTCGGTAGTTCCTTTGGGTATAAGCAGAAAGGCATAGATTTCGTTGCGTTGGATGGCTTGTCTGGCTTCGTTGATATTGGGATAATGGGCCACGACATGCGTGGTCTGGAAAGCGTCTAAATTACGTATGAGTGCACGAGTTGTCGATGTATTGTCTTGATCCACTACACCTACGGGCATATCTTCGGGTATCCCTTCGTTCATTAGCGATGTGAAGAAGAGAATGACTACTATAGGGAATACGACCATACAGAATCCGTAAATGGGATTGCTGCGAAAGAAACCGCATTCGCGGAGAGCTATCCGATATATCTGACGGATGGTTTTCGTAATGAAAAGATTTATTGTTCTTCTTTTATAATCAGCGACATTCCCGGGCGGAGGCCGTCGAATTTTTGCAAAGGTCGTGCCTTTACTTCGAATGTTTTCAGATCGTACTGACCATTGGCCTTGGTTGCTTTCCACACAGCATAGGCACCTTCGTCTTTAATGTAGTAAACTTTCATCTTGATGTTCTTATTGAAAGCAGGTGAAAAAGCTGTAAATATGCTTCCTACTTTCATACCCTTCAACTGGTCTTCACGTATGTTAAAAGTACCCCACATATCTTTCATGATCGATATACTCATGATTGGGGAGCCTATGCCTACCAATTCACCTACTTTGGGATATACATCACCGACTTCACCTTCTACTTGCGAGACCTGTACGGTTTCTTTCAAAAGCGATTTTACTACGTCTACAGCTCCTTTAGCAGCTTGTGCTTGTTTGGCTGCAGCACGTTTTTCTTCTTCACGAGCACCATTTCTGGCAAGGTCGTACTGACTTTTAGCTGCCTTTACTTGGGCTTCAGTGGCTTTGTAAGCAGCAAAAGCTTCATCACGTTTTTGAGCACTCATTACACCTTCATCGAACAAATGTTGCACACGTCTGTAGGATTTTTCGGATATAGTGAGTGCTGCTTCCGCCTGTTGCCAAAGTTCGTAAGCACCTTGAATCTGCTCTTTACGGGCACCGTTATCTGTCATGTCGCTGATAGCCGATGCTGCATCTTTTGTTGCTTGGGCAGCTCGTTCCTGTGCATTAACTTCCGGAACTTCGAGAATAGCCAATGTGTCGCCTACATGTACGTAGTCTCCCTCTTTTACACGGAGATCTACAATACGTCCGGGCAGCTTGCTTGAAACACGATACTCAGATACTTCTACTTCGCCTTGTATAATTTCCTGTGTTCTTCCTAAAGTGAAAAATCCAATGATGGCCACAATAACGACCACTGCTGC
>CAUUQE010000192.1:0-4251 GCA_963547065.1 uncultured Prevotella sp. | reverse complement strand
CCATACTTGCCGGAAGTCATGGCAAGTTCGGCTTCTTTGCCACTGAAAGAGCTACATATCGCAAAATAGCCGATGAATTGGGTATAATTCGCAAATCCAGACCTAACGAACCTTTGCGTTATGCCCGTCATCCATTGGTCTTTTTAGTAGAGGCTGCCGATGATATATGCTACGAAATCATGGATATAGAAGATGCACATAAGTTGAAAATTCTATCATTCCAAGAGACAGAAGACCTGCTTCTTGCTTTCTTCGATGACCAAACTAAGGACGGTATCCTTAAAAGAATAAAGGAAGAGGGTGTAAGTGATGAGAATGAGAAAGTGGTATATATGCGTGCCTGTGTTATCGGGAAACTCGAAAATGAATGTGTAAAAGTGTTTATAGACCATGAAAACGAAATCCTTAATGGAATCTTCGAAGGCAGCCTGATCAAACATATATCGCCATTGCAACACGATGCCTACAAGCATTGCGCCGAAGTTTCAAAGCAGAAAATTTATCACAGCAAGCCGGTTCTCGATGTGGAATTAAGCGGTTACAAGATTATGGAAACCTTGATGAATACCCTTGTTGAGGCAGCTGTAAGACCTGAAAGATTTCATTCCCAACAGCTGACAAACCGCTTCAGCAGTCAATACGACATCAAAAGCGACGACTTGGAAACGCGCATAATGGCAGTAATAGACTACATAAGCGGCATGACAGATATTTATGCACTCGACATTTATCAAAAGATCAATGGCATTTCGTTGCCTATAGTGTAACTTGACAAGACGCGAAAAACTCTCTCGGACGAAGCACGTATCGGCTCGTCGATGAACTTACGGCATTGTAATAGGTAACTGCATAATAGGTTTTATTGAAAATATTCCGCCATTCCATCGACAATCTTACCTTTTTCAATCTCCATACGATCAATGCATCAGCCAACATAGTGTTTATATTATTACCCTCTTGCAATTCATTATAAAAATGAACTGCTGACAGACTAATATCAATATTCGACAAAGTTTTCGTAAGTACAATGCTCTGTCGCCAATTTAAAAGTGCAGATAAATCGGCATTATCCATATGAGAACGGCTCCATGTAAAGTTACCCGAATAACTCAATGCACACCATTTTGGTGCAAACTCTATGTCGGGTTGCAGGCTCACAACATGGGAATAATAACGCAATAAAGCCCTCGAAGATGATTGGTTCCCACTGCTATAATCGTAAGACACACCTAATTTCATTTTCGAACGTAATCTGAAAAACCCTTTAGATATAACACCCTTTGCACTAAATGTAGAAAATCGATTGTTCAATCGATACATATTATATTGATAGAAGCCATTCCATATCTGCAAATCGGTCAAGGTATTGCACCAAGAGCGTGATGCAAACACACTTATATTACCAAAAAGTTCATGCACAGGACGCTTGTAATAGTAGGCAACATAAGAACCTAATTGGCGCGTTTGAGGAGCTATCCCCTCGTTTCCGTATGCTGTACGGTAGTCAGACCGATATTCCGATAAGGCAAAATTACCCGTTTCACCGATATTCTCGTTATAATATACAGAAACAAACCACTCACTATGATACCCTTTCTTAACATTCAAAGAAAAGTGCGGACAGAAGAGAAAGGCAGAATAGCGCTGCCATGTCAACCTTTCATATGCTATGCGCGACTGCATAGACAACGTAACGTTTTCCTTACAATACTGCCACGAGGGCGTAAAATTAACAGCATATCGAGGATAATTACTCTTTACAGAAAGGTTCTCTGCCACAAATCCCATCATATATCGGTGGGTAAGAAAGCAACGCCTGAATAACCAAGCGACATTATTATCCGTATGCCACAAGTTCGTATTAAACTTCTGTGAGAAATCATCGATAGATAAACGCGGAACGGAATGATGATAATCCAATACCGATTGTATGGAAAGAGAAGTCTTTTCGCTCACAATCATACGGTAAAACCGATTAGATACGTCGATCGACGGCACTTTCATATGCTGCTGCAGCATGCCGTTTACAGTACTTTGTAACCACGATAACGCATCCACCTTTTTCATATTTGCCTGAAAAATGTCGTTCCCATAAGCCTTATCTGTATTCATTTTATATTCTGACTCCACGTTCAAACGATCTGTTTTCAGCAATAAACCCTCCATTTCATCGCTTTTTATCGGAGATGTACTCTCTAAATAATAGTTGGAAATATCGGTGGTTTTCTGTCTTATAACTTCGCGATAATATCCTGAAGAGATACGCCATTCAGCCCCATTCCTTGTTTTTGAGGTTCTATTTATTTGGTATTTCTGCGAAGTATTGAACCGAACACGCCCCGCATCTATTGGAGCCATAAGTGTCGGGACAGCCAACCACTGCGGTAAATCGGCAGATGTAACATCAATATTCGATGCAGCCAACTGCCGTGCTGGTGCTAAGATATCAGCTCCGCTACGATCGTAAGTCAGGTCATACATCATCTGTTTTTTCTTTCCGATCTGCAAAATATTTGCTTCTCCGCCTATTCCTGTGGGCTCGCCTATACAAAGATAAGGCTTCAATGTAGACAATAATTTGTTTCGAGCAGACTCTCTAAGTCCGATATTCAGAGCAACATCATTTGTAAGGACCTTGCCCTGCAACGCTTTAATGGGCTGGTCATGCTCGATGAATTGGGCCTTTTCTACATCTTTTCCTCGTAATGCATCGCTTATCTGATTATATCGGCCGCCCGAAAGGTCCAGTCCTTCAACGGTAAATCTACTGATCGTCTTTCCATTATAGCTGATCTGTCCTTCTTTATCTATCTCTACGCCGGGCAATTTCTTCAAAACGTCTTTCAAAGAGTTATCACGTGCATCGGCAAAACGCGTCAAATCGTACGTAATCGTATCCTGAAGACCGGTTATGCGCCCGGCATTCACCTGTACTTCTTTCAACGAGAAAGTCTCTTGTGCCAACTTTATTTTTATCCCATCCTTAGCCCCTGCAATTGCCATTCGTTTTTTCTTATAGCCGAGAAACGATGCCTGAAGCGTATCATCGGGCTGCAATATCTGTACCGGGAATCTAAAATTCCCCATTTCATCGGAACGGGTAAAAGAAACAGGCCTACGATTTCGATACAATACAATCGTTACACCTACCAAAGGTCCATGCCTAAGAGAGTCTTCAACCGCACCATAAATTTCCGCTTGCCCATACATAGAGCCTACTTGCATAAAGATAAAAAATAAAATAAGCCATCGCTTCATCTTTCCAACAGATTATAAGGTTGATCCTTAGGATTGGGCAGCGGATTGCCTTTTTCATCAGTAACGGTTACTTTTACATCAGGTTTTGTAGTAATATACCCGATGGGATCGGCATAATAATGTCTGCAAGTCTTCAAAAAGTCGGGCTTTTCGATACGCTCATATCCATTACCTATGTAAACAAGGTTACGCTCCGTTACGTTTTGTTGCATGCCGATTGCCTCGAAAACAAACTGTCCTTCGCTATCAGAAGCTTTCAATATCATTCCCGGAAGGCCTTTCAATTTCCACGGCCCCTCATCTAAAGGAATGTCATCTGTATACCATACGCTCCATCTTCGCCCGCAATAATCTGCCGTTGCCTTACGACAAGTATAGCCAAGCAACACGATTACGCTGTCTTCTTCAATATCCCAATGCGGAAAAACCACCTTTTCTACATACGAAAACCTATCCATTCCCAGCTCGTCGAGATATACATATTCGCCTTGTTCAGGGCAGTTACGATACAATTGCCATACTATTTTCCCGTTTCCGAGAAAATTATTCTCACCTTGTTTCTTGCGCTCGGCATTAATAGAGTCGGTCTGAAACTGAGATAAACTCCAAAAACGCGACATTCGATCACCCACTTCGAGCAACATTCTATCGTCTTTAAAAAAATAAGGACGGTGGTCCACATCCTCCACATAGCGGTAATTGTAAGTGAACATGAATGCTATTTTACCGCAATCCACACCTTGTTCGGGTTCTTTTATCGAACGGAAAGTAAACTGAGCGCTCACAGTAAGCGCCATACACATTAACAACACAATGACAAAAGATTTCTTCATATCGAATTACTTTACATGTTTATTATCGTTGCAAAGATAGTCTATCGGCATTAAGTGATACTTATAAAGCTATTACACAAATATTCTAACAATTATAATTCGATATTACTATTTTATTATTCACTCATAAGAACGGCGAGAAATAATTATCTTTGCATTT
>CAUUQE010000191.1:0-4267 GCA_963547065.1 uncultured Prevotella sp. | reverse complement strand
GTGGTTTGTATGATGATGTCGCCTCCGAGTATTGCCGTGAACATGTCGATGGAGACGTTGGCGTCCATCTCGCCGGTGGTTCTCGGCTGCGCGCGGCGGGTTGTGCGCGTTTTGGCACCGCTTCCGAATAGGTCTTGGAAGAAGCTTGAGAAGCCGCCGCTGCCGAAACTGCTGAAGTCGAAGCCTTCGAAAGGCGAGTCGCCGCCCGACGATGACCATTGGAAGCCTCCTGCATTCTGTCCGCCTGCTGCATTGAAGCCGTCTGCATCGCGCCATTTCTCGCCGTATTGGTCGTATTTCTGCCGTTTCTCGGGATCGCTCAACACGTCGTAGGCCTCGTTGAGAGCCTGAAATTTGGCCTTTGCTTTCGGATCGTTGGGGTGCAGATCGGGATGAAACTGCTTGGCACGTTTGCGATATGCTGCCCGCACATCCTTCTGCGGTATGTTGCGGTCTACGCCTAATATTTTGTAGTAGTCTATAAATGCCATGTTTTATTGAATTAATTTGTTACTTGTAGGATAGCAAAAAGTGTGCCGTTGGGTCGTCTTTCTGTAATTATTTTTAGCTACATGTTGCTCGTAAATGAAAAATCGGACAGGCATATTTGTTGTTAAAAGAATAATTGCTACCTTTGCAAAAGACAAATGTGGGTGGAGAATGTGGCAATTATGAACGATATAATCATTAAGGAAAGCAGGCTGGTCGAGGCCGGTGAAAAGGGAATGGACGCCTTTGTGGACGTGTTTTTCGATGCGATAAACAGTGCAGTCGGCGGAGAACTTTCTGTGGGACATCTGCAACAGCTCAATGCCGACCAGATTACGTTGCTGGCATACAGGTATATGCGAGACGAAGTGATGGACGGCGGTTTCGTGCAACTGATACATAATGGCTACGGCGGTTTCATATTTATGAATCCGTTCAATAAGGCCGTGAGGGCATGGGGGATGCAAGACCTTCACAGGATTATCAGCAAGTGTCATAGGCTTTATGCCAAATATGGCAAAGAGATTGAGAAAGATTGCAGCGACGATGAGTTCATGGCACTGTTCGAACGTTTCCCTGAGTTCGATACGTTCGACGATGAGTTTGTGGAAAAAGAAGAAGCGTTTACGGCTGCCGTGGCCCATTATATTGACGAGCATATCGAAAACTTTGCGAAGATAGAGAAAGATGAATAAAGAAGAATTGGAACTCCGCAGGAAGAGTCCTGTGCAGATAAAAAACAAAAAGGCTTCGTTCGAATACTACTTTGTAGATACTTATACGGCGGGTATCGTGCTCACCGGCACGGAAATCAAGTCGATCCGGCAGGGAAAAGCTTCGTTGGTTGACAGCTTTTGCTACGTCAACAATGGTGAAATCTGGGTGAAAGGTATGAATATTTCGCCTTATTTCTACGGTTCTTACGCCAATCACGAGGCGAAGCGCGACCGTAAATTGCTGTTGACCAAGCGCGAAATCTATAAGTTGCAGGAGGCAACAAAGGCGGTGGGCTTTACTATTGTGCCCATACTCGTGTTCATAGATGGCAAGGGGCGCGCTAAAGTAGACATCGCCTTGGCTCGCGGAAAGAAAGAATACGACAAACGGCAGACGCTGAAAGAGAAAGAAGACCGGCGCGAGATGGATCGGGCAATCAAACATTTTTGAGCTATCATGACTTTACGAGACGCCGCGGCACAGCGGATATTGATACTCGACGGTGCTATGGGCACCATGATACAAGACTACGGGCTTACGGAAAACGACTTCCGCAATGAACAGCTGGCGAACATTCCGGGGCAAATGAAGGGTAATAATGATGTGCTGAACCTTACACGTCCGGATGTAATCATGGATATTCATCGGCGATACTTGCAGGCCGGAGCCGATATTATAGAAACCAACACCTTTTCTTCGCAACGCATTTCGCAGGCCGACTACCGTTTGGAAGGTTATGCTGCTCGGCTTTCGCTGGAAGGTGCACGCTTGGCAAGGCAGGCAGCCGATGAGTTTTCTACTCCCGAGAAGCCACGATTTGTTGCGGGAAGCGTAGGGCCGACCAATAAAACCTGCTCTATGTCGCCCGATGTAAGCAATCCTGCTGTAAGAGAACTGACTTATGATGACTTGTATCAAGCCTATACGGAGCAGATAGAAGCATTGATCGAGGGTGGAGTGAATGCTCTTTTGATAGAAACGATCTTCGATACGTTGAATGCGAAAGTAGCTATCGATGCAGCGCAGAGCGTTATGGTATCGCATCAGGTTAGTCTTCCGATCATGTTGAGCGTAACTGTTAGCGATCTTGCCGGCAGAACCTTGAGCGGACAGACATTGGAGGCTTTCTTGGCAAGTATCAGTACATACGATATCTTTTCCGTGGGCTTGAATTGTTCTTTCGGCGCTCGGCAGATGAAGCCCTATCTGAAAGAGCTGGCACGGAAAGCACCTTATTATATTTCTGCCTATCCAAATGCCGGCTTGCCTAACTCCATGGGGCTTTATGATGAGACGGCCGAGTCGATGACTCCACAGATAGGAGAGTTCATAGACGAAGGATTGGTGAACATAGTCGGTGGGTGTTGTGGCACAACCGATGAGTTTATCGCCCGATATGCCCGATGGGCACAGGGAAAAAAGTCCCACCGCGTGGTTGTAAAACCAAAGACGATGTGGCTTTCGGGGCTCGAATTGCTCGACGTAACTCGTGAAGTACAGTTTGTAAACGTAGGAGAACGTTGTAATGTAGCAGGAAGTCGTAAGTTTCTTCGCTTGATAAAAGAGAAGAACTACGAGGAGGCGATGTCAATAGCCCGTAAACAGGTAGAAGACGGGGCGCTCGTAATCGATATTAATATGGATGACGGACTGCTCGATGCCAAGGCGGAAATGGTGACTTTCTTGAATATGATTGCCGCCGAGCCCGATATAGCAAAGGTTCCGGTAATGATAGATTCTTCGAAATGGGATGTGATTATTGCCGGATTGAAGTGCTGTCAGGGCAAGTGTATAGTTAATTCTATTTCTTTGAAAGAGGGAGAAGAGAAGTTTATCGAGCATGCCAAAGATGTACAGCGCTATGGTGCAGCCGTGGTGGTGATGTGCTTTGATGAGCGGGGACAGGCAACCTCTTTTGAACGCAGAACAGAGATAGCAGGGCGGGCCTATCGTATTCTGACCGAAAAGGTGGGGATGAATCCGCTCGATATCGTCTTCGATCCGAACATACTGGCCATTGCTACGGGGATGGAGGAGCACGACGATTATGCCGTAGACTTCATTAAATCGGTAGAATGGATAAAGAACAACCTGCCCGGAGCTCATGTGAGTGGAGGAGTAAGCAATTTGTCGTTTTCTTTCAGAGGAAACAACTACGTGCGCGAAGCCATGCATGCTGTGTTCCTTTATCATGCCATTAAGGCGGGGATGGATTTCGGTATCGTAAATCCGGCGACTAAAGTAATAATGTATACAGACATACCCGAGGAGCATTTGCAGATACTCGAAGATGTGGTGTTGAATCGTCAGAAGAATGCGGCGGAAGATTTGATAGAACTGGCCGACCGTTTGAAAAAAGAAGCAGAGGAGGTATCCGCGAGACAAACTGTCGGTGATTCGCAGGCAGAAAATCGGGAAGGATGGCGCAACGAACCAGTAGACAAACGCTTGGGATATGCTCTGAGAAAGGGAATAGGGGATTATCTTGATGAAGATATCCATGAGGCGTTGAAGGTATATCCTTGTGCGGTCGATATTATAGAAGGCCCATTGATGGCGGGCATGAACGAAGTAGGGGAGTTGTTCGGTGCGGGAAAGATGTTCTTGCCGCAGGTAGTAAAGACTGCAAGAACGATGAAACAAGCTGTTTCTATTCTCCAGCCTTATATAGAATTCGAGAAGAAAGATAGTTCTTCGAAAGCAGGAAAGGTAATACTTGCCACAGTAAAAGGTGATGTACATGATATTGGCAAGAATATAGTTGCGGTGGTGATGTCGTGCAATAACTACGAAGTAATCGACACGGGAGTGATGGTCCCGGCCGAACATATTGTGAAGAAAGCCATTGAAGAGAAAGCAGATTTGATAGGATTAAGCGGACTTATTACACCTTCGCTTGAGGAAATGGTGAACGTGGCAGTAGAAATGCGGCGGGCAGGGCTGGATATTCCCATCATGATCGGTGGGGCCACAACCTCGCAATTGCATGTGGCATTGAAAATTGCCCCGGTATATAGCGGTCCTGTGGTATGGATGAAAGATGCATCGCAGAATGCTTTAG
>CAUUQE010000190.1:0-4327 GCA_963547065.1 uncultured Prevotella sp. | reverse complement strand
AATTGGGCAATTTGTCTTGCAGTAAATTCCATTTTTATCAAATAGATTGATTTAATTCTGCAAATATAGCAAAATTAATTCAGAATCGTTGATAACATAGGTAATATTTGACGATTTTTTTAGATAAAAGCGAAACATTCAGAATTTCAGAAGCCTCGGCAATATCCTTTATTGTGCCATCTTTGTACAAGATTGATATGCGATCATCGTTCACATCGTACATATCTTTTCGTATCGTGTCTACACTGAATAGATACTGGGTATCGTTGTAAGATATACCGAATTGAGCCGAAAGTTTCTCTCTCAATGTTTCCAATTGCGCTTGTTGTATCGATTCCTCATGAATTTCTACTTTAAAGAGTCGTCGGTTGATGATATCTGTTGATAATATAGACAGAATTTTATCATCGGATGTCGCCCAAACCTTCAATGCACTCCATATATCATTATCGTCGAGTTGTACATAATAGGACAATGCTCGGTCGTCTTCTTCAAATATTCTGACATCGACTTCGTTCTCCAGAAAGTACAGAAGGGCAGGGGAGGCGAATAAAGTGTGCCCTTCGCTTACCAATTGTTTTGCTCTTTTCAGCGTATTGATTAAAACTTTCTCGCAGGCGACGGTTGTTTTATGTAAATAAACTTGCCAATACATGAGTCTTCGCGAGGTAAGATAATTCTCGATGGAGTAAATTCCTTTTGCTTCGATCACCAACTGGTCGTCTACCACATGCAGCATTTTGATGATACGTGCAGAACCGATGTTTCCTTCATTTACACCGGTGAAGAAGCTGTCGCGCCGCAGATAGTCAAGACGATCCATATCCAATTGACTGCTGATGAGTTGGTGTAAAAAGCGTTTAGGGTATTTATCTTTAAAGATATTGATGGCCAAATTCAGACTTCCGTTCATGTCACGGTTGATTTGTTCCATCATCATTAATGAGATTTCTTCGTGTGATATGCCGTGGATTAATGTATTCTCGAGCACGTGCGAAAACGGTCCGTGTCCGATATCATGCATCAGTATCGCTGCTTCTACAGCTTCTGCTTCGCTATCAAATATGAATATTCCTTTCTGTCCAAGTGATGTTATAGCTTCACTCATCAGGTGAAAAGCCCCGAGGGAGTGCTGAAAACGGGTGTGTTGAGCCCCTGGATAAACGACAGAAGCTAACCCCAGTTGCTTAATTCTCGTAAGGCGTTGTATCAATGGATGCCTTACAATGTCGAGAAGCAGACCATGTGGAATTTTTATAAAGCCGAAGACCGGATCGCTTATGATTTTACTATCGTTCATATACCGTTGTTCTAATTCAAATAGATATGCCCTCTTTAAAGCTTATTCAGTAGATCTGACATCTGTAGATGTAATGCCTGTGCCTTTTCTTTTGCTGCTTGTGCAAAATCGCGGCCATTGCTTGCGTATATAATACTGCGCGAACTGTTGATCAGCAAGCCACATTCTTTCGTCATGCCATATTTGCAAACCTCTTGCAGGCTGCCACCCTGTGCGCCTACACCGGGCACAAGAAGAAAATGATCGGGTGCATATTTGCGTATATCTTCGAACATGGAACCTTGGGTGGCCCCCACAACATACATCATATTCTGTTCATTTCCCCATTGTCGTGATATACGGATCACCTTTTCAAAAAGTCTTTCACCGTTGGTCAATGTCGTAAGTTGGAAATCTTGACTACCTTTATTACTCGTCAATGCAAGGAGTATTACCCATTTATCTTTGTATTCTAAGAAAGGAGTTATGCTATCTTCGCCCATATAGGGGGCCACTGTCAGGGCGTCGAGCTGATATTTTTCGAAAAATGTGCGGGCATACATTGCCGACGTGTTGCCTATATCGCCGCGCTTGGCATCGGCAATTATAAAGTGCTGTGGGTAGTTCTCTTTCAGATAGGCTATGGTTTTTTCGAATGCAACGATTCCTTTTACGCCCATACTTTCGTAGAAAGCGAGATTGGGCTTATAGGATATACAGTGGGGAGCTGTGGCATCTATAATTGCTTTATTGAAAGAAAAAATCGGATATTCTTCGTTCTTCAGATGCTCTGGTATTTTCTTTATGTCGGTATCTAGGCCTATGCAAAGGAAAGTTTCTTTTGTTTGAATTTGTTCTATGATTTGTTGGCGGTTCATATTATCCTCTTGTTTTATCGTAAAATTAGAAAGCTTTACCGAAGCTGATGTAGGGAGCAAATGCTGTATTGTGTGATACATGCCGTCTATTGGTCAGTATGACGGCTGACGTCACTCCTGCACGGAATTGAAATCCGTTGGAGGTTGTGTATCGATAGCCGACAGTGAGGAAGGAAAAAGCATCAAGTTTAGTAGATTTTTCGTGTGTTTCTTTCATGAAAAAGCCGCTTCCGGAGGGAATCATCACATAAAAACTTGTATGGTCATTATAAATTCCAGTATTGACACCTGCACCGATTTCCAGCTGATGATGCCGTTTTCCTACCAAGTAGTTAATACCAATGGGCATGCTATAAACCCGTGTCGATTGGTTGGAACCGAAGAAATAGGAAGATTGTGAATAACCGAAAGCAAGACCAACACGGTAAGTCCATGGCGAATCTTTTTTGAAGCGAGCTTCATAGTTGAATCCGATGCCGTTGGAAGGCCCAAGTATTTCTCCATAAAGGCTTCTGTTTCTTACCCTTTCTGTCTGTGCAAATACCACTTGTGTAGTGGCGAAAAGAAGGATGAACAGTGAAAAATTAATAGCATATTTCATAAAAAATGTTGGTCTATATTTGATGTTCTTCTATTGAGTAAATTCTTTTTGACTGTAAACATAGCAGGCTATAATTCTGTTTCTTTCATTCTTGCTGCATTTTCTGCCACTGTCAGTGCATCAATCATTTCTTGTATGTTGCCTCCCAAGAAGCCTTGCAGATCGTGTGTGGTAAAGCCGATACGGTGGTCTGTAACACGTCCCTGCGGAAAGTTGTAGGTGCGTATTTTGGCGCTTCTGTCTCCAGTTGATACCAACGTTTTGCGCTTGTTGGCAATATCGTTTACATACTTTTGATGTTCGCGGTCATATATGAATGTACGTAGACGCGATAATGCACGCTCCTTGTTCTTGGGTTGATCACGTGTCTCCGTACACTCTATGAGTATTTCCTCGGTTTCTCCTGTATTCGGATTTCTCCATGGATAGCGCAAACGCACACCTGATTCCACCTTATTTACATTCTGTCCACCGGCGCCGGAACTTCTGAATGTGTCCCATTTTATATCGCCCTCGTTGATGTTCACCTCGAATTTATCTGCTTCAGGCAGAACGGCAACAGTAGCTGCAGAGGTATGCATGCGACCTTGTGTTTCTGTTGCGGGTACGCGTTGTACGCGGTGTACACCGCTTTCATACTTCAATGTACCGTACACATTAGCGCCACTAACGGCAAAATCTATCTCTTTGAAACCTCCTACTGCACCTTCCGATTCGCTCGTAACGGAAAGAGTCCAGCCCTTGGAGTCGCAATATTTTTTATACATATTAAAAAGGTCGCCGGCGAATAGTGCTGCTTCATCGCCGCCGGTTCCCGCTCTGATCTCCATTTGCACGTTCTTTTCATCTTCCGGATCCTTAGGAACAAGTGCCAATTTTATTTCTTCTTCCAGCTTAGGTTGTAAGGCTTCGTTCGTTGCCAATTCTTCGCGTGCCATTTCTTTCATATCGGTATCGCTTTCGTTAGCAAGTAAATCCTTAGCTTCTTGGATTGCATTCAGACAGGCAATGTAGCGCCTGCGGGCTTCCATTATATCTCCTAAATCCTTGTATTCTTTGGTCAGTTTCACGTAGCGTTGCTGGTCGCCGATCACATTCGGATCGGTTATCAGGGTCGACACTTCTTCGTAACGGCTCTCCAGTCCGTCAAGCTTTGCTAATATGCTATTGTCTTCTATCATCTTTCTTATGCTTCAATTGATTCTATTTCTTCATTTTCTAAAGGAATATGATGTTCCTTGTAATATTTTTGAATCTCGCTATCTGTGGATGGATATTTATCACAAAAACTGATAAGTGCAGCTTTAGATGGCTTGAAATGTTTATCATCGGCTGTTAATGTGGCCTCTACCAGTTTTATAAATTCCCTAAAGTCAGGACTTATTTCGCATAATTTATCTATAGTCGTAAAATCAAGTTGTCTGTCTTTCGCTTCAAACCATGTCTGACTTTCATATGGATTCGCTTTGAGAAGGATAAATCCTATTCCAAAGGAATGATTGAGCCGTGCAAGTTCATCTTTCAGTTCCGTATTTATATCAAAAGATACGAGATAACCGTGATTAGCCC
>CAUUQE010000189.1:0-4385 GCA_963547065.1 uncultured Prevotella sp. | reverse complement strand
GACAGATTCTTCATAACGTGACGACTAATTTCTCATAAACCGTCGACAACCCTATAAAAGAATTTTTTTTATTAGCAGTGAGAGATATTTTTGTGCAGTGAAAGAAAAATTGCTGCGCCCCAAAAAAGATCTTGCGCGCCCATGGATAAAAATTTTCATGTTCACGGAGAAGAATCGATTTTTCGAAGAACCGAAGGTGGGGCGAAGCATCGTGATGAGCGGCAGAATGGGCGGCAGACTCGATGAGCGCCACTGCAATCTGTCGCGGGAGGGGCGGCGGCGTAAATGAAACGCAACGTGAAAATATGATCGCGAGCAGGCCTTGCACAAATCTTGCATCGGGCAGAGATAATTATTGGGCCTTTTGTTTTGTGCTTTCTTAGTTTTACCGTATCTTTGTGGCAAATTAACAAAAATGCGGAAATGAATTTGAAAATACGTTTGGCAGCGATGAACTTCCTCGAGTTTGCAGTATGGGGAGCTTATCTGACGTGCATGGGAATTTATCTCGGCCGTATAGGCATGGCCTCGCATATCGGAACCTTTTATGCCATGCAGGGCATCGTGTCTATTTTTATGCCGGCTTTGGTGGGGATTATAGCAGACCGCTGGGTGCCGGCGCAGCGCATGCTGGGCATCTGCCATCTCTTGGCAGGGCTGTTTATGTTTGCAGCTGCTTATTATGGCCTTGCCAACGGCGCAAATGCAACTTTCGGCGTAATTTTCGCATTGTATTCTCTGAGCGTGGCGTTCTATATGCCAACGCTTGCGCTCACCAATTCGGTGGCTTACAGCGCCCTTACGCAGGCTGGTATGGACACGGTGAAAGATTTTCCCCCGATCCGTGTGTTCGGTACCGTTGGCTTCATATGCTCCATGTGGTTCGTGGACATCTGGGGGTTCAAGAGTGACTATAACCAGTTTATTACGAGCGGAGTGCTCAGTATCGTGCTTTTTCTGTATACATTTACGCTGCCCAAATGCGCTACGAGTACATCAGGAGAGAGCAAGAGTTTGGTCGATGCTTTCGGACTCAGGGCATTTGCCTTGTTCAAGCAGAAGAAGATGGCCATTTTTTTTATTTTCTCAATGCTGCTCGGTGTGAGTCTGCAGATAACGAACGGCTTTGCCACGCCTTTTATCGACAGCTTTAAGGCGCTGCCGGAGTATGCCGGAACGTTCGGCGTGAAATATCCGGTTATTCTTTATTCGCTCTCCCAAGTAAGCGAGACGCTTTGCATCTTGATGATACCTTTCTTCATGAAGCGCTATGGTATCAAGAATGTCATGCTTATGGCCATGTTTGCTTGGGTGTTCCGTTTCGCTCTACTCGGCGCGGGTAATCCCGGCAGCGGCATTTGGATGTTTGTTCTGTCGATGATTATTTACGGTGTGGCATTCGATTTCTTCAACATAAGCGGCTCGTTGTATGTGGATAAGTCTACCGATCCTCGGTTGCGTTCGAGCGCGCAAGGACTCTTTATGCTCATGACCAATGGCATAGGAGCAACGGTGGGGTCGTTTGCCGCACAGGCGGTGGTAGACAGTAACACGATCGACGGCATAACAAGCTGGCGTCCTTGCTGGTACACCTTTGCCGCTTATGCGCTCGTTGTGGGCGTAAGCTTTGCCTTGATGTTCCGGCCTAAGACGAGAGAGACAGAATAATGGATAAGATAAGATTGATATTCAAAGGCATTTCCGAAATCGTAGGTAGCGAGGAAGTGGGGGTGCTGGTTCTCACAGACGAGACAGAAACACGCCAGATCTCCATAACCTGCGACAAGGCAATGCTTTATCAGTTCGAACTCCGTATGCAGTGCGCTCCCGTCGTAGGGCGATTGCTGCCCGAAGTGCTGTGGAAGATTATCAGCACGCAGAGCGAACTTGGTTTCGAGCTCATGATCAATGGACTGATCGACGGGCAATATCGTGCCTTGATATATAATAAGGAGACGCTGGAGCCCGTTTCTCTCCGTGCGAGTGATGCCGTGCTTCTTGCCTATATCAGTAAGATACCGCTCTATATCGAAGCAGGTTTGATGCAGAAGCAGAGCGTGGAATACTACAGGGGAGCCAAGGGAATGGCGTTGCCTGTGAACTCTATCAGCAACGAGATGCTCAAGAGTGCACTCGACAAAGCTATTAAGGACGAGGATTATGAACTGGCTTCGCACCTGCGCGATGAAATGAGGCGGCGGAAGATAAAAGAGTAGGACTGGGTTTACCAAAAGAATGAACCGATGAAAGAAGCGAGATATTTCTATGTTCCCGATGCCGGAAAGCAAAGCGAATTGCCGGCTGACGAGGCTCTGCATGCCCTGCGGGTGCTGCGGCTGAAGGCGGGGGATGAACTCTTCCTTATGGACGGTGCAGGCTTTTTTTTTCGCGCCGAGCTGACAGTAGTCTCTGCAAAACGCTGCATGTATGTCGTGAAAGCGGTTCTGCCGCAGATGAAGACATGGCGCGGACATATTCACTTGGCCATTGCACCAACCAAGGTGATGGAAAGAATGGAATGGCTTGCCGAGAAAGCTACCGAGATCGGGTTCGACGAGTTGTCGTTTCTGAATTGTCAGTTCTCGGAGCGTAGACAAGTAAAGATAATCCGTTTAGAAAGAATTGTTATTTCTGCTATCAAGCAGAGTCGAATGGCGTGGAAACCGCCCGTCCACGAGATGAAAGATTTCAAGACTTTTGTTGAAAGCAGGCAAGGTACCCGTTGTTTCATAGCCCATTGTTACGACGAAGTGCCGAAAAAAGATTTATATGATGAGCTGACAAAGTATGCCGGCAATGAAGATATAACCGTATTGATAGGACCTGAAGGTGACTTCTCCATTGAAGAAGTAAACTTCGCCTTGGAGTGTGGATGCGAGTCTGTGTCGCTCGGAGCAAGTCGGCTTCGCACCGAAACTGCCGGCCTATTGGCAGTGAGTATGGCGCAGCTTGCATTTAGAAAACGAACCAATGAAACAGACTTAAAATGAGAAAAACTTGTGGATTGTTATTTGGACATCTCTTATTCTCGATGCTTGTTTTGGTGTTGGCATCATGTTCTAGCGATGATTATGTGAACGCCATTCCTCGCGAGAGTATGGCCGTGATTTCGATGGATGTCAGTAAAATGAGCGGTGTAGACAGCAAAGTACTGTTCAAGACAATGCTTCGTGTGAGCGATCTTCATAAGAGTGGTATCGATTTTTCCTCTAAAATATACCTTTTCGAATCGGCTCAAGGTAATTTGGGCTTCTGTGCCAAGGTAAATAATGAGGGGGATTTGTCAGAATTGCTTGTCCGGCTCTCTAAAGCGGGTATATGTACCGAGTTGCAAAAGCGGCGCGGATACAGTTTTTGTGTATTGCATGATGTATGGCTGGTGGGCTATTCCGACGGGGCTATACTTGTGATGGGGCCGGTGGAGACTGCAGGCCAAGCCGAGCTACAAAACGAAATGGCAAAGTATCTCGGGCAGTCTGAAGAAGAAAGTATCAAGGAAAATAGAATCTACGCAAAGCTTGATTCTATGGAGGCTCCTATGTGTATGGTGGCCGAGGCACAGGCTCTGCCAGAAAAGTTTGTTGCACCGTTCATGATCGGTGCTCCACAGGGAGCTGATGCCTCACAGGTGCTGATAGCTGCTCGGATGAATGTGAGAAAAGGCTATCTTCTGATCGACGGTGAGACATTCTCGTTCAACAAGGCGATAGACAGAGGACTGAAAAATGTAGTATCGACAGTTTATCGCCCCATTAGCGGGAAGTTTCTCAAGTCTATGCCACTGGAGGCGCCGTTCGGCATGTTCGTGAACGTGAAAGGGGAAGACTTTCTTTACCTTTTGCGCGCCAATAAGTCCATTCAGGCCCTGCTTGTGGGTATCAACACTGCCGTTGATATGGATAATATTATCAAGAGTGTCAACGGTGACATGTCGATCGTAATGTCGGAGCTCGCTGCCGACCGGTTAGAAATGTCAATGGCTGCCGAGCTTGCTAACAGTAACTGGCTGGCCGACGTGAGCTATTGGAAACAGTCGGTGCCACGGGGCGGGCGCATAGTCGACTGGATGAAGAACGCCTACTATTATACCGATGGCAAGACAGCATTCTATTTCGGCGTAGACGAAAACCGTCGGTTCTTCAGCGGGGGTAGTGCCCAAGAAGCACTGGCCTCCGTGAAAACCGCCGCTCATCCTCTTCCTGCCGAAGTGCAGGCCGTAATGCAGGGTAAGAAGATGGCGATCGTCGTCAATCTTTCTTCGGTAGCCAACGGAAAGGTGGATGCTGTGACGAGCATGTTGCGCCCCATCTTCGGCAGATTCGATACGATTGTTTACAGTTTAAAATAATGGAAACGATAAAATTACACACCGTTGTTCCGCAGGT
>CAUUQE010000188.1:0-4468 GCA_963547065.1 uncultured Prevotella sp. | reverse complement strand
GTAGTTTATCAGTTGGACAGACTACTGCCATAAAAAAGAAAAAGCCTGAAAGAACATCATTCTTTCGGGCTTCTTGTATTATATTCTCATATTATATTTCCATATTTTTGATTATTGCATTTCCGATAAGAGAAAAATTTCGATGCCAAACTCTAAAGGTTATGCATTTGTACACGAGTTGTGAAATAGTAAAAGGCGGCATGTTTAAAGAAGATGAAAAGCATCTTTATCGGCGGCAGATGTAATGCCTGTTTTTCTTTATCTTGTATTGTGCAACGCTTAGATGTAACTCTGCAGTTCGTTTCATATCTTATCGACCGAAGTTTCTAATCGCCAATTCTGCGGTACATTTCATCGAACGGCAGGCGAAAACGGTCTCCCTGTACGCCTTCGGGTTTACGAATACCGCAGGCGATAATCATGTTTATCTCACCTGTATGGGGCAAATGCAGGGCCTTTTTCACTAAATAGCTGTCAAAGCCCTCAAGAGGACAGGTGTCATATCCCACTTCGCTCATGGCCAGCATGAAGGTTTGTACTACCAAAGCACAGCTTTTATGCACCACAATGCGTGCATCGCCTTCCGACATTTGGCGCGGAATGGGACGAAACAACCCCACGCATTGGATAAGAGCCTTGCGCACCAATCCCCATAGGCCTATAAAACGCGAGTATTGAAAAGGCATCAGCTTGCCATAGTATTGCTGCATGAGCTTGATACGATGGGGTTGTCTTTCTGTCGGACTGTTGTGCCGAATGTTATCTATATTGGCTTCGAGTACCTTGCGTGCATGGTCTTTGTAGCGATCTTGACGTGTTACGAAAACTACCATCTGCTGTGCAGAGGTGGCAGAGCGCTGTCCCAAGCATGCTGTTGCAAGCTTATGAAGCATATTCTTATCGGTAATGTGATAACATTCCCATAGTTGCATGTTCGAACTTGTGGGTGCAAGTGTGGCCAATTCTATGCAGTGGCGCACGCTTTCCACATCCAATGGCTTCGACGAATCGAAGAGTCTCACGGCACGTCTGTGCTCAAGAATTTCCTGTAAAGTCATGGTTAGCGATGTTTTTTGCTGCATCGGGTTATGTTGCAGTTATTGTTTTATTTCTTCAATGCCGTCGTTTTTGTTCGCACGGTTAAGGTTATGAAGCTTCAAAGCATTGATACATTCGGTAACGCCGTAAAGCAACATGCACCATCCGATGATAAAGAGCGGCGCCGAAGCGATAGCTGTAGGGTAGACGATGGCTATAATACCGATGAGTAGGATGATAGACGGCACGATCCAGAAGTAAAATCCGATGCGTCCGTATTTGGTGGTCGATGCCAACATAACGAACTGGCTGATGGCTCCCAATATAAGAATAGCGGCGAGAATATATATAAGTCCGTTGATAAAAGTATCGGGCATCAGGGCGAGTATTATGCCCAGAATAAGGCTGCCCAGCCCTACTATCGGGAACGTAGGCTTAATACCGGTAAGCTGGTTGCCGTCGGCGTCGTAGACAATTGTGTCGCCCGTCTGCTTCCTTGTGCTATAATAGGTGGTGCAGGATATAACGCCGGAAAGAAAAAACAGCACTCCTATGCAAATCGTGATCCATGTAGCGGTCTGCTCTCTGTATTTGATAAGCAACACACCCACAATAGTCGCACAGATCGCGCGGAACAATGAACTTTGTATTATCTTCATAATTTCGATGTTTTGTTTATTGGAAAAATAGTATAAATAAACGCAATAAACTTTTACTTTCGGATTGTTTTGCCTCATAGGTAAGAACTTTCAGGCAGCAATCTTCGGTTATTAAACGCGCTCAGTCTTCTGCAAAGATAGGGTTTTCCCATGAGATGTTAACAAATTATGGTATATTTTTTTAGAATTGATGGAGTAATTTATTGTAATTAACAGTTTGGGTAATTTTCATGATTATGGATTTTATCTCTTGTCTGTTTGCGTATGGGTGTGGAGAAGCATTATGTTTTTGTGTATCGGATAGTTATGGTTATGACGCTTATGTTGTCGAATGCTACTAATATTCTGTTGCATTCAACCGTATAACATATTTGTTCGGAGGCTGAATTGATGAAGAGTTACACTTTCACGGGAATAAATTTCTCGTATGTCTGATGGGCAGTAAAAGTAGTATGACATAGGGAAAGAGCGTTTGAATTGGTACAATTCATTGGAAAGTACATCAAGAGAAGAATCGTAACCGTAATATTTTTGATGAATGTTTCATCAAAATATAACGATTAGTCCTTAAAGGCGCTGAAAGTGATGTGTTATTGTATAGGAATTGTTAATTTGTGATATAGACCACGACAAGCATCTTCGATCAGGTCTAAAGCATAATTGAAGTCGGCATCTTCACCATAATAAGGATCGGGAACCATGGTTGCACCGTAGTGTTCCGTAAGGAATTCCGTCAGCAAATGCACCTTTTGTTTGTCTTCTTTATTGGTTGTCATGGCATCAACCATACGATAATTATCGTGATCCATTACCAAAATATAGTCAAAATGCTTAAAGTCTTCGTGGTTAAACTGCCGAGCGTGGCTATTGAATTCATAACCTCGCATGGCTCCATTTCTACGCATGCGGATATCGGGCAACTGTCCGACATGCCAATCGCCTATACCTGCCGAGTCTATATAAAACAAATCATCGGTACCAGCTTGATGTACGATGTTTTTCATTATTCCTTCTGCCGCCGGACTTCGGCATATATTGCCGAGGCATATGAACAACAATCTGATCTTTTTCATATATTTAATGCTACAATTTATATAAAATATTGAAGAACAATATAAAGTTTTATGTCAGCAAATGCAAATATGTTATAACGAATTTATCGTATCCTTAAGTTTTGAATTACACAAAATATATAAGGTTGGCATATAATTTATTCGTATCTGATAGCCTCTATTGGATCGAGCTGTGCCGCCTTTTTGGCCGGATACCAACCGAAGAATACACCCGTGAATGTACATACGGCGAAACTCATCGCAATGCTCCAGCTCTGTATGTATATAGGCCAGTGGGCGAGGAATTTTATGGTGTAAGACGATCCTATGCCGAGCACCACTCCGATAATGCCACCCGTAACGCTTAGCAGGATAGCTTCGATGAGGAATTGGTTTAGTATGTCGATGCCTCTTGCGCCGCCGCTCATTCGCAGACCGATTTCGCGGGTACGTTCGGTAACGCTCACATACATGATGTTCATGATACCTATGCCGCCCACAATGAGCGATATACCTGCTACGCAGCCTAACAGGATGGTGAGCATGTTGGTGGTGGAGTTCATCATTGATGCAAGTTCCTCCTGCGAGCGTATGTTGAAGTCGTCGTCATCGGACTCCGTTGTGTCGGTAGCATCTTTCAGTTTGTGGTTCCGGCGTAAGATGTTTGAGATTTGTTCGGTGGCTTTTTCGGTCACACCCTCGGTAATGGCTGAACATTGTATGCCTCCCAAATAGGTTTGTGCTAATATTCTTTTCATCACAGCCGTATAGGGTGCCAATACTAAGTCGTCTTGGTCCATCCCCATAGAGTTGTAGCCTTTTTTCTTCAGTATGCCGATTATACGGAATGGAATGGAGTTGAAACGTACCACTTTGCCAATGGGATCGCTGCCATCTGGGAAGAGATTTTGCACTACAGTCTGCCCCAAGATGCACACTTTAGCGCTTGATTTGATGTCGGCATCGGTGAACATTTCGCCGTCTTCTACGGTCAATTGACGTATTTCCAAGTAGTCTTGGTTCACACCGTATATAGACGAAGGCGTATTATTGTTGCCATAGATAAATTGTCCGCTGGATGTAACCACGGGACTGATGGCCTTTATATAAGTACATTCGTTCTTGATGTCCTCATAGTCTTTCATCTTGAGTGTTTCCATCGACGAGGCATCTTGTCTTACACCGCCACGCATGTCGGCTCCGGGACTTATCATGATCATATTGGAGCCCATTTCGGCGATGTTCGCCTGTATGCTTCGTTTGGTTCCTTGTCCTATGGCAAGCATGGTAATTACCGAGGCTATTCCGATGATGATGCCTAGAGCAGTGAGGAATGAGCGCATCTTATTAGCGGCGATGGCTCGTAAAGCTATTTTTAAAAGATTGACGTAATTCATATACTTTTGCTTATTCGTCAGAATTTGCAGGTAATGCAGCGAGTCCGTCTGCTGCCGATAAGATGTCTTGATTATGCTCATCGCTGATCACATGGCCGTCTCTAAGCTGGATGTTTCGGCTCGAGTAGTGTGCAATGTCGGGGTTGTGCGTCACGAAAATGATAGTCCTACCCTCGGCATGCAGCTTTTGAAAGAGCACGAGGATTTCGAAACTCGTCCTTGTATCGAGGTTACCGGTGGCTTCATCGGCCAGTATAACGGCGGGATTGTTAACTAATGCCCGCGCTATAGCTACGCGCTGCATCTGTCCGCCGGACATCTG
>CAUUQE010000187.1:0-4504 GCA_963547065.1 uncultured Prevotella sp. | reverse complement strand
ATCTGTTTGGCCGAGAGCTCATCATCGAAGATCACCATCCCCACCGGTCGTTCGGCTTCTTCTTCGTTCTTGATATATTGTTTTATCTCTTCGAGCTTGCCGGTTCCCACATACGTTACCGAATTAGGGCCTCCCACCTTTTGCGTGAAGCGCTTCACGGTAACGGCACCCGCCGTGTCTGCCAGAAATTCAAGTTCGTCGAGATACTCCTTGGTCTTAGCTTCGTCTTGCTCTTTGGTAATAAGTCCCACCAATACAGCGGTCTCTGCCTTCACCTCGGATATAACAAATTCTTTCATTCTTCAACGTTCCATATATATAATGTTGCAAAGTTACAAAAATATTTCTGTTATATTATCATGCATATCCTATTTTTTTGGCAGGCACGAACGAGCAGAAATACCGTGCTATAACCGCAGTAGACGACTACCGTTACAAGTTTTTGTAAACGACAGACTGGCACCATAAAAGAGACAGACCTAATGAGTGTAACAAACAACTCCTACACCCGTCTGTCATACACCAGCCATGTAACATCGGCAGACATACTACCTGTCAGTCATAGAGAGCCTGCCTATCAACCTTAGATAGGCCATCTGTCTCATCCAACTGTAAAGAATAGATTTTCAATGCGTTACACCTATTAAGAAATTAGAGTTTTCAAAACGAAAAAGAAAAATAGATTTAACATGGTGAAAAGATATTTTTTTTCGTATCTTTGCATGGAAACTTAAAACACATTACTATCAATGAAAAGAAAAATATTAATGCTAATCCTAACGAGTATGCAATGCCTATTCGTGGCAGCTGCCGACTTCACCGCTGACTATCAAGTAATTCCTCTGCCGCAAGAAGTATCGCTCACAGCTAAAGCGCCTTTCTTTTTAAACGCTTCTACGGTCATCGTATATCCGGAAAGCAATGCCGATATGCAACGCAATGCTGACTTTCTTGCCGGATATATCAAAGACAACACCGGACTGAGTCTGCAGGTTACCTCTGCAAAAGGCAAGAGCGGAATAAGACTCATCTTAGATAAAAAGGCGACACAAGCCGAGGGTTACACCATCAGAGTTACGGCCAAAGAGATTCTTATATCGGCCAGCACGCCGCAAGGGGTGTTCTATGGCATACAGACATTGCGCAAATCGCTGCCTGTGGGCAAGGGTATTGCGCAAGTAGAGCTCCCGACCGTCGTCATAAAAGACGCTCCACGCTTCGGCTATAGAGGCATGCACTTGGATTGCGGACGCCACTTTTTTCCGATATCTTTCGTTAAGAAATACATCGATCTGATTGCCATGCACAATATGAATACCTTTCATTGGCACTTGACAGAAGACCAAGGATGGCGAATTGAAATAAAGAAGTATCCAAGACTTACCGACTTTGGCTCGAAACGTACCGAAACGGTGATGGGACGCAACTCGGATGTATACGACGGAACACCCTACGGCGGCTATTACACTCAAGACGAAGCACGCGAAATCGTGAAATACGCTGCCGACAGATACATCACCGTGATACCCGAAATAGACATGCCGGGCCACATGCAGGCCGCGCTTGCATGCTATCCGGAGCTGGGTTGTACGGGCGGGCCGTATGAAGTGCGCCGCCAATGGGGCATTTCAGACGAGGTCCTCTGCCTTGGCAATGAGCAGACTTACGACTTCTGTCAGAACGTGCTGGACGAGCTGATGCAGATATTCCCCTCGAAAATCGTCCATATAGGTGGCGATGAGGCCCCACAACGCCGTTGGGAACAGTGCCCGAAATGCAAGGCTAAGATGGCCGAATTGGGAATTGACGTAAAAAAACTGCAGGGATATTTCACCAACCGCATAGAGAAATTCGTCAATTCCAAAGGGCGCAGAATACTCGGATGGGACGAAATTCTCGATGGGGATATCAATCAAAGTGCGATGGTAATGAGCTGGAGAGGACTCGAACCGGGCATCAAGGCGGCCCATAAGGGGCACGATGTTATCATGAGCCCCGTAGATTACACATATTTCGATTACTATCAAGTGAAAGACACATGGAAAGAACCTCTGTCGATCGGTGGTTTTCTGCCCGTAGAAAAAGTATATAGCTACGATCCGCTGCCCAATGATGTGGCTCCTGAGGTGCAGAAACATATCTTGGGCGTGCAGGCGAACCTGTGGACAGAGTATATCGGTAACGAGAATTTTGCCGAATATATGGTGCTTCCGCGCATGTCTGCACTAGCAGAAGTACAATGGAGCAATGCTAAAAAGGACTTCGAAGGGTTCAAGAACCGCCTTACACGTTTCACAAAGGTGTACGACCTGTATCATCTCACCTATGCCAAACATCTTTGGCCCGAGCGTCATGAGCGCGAAAATGCAGCAGATTAAAAATAAAGAATACAATTATATAAGCTTCAAAATCATGAGATTAATCATAGAACCCAACTATGCAGCGCTGTCGCACTGGGCAGCCGAGCACGTCGTACGCCGTATCAACGAATTCAAACCCACGGCTGAACGTAAGTTTGTTCTGGGACTTCCCACCGGTTCTTCACCCGAAGGAATGTATTCCGAGCTCGTTAAAGCCTACAAAGAAGGGCGCGTTTCGTTTAAAAATGTGGTAACTTTCAACATGGATGAATACGTGGCATTGCCCGTAGCGCATCCCGAAAGCTATCATTCCTTTATGGCCCGTAACCTCTTCGACCACATCGATTGCCCGAAAGAGAATGTGCATATTCTCAACGGAAACGCCCCTGATCTTGCCGAAGAGTGCAAACATTACGAGCAGATGATACGTGAAGCAGGCGGCATAGACCTGTTTATCGGCGGCATAGGGCCCGACGGTCACATCGCTTTCAACGAACCGTGCTCGTCGCTTGCATCGCGTACTCGTGTTAAAACGCTGACTACCGATACTATCATTGCCAACAGCCGCTTCTTCGACAATGATATAAATAAGGTACCCAAGCACGCCTTGACCGTTGGAGTGGGCACTGTGATGGATGCACGCGAAGTGATGATCCTCGTAAACGGACATCATAAGGCCCGTGCATTGCGAGCTGCCGTGGAAGGAGGTATCACGCAAATGTGGACGATCAGTGCTCTACAACTGCATGAGCATGGCATTATTGTCTGCGACGAGCCTGCCACCGATGAACTGAAGGTGGGAACATACCGCTACTTCAAAGACATCGAAAAAAATAATCTGTAAAGATAGTACGAGAATGGGTTGGCTTCTGTTAACTCATTCTTACTTTTTTAGGGATGAGGTTGCAACTCTTGAGCAGTCATAATCATAGATGTGGAAACTCTCCATGCCCCAGATAATCGAACTTATCAAAGAGAATTGTTTTATTCAAATATCAAAATGTCATTTTAAAATATAAGAAAGGAACTAATAAAATGAAACTGAATCTAACATCAGAAATTGTGTTAAACAAGGTTCCAGTAGAGATCTATAGCCCGAAAACAGCCGTCGATCGCTCGGAAATTACACGTTGTGAGAAAATTCCTACCGATATTTTCCCCAAGATCGAGGACGGTGCAAAGAGTATAGCCGATGCCATCGAGAACGAAATCAAGACCAAGCAACGCGAAGGCAAGTTCTGCGTACTCGGCTTAGGTACCGGCCTTTCGCTCTCTCCAGTATACGAGGAGCTGATTCATCGCCATAAAGTAAAGAAGTTAAGTTTCCATAACGTGGTGGTATTCAACGCTTATGAGTACTTTCAACTGTCCAAGAACACCCGCAATAGTGCCATCAACCAGCTACGCGAACGCTTCCTGAACCACGTAGACATTGATCCGCAGAACATATTCACGCCGGATGGTAGCGTTGCACAGGAAAAAGTACAAGAGCATTGCCGCCTCTATGAAGAACGTATCGAGAGTTTCGGCGGAATAGACATTATGCTTCTCGGTATCGGACGTATTGGGAATATCGCCACAAACGAACCCGGATCGGGATTAACTTCTACATCAAGAATCATTCTCCTTGACCAAGTATCGCGCCAAGAGATGACTATGAGTTTCGGAACCAGTGAGCCTGTGCCTCCTTGCTCAATAACTATGGGTATTTCCACTATCCTCCATTCCCACAAGATATACCTTGTGGCATGGGGAGAAGAAAAGGCCGAAATCATTCAGAAGACCATCGAAGGCAAGATAACCGATGCTATTCCGGCCTCATTCCTGCAAACTCACAACGATGCCCATGTAATCATAGACCTGTCTGCAGCAAGTCAACTCACTCGAATTGTCCATCCTTGGCTCGTCAAATCGTGCGAATGGACCGACAAGTTGGTGCGCTCTGCTTTGGTATGGCTTTGCCAGATCACCGGCAAACCTATCTTAAAGCTCACCAACAAGGACTATAATGAAAACGGACTGAGTGAACTTTTGGCCCTTTACGGTTCGGCCTATAATGCCAATATCAAGATCTTTAACGACCTACAGCATACTATTACCGGCTGGCCGGGGGGCAAACCGAACGCCGATGATACCTATAGACC
>CAUUQE010000186.1:0-4505 GCA_963547065.1 uncultured Prevotella sp. | reverse complement strand
AAACCCCAAACTTAATTGAGGTCCCAGTTGTGCACTTTTATTTGACAACGTACACCGGCGAGTGTACCGCACAAACCTCGAATATCTGCTCCATGTAGACGATTACGAAGACCTCTACGCACGTCATTGGCGCGCCAGAAATTCAGCACTACGTATTGCTCTGAGCGGCAGGCAATGGAGCCTGTTCATCGGAACCGACTATTTCTACCGTCCGCTGTCGTGGCGTAACGGCGGTGTAGTACTCAACATCCGCTCATACGCCCCGTATTATCGGACTCCTCGCTATTGTCCTCCGCCTCCCAGACCGTACTGCGGACCGCGCGAGGAGTGGGATCGACCGCACAGAGACTTCAAATACAAGCACCACAAACACCACAAACATCATAAACACCATGATGACGATGACGATGACGATTAATATATAAGTAATCTTCCCCCGCCTCTCCAAAGACGGGGGAAGATTACTATTATCCCTTTCCTTCATCCTTTTTTAAAAAAAGAGAGCCCCTGCTAACTTTTCTCCGTAGAGGGGAAAAGAGAATCGCCTCTCCTCTTTTTCAAGAAGCAGAATACCATTTAGCAGCTTCTTTCAAACCGCGCTCTCCCCCTGCAGAGGGAAGCTGGAGAGAGTACCCCCGTCTTCTTTCAACCACATCCATAACATACTGATTAAAAACATATTACAAACGATTTTATCAGAGAGCCTATCTAAGACCGTTAGATAGACAACGTATGCGCCTTAGATGAACTCTCTGACACGCTTAGGCGGCATATCTATGCCCTGCAGAATATGATCCGATAAAGCCATAATAGCTCAATTCATGCAAATTCTCTTATATATAACGCAAAAATGATGTTGTTTAAGAATATTCAAACAAACCAAGTACCTGCCGCACAACCTCTGATCACTCCTCGTCCATCCCTAATCTTCCATCCCTCCCCCCCCTGTCTATCACAACTTGAAGCGCAGCATGGAGCTGTAACGGAAACACAGTCGGGGGAACAGACCGAAGGTATAGCCCATGAATCCCCACCGGCTGCGAAACATGCTCATATAGCTTTTCTGCTCCACAAGCTGAATGTTACATGCCCATTTCTCTATTTCATGGCCGTTAGCAAAGCCCGATCGGAACTCCGCTTGGGACTCCTGCATCGAGTCTGGGCGCACTCCGTGCTTCGTCATCATAGGGCCACAGACGTCGAAACACAGCTCTCCGCCGCCGAATTTCTTGGCTATACGCGTAACGAACTGTCTGACTTGCCGCTCGTAGAAATACATCAACACGCCTTCGGCAATGATAATAAAGTGGCTGTCGGGGTGACGTTCGCGCAGTTCATCCATCCAATCTTCTTCTAACAGCGATCCTGCCACGTAGTGATCTCCCGCCTCTTCGGGTATCAGATGCCGACGCAGTTCAATCACTTCGGGCAGGTCGAGCTCGTAAAACACGGCGCGGTTGTGCTCTTTAACACGCTGGTAGCGCGTGTCGAGTCCGCATCCCACGTTCACAACAACAGGGTTTGAGTGCGACTGAATGAACCTTCGGGCGGCATCATCATAGTATCTTCCGCGCACAACACAGCCAATATAGCTCATTTTTGCGTTCTTCAGTTTGGCGAAGTCGTAGTCTATACGGTCGACTAACCCTTCGGCAAAGTCGTCTTTCAGTATGCAGTTCTTCTTTCGTCTGCTCTCCATGGCGCGCATATACAGCGGAATGAGCAGCGTTTCCTGCACGGGACCATTGAATTTCATTTTCTCTTTCATACGTTTATTTTCGGTTTTCATTGTTATTATTTGCTTCGTGCGCGAGGCGCAGATGGGCTGTAGAAGCTCTACACATAGGCCTTTCCATCGCGAAGCGTTACTATTTTGTCGGCGCCGGACACGGTGCGCATGCGATGCGCAATCACCAACACCGTCTTGTTTTTGATGAGTTTTGAGAGCGACTCCTGTATCATTGTTTCGTTTTCAACATCGAGAGAAGCCGTCGCTTCGTCCAACAGAACGATGGGAGAGTCTTTAAGAAAGGCGCGTGCAAGGGATATTCGTTGCCGCTCTCCGCCCGAAAGTTCGGAGCCGTTCTCGCCAATCATCGTGTTCCAACCATTGGGCAAACGCTCTGAAAACTCATCGCAATGAGCCATACGTGCGGCCTGCAGAACCTCTTCATCGGTGGCATCCTTGCGCCCTATGCGTATGTTTTCCATCACAGTGTTATTAAACAGCGTTACTTCTTGGAACACAATGGAATAAAGCGAGAGCAATGTTTCGGGATCGATTGTAGCAATATCCATTCCTCCCACGGTAATGCGGCCGCTGCAGACATCCCAGAAACGGGCGGCAAGTCGCGACACGGTGGTTTTACCCCCACCCGATGGGCCTACAAGAGCCGTAACCTCACCCTGACGGGCGGTGAATGAAACATCGGTCAACACGGGTTCCGAGGCGTCGTAAGCAAAGCTCACACGGTCGAAAACGATATCATATCCGCGGTTGGTCAGCCGGTCTGTGCCGCCTTGAACGGGGTGTTCCAAGATTTCGTTCATGCGTTCGGTCTGCACGTTCAGGCCGAGGATGGCGGCTAAATTGATAAGCGCACCCGACAAGGGATCATACATGCGCGAGACAACCAGCAAGAACATGAAAAACAAAATGACGCTCAACCGCCCCTGCATGAGCAGCATGGCACCCGTAAGCACCACGGTTACGATGCCTAACTTGAGTATCAATTGAGCACTGACCACAAATACTGCCATGCCTAGTTCGCTGATCAAAGCGCGATGTTCCACAGCTTTAATCTTGCCATCAAGACTTTCAAGATACTTCGCTTCGGCATTATTGGCGTGCAAGTCGCGCAAGGTTTCGAGGCATTCCTGTATACCATCGGCACACGCCATCTTGGCCTTCATCTGCCGTCGCCCTAATCTGTTGCGCACAGTGGTATAGAACATCACCACTACAAGGCTCACCGGTAGCACCCAGAGGGCCGCAGCAGCCATGCGCCAATCATAAAAGAACAAACCTATACCCACGGGAATAACCGAAAGAATGGCACCTATAAATTCGGGAATCCAATGCGATGAGGCCGTTTCCAAGGTGGCACAATCGGCCATGATGGTGCTCGTAAGGTCGGAAAGATCTTTCTTTGCGAAGAACGAAAGGGGCAAGCGTCGCAATCGTTCGGCAATGGAAACGCGCCTAACACCGCTCTCTACATAGGTTGCAAAGAACGTAGCGTTGTATTGAACATACGCTGTAAGAGCGATAAGCAGTACGCATATCGCAGTTAGAACGGCATACCAAGCGGAACGTTCGCCACTTATATGTCCGCCATCGAGCAGGTCTGCCACGATAAAATACAACAAACCGACGGGCATAATGAGTACTAAATCGCTCACCGTACAGCTGATACATGCTTTCAACATGTCGCGTGCACCCTGTTCGGAGAGTGCATATTGGTGTTGTAGAGTTTTGATGATATTCATTTTGTTCCTCCTAATTTCCAGTTTACAGATTGATTGTATTCGCGCCACATCTGGGCATAAAGGCCACCATCGTGCGATGTAAGCTCCTCGTGTGTGCCTTGTTCGCATATTTGTCCGCCTTTTAGCACGTATATTTTATCGGCTTCTACAACGGCAGACAGACGATGTGCTATCATGATAACGGTCTTTCCCACCGACAAGGCATTGAATGCAGTCTGCACACGTGCCTCGTTATCGGGATCTGCATAGGCCGTTGCTTCGTCGAGAATTACTATTGGGGTGTCTTGAAGCATTACTCTTGCGATGGCTATGCGCTGCTGTTCACCACCCGAAAGATAAGTTCCGTCGGTGCCGATCAGCGTGTGTATGCCCATCGGGAGCTTGGCAATGATGTCGTCGCATTGCGCTTCGGCGAGCACACGGCGCACCTCTTGCTCGGTTGCATGGGGCTTACCTAAACGCACATTGTCGAGAATGGTGCCCTTGAGCAGCCTGCTGTCTTGGAAAACGAACGACACCTGTCGCATCAAATCCTCCTTTCTGATGTTGCGAACATCCGTGCCTCCGATGCTTACACTGCCCTCGGTAGCGTCCCAGAAACGCGCTATAAGACAAGCTAACGTGGTTTTTCCGCTCCCCGAAGGGCCTACCAACGCAATGTGTTCGCCCGCCTTGATGGTCATCGATATATTATCCAAAGCGTTCGTATCGGCATCTTTGTAGCGGAAGATTACGCCCCTGAACTCAACAGAGTTATCGCGCGGCAGAATCGTCTTGGCCGGTTCGGGCAACGGAGCGATGCTCAGAACGCTGTCGATACGGCTAAGTGCGTTGGCTACAATAATCTTGTCTTCGCTCATATACATCACTTTCGTGAGCACAACCGTTATAATCGGCGTTATTATAATGTAATAAAGAAGGTTCAAGAGGAAATATCCGTCGGCCTCATTGCGGGCTGCAAAGAGCGCTGCAGCTATCAGAATGGCGAAGATACTGTTGATGATAGTGGTGTAAGC
>CAUUQE010000185.1:0-4522 GCA_963547065.1 uncultured Prevotella sp. | reverse complement strand
CCTCACCGGAATGGCATCGCACATTAAACTTGGTACCTAAGACTTCAATCTGCATATCGTTCACATGCACACGAAATGGGCAACTCGCATCTTTGGTAACATCAAAATAGGCTTCACCCTTCATTAACACCACCTCACGATGCTCTCCCGGCGCTATATTATAACGCAATTGGCTATTACCATTGAGACTCACATGGGTACCGTCGGGCAATGTTATCACGCTCTTGCTTCCTGCCTTCACATTCACATAAGTATAAACCGGCGCTGGCTGACTCAAGGACTTTAGTCCCCAATAACCACCACCAAGCAGAGAAACCATCACCACGATTACCGATGCATAGCGTAAAAGCTTATGAACAAACTTTCGATGCTGTTCCTTTCGTATCTTAGACTGCAGATCATGCAATATTCTTTGCTGCGATTCACGACTCATTTCTGCAAATTCTGATGACAAAGAAAAGTCCTCACACATCAGATTCCACAACTCATCATCGGTAGTATGAGCCACTTTCTGCTGCAATTCCTCAAAATCTTCACGAGACAATTGCCCCAACAAGTATTGCTGATATAAATCTTCTATACGTTTTTCCATATGTAGTTAACTTCTAAAATGTATACGCGAATACCTAAAGATGATACTGAAATATAACCTTTGTTAACATTTATATGAATTAAAACTATCCTGCCATAATCCAATCGGGGCAGAACAACATGAGGACACCTCGCCTGAAAACAAGGTATGAAACAGCTTGGTTAATGAACAAGCAACAATTAAAACAAAAAGAAATAACGGCTCTCCATCATCTTCTTTCTAAAGATTTTCAAGGTTGAACTCAGATAGTTCTTGACCGTTTGTGAAGATAAATTCAAAGAATTTGCTATCTCCTGAATAGGCATATTCTGCTCTCTGCTCATCTCATAAATCCGGCAGGCACGCTTCGATAAAAGCTTTTTGGTCTGCTGCAAGCGGTCAACAAATTCCTGATAATTAACCTGTTCATCGGGCGTAGGCCATGAAGAAACCGCATTGCATGCCTGCCGATAATCGTCAAAATTAATCTTTACAATCTGCTTTCTGAACCCATCGATGATTAAATTCCGGGCAATCGTAAACAACAACGCGTGCACATTGCCATAACAGTCCAGCTGGCTGCGCGTGTTCCACAACTTCAAGAACGTTTCCTGCACTATATCTTCTGCAAGCGTAGCATTCTTTGTCTGCGCCAAAGCAAAACTATATAGTTTGTTTGAGTAATGCATATACAATTCAGAGAAAGCTTCATACGAGCCCTCTTTCAATTGCGATATGTACTTCTCATAATCATCATTCATAGATATAGACACTTTAAAATCTTGCCGCTTAGTTGTATATTCCCCTCCCTTTTCAGGCAGGTTGAGTGGTGACGACATCTTCAACTGAAAGAAAACATATATGTTTAGTACTTCGTCTTAGTAATGCAAAGATATATATTATTTTACAAAACTCTCATTTCTCTACTTATTTTTTACGCCTTCATCATTTTATTAACGAAAAAGATAATTCATATGAAAGTAAATTAGGTTATTAGAAAATAAATGAATAATTTTGTAGTCTGAATGATAAACAAAAAAATAAATAATAATACTCCATAATTTGAGGTACAAACTACAAAAAAGAGTTCTGTAAAAAGAAAATTTCAGCGAACAAGACTGCCAAATGGTTCTTAAAAATAAGACAGTTATATTACAAAGAGTAAAAAAAGAAAGGTGGCATATTTTTTGCAAGCCTTGAATAGTATGACAGGATAATGTACAAATGGTATACCAATCTTTACCAAGTACGAATAAAAAGAAAAACAAGAATGAGACAATTAAAAATCCAGCGAAGTATTACAAACCGCTCAAGTGAGTCGCTTGACAAGTATCTATTGGAAATTGGGCGGCTGCCAATGGTAAGCATTGACGAAGAAACAGAATTGGCACAATTGATACGAAAAGGAGGAAAGGAGGGTGAACGAGCTAAAGAAAAGCTTATTAATGCTAATCTTCGATTTGTAGTTTCTGTTGCTAAACAATATCAGCACCAAGGTCTTTCGTTGACAGATTTAATTGATGAAGGAAATATTGGTCTGGTAAAAGCTGCCGAAAAATTTGACGAGACACGAGGTTTCAAGTTCATTTCTTATGCAGTTTGGTGGATTAGGCAATCTATTTTACAGGCCATAGCCGAACAGAGTCGTATTGTAAGACTACCTCTTAATCAGGTTGGTGCATTAAGTAAGATTAACAATGAGATTGCCAAGTTCGAACAAGAGTACCAACGTCGCCCGTCGACTCAAGAACTCGCAAGTCTCACAAACATAGACGAGAATAAAATTGCCCAGACCATGCGTGCCGATAATCACCATATGAGTATAGATGCTCCATTCAGTGACGACGATGAAAATAGTATGGCAGATATATTGACTTCAGGGGATGACTCAAGAGCAGACAGAATTGTAGACCGTGAATCAATGAACAGTGATCTCGATGATGCTATGGATAGTGCGTTAAAACCACGCGAAGCAGCTATCTTAAAAGAAAGTTTTGGTATCGGATGTGCAGAGAAAGGACTTGAAGAAATAGGAGAAGAGTTTGGGCTTACGCGAGAACGTGTGAGACAAATTCGTGAAAAAAGTATCCAAAAGTTGCGAGAAAGTGGCCATGCGCGTATCTTGGTAAAATATTTGGGATAAACTTAATAAATCAAAGCAGAGCATATGAAGCAGGCAGAAAAAACATCCATGAAACTTTATCTTGATGAAATTGGTAGCGAAAGTCTTCTGACAACCCAAGAAGAAGCAGAACTTGCAAAAAATATTCAAAATGGAGACAAAGATGCTTTAGAAAGTCTGACCAAAGCAAATCTAAAGTTTGTTGTCTTCATAGCCAAGCAATACCAGTATCAAGGAGTTGATATAGAAGACCTCGTCAGTGAAGGTAATATCGGTTTACTCTATGCTGCGAAAAAATATAAAAGCTCTAAAGGAAAGCGTTTTGCACTGTTTTCAGCTCCTTTCATCAGAAAACAAATAGAACAACTGTTGCTCCATCAAGGCATAGAACAACAAAGTCAGTTTTCCAGAACGGCAGCTGACGAACACAGAAAGGTTGTTTCGGTAGAAGCACCTATACCTGCCGGCAGCCGTAATTCATTCAATTTGTTGCACGTTTTGAGAGATACTAACGTAATGATGGCAGATGAACATATTAATAACGAATCATTCAAGGGAGAATTAGAACGACTTATGAGAAAAGTATTAGATGTAAGACAGCAGCAAGTTATAAGCCTTTTCTTTGGCATCGGATGCGAAAAACAAACACTCATGGAAATAGGTAATGTCATGAATTTGAAGAGAGAGCGAATACGTCAAATACGTGATAAGGCTCTACAAAAAATACGCAAGATAGCTAAAACGTCCTCCATGAACGAATAAAAACAATGCCTATAATGAAATTTATTGGAATTATTCCCGCAAGATACGCTTCGACACGTTTTCCGGGTAAACCACTTGCTATGCTCGGAAATAAACCAATAATCCAACACGTATACGAGAGAACCACATCAGCACTTGAAGATGCTTACGTCGCAACTGATGATGAGCGTATTTACAATTGTGTCATGGCATTCGGAGGAAAAGCTGTTATGACGCGTAAGAATCATAAGAGTGGTACAGACAGAATAGCTGAAGCAATAGAAAAAATTGGAAGAAAATGGGATGTTGTTGTGAATATACAAGGCGACGAACCATTTATTAGGAAGACACAGATCGAAATTTTATGCCATTGTTTTGACAATCCAGTTACGCAAATTGCCACACTTGGCAAATATTTTAGTACAATGAAAGAGGTTGAAAATACAAACTCTCCTAAAATAGTACTCGACAATAATGGCTATGCAATGTATTTTTCACGAAATGTCATTCCATTTATCAGGGGACTTAAAACCAAAGAGTGGTTAACTTCTTACCCTTTCCTCAAACACTTAGGAATATATGCGTATAGAAAAACAATACTTGATGAAATTACTAAACTCCCACAATCATCACTTGAAAAGGCTGAAAGTTTGGAACAGTTAAGATGGTTACAATATGGATATAAGATAAAAGTTGGTATAACCAACATAGAAACGGTAGGAATAGATACCCCTGAAGACCTTAAAAAAGCAACTCTATTTTTAGGACAGTTATAGTAGAAGATGTTACTCTAAAGCGATTATCAGGTCGTTCATTTACTAACCAAACAATACGTTTTAAATGATCCTCTACGACAAGTTGCCGTTGTTTTTCAAATAAGGAACGCTTTTTATCTGTCATAAAGTCGCTAACTAATTTCGATCCTTCCATTCCCAATGGAATAAAACGGTCGCCTGCTGAAACTTTTCGTATTGTCAAAGGAAAAGTTACAACAGCAGCATCAAGACACACACAGTTTGCTCTCCGACTTAATTCGAAATCTTCATCAACCTTTTCCAATGATACTCTATAATGTAGATATCCCATGT
>CAUUQE010000184.1:0-4678 GCA_963547065.1 uncultured Prevotella sp. | reverse complement strand
AGTTCGTTCTTCAGACAAGCCTCGTATGCCAGCTTTATGTCGAAATCACGTATGCCACACATGTAAGCAGCCACAATCATATTGCTCAATTGATTGGTGCCTACGCCCGATACATAGCGGCTGTTTGCCACTCCGTCGGCCAACCAACCGCAATCCTTATATATCTGTAAATGGCTACTTATGAAGTCGCTCATGTGTTCGGGGTATGCCATAATCCACACTTGCGTAAGGTTCCACTGCCCTCCCCACATGGCATCGGTGTTATAGAGGTTGAATGCAGGCTTGCCGTCTTTCAGTTCTATCTGTCCGATTTTGCTATCGTGGCGCGGATAGGCACCGTTCACGTCGCTGGCAACACCCCGACCGAGCAACGCGTGATACAGTCCTGTATAGAATTTTACCTTATCTTCTTTTACCTTAGTTTCTACGGCGATGCGGCTCAGATATTCCTGCCACGTGTCGTGCGACCGTTTTTTAGCTTCGTCGAAAGTAAGATCTTTAGCCTCTGTTTCCAAATTCAGATGAGCATTTTCCACAGATGTGTAAGAAACACCCACCTTTACCGTTACGGCTTCATCTTTAGAAGTCTTGAACGTGAGATACAATCCGGCACCCTTACCCGTTGTCTTTTTGGCTCCTTGAACAATCTTATCGCCTATGAAAGTGCCCACTGTATCGGGCTTTTTATCGAGCACTGCAGAGAAATAAATAGGCACATTGGCCCCGGGTTGATACTTCTTAACGTATTCAGGTTCGGTAATCACCCAGCCTTCAATGCGCCCGTTGTCAGTGTAGGTTACCGATGCATCGAGCACAGCCCCACTCTCTCCCTGCCGATTTCCTATGTTAAAAAGGATATGACTCTGGCTGCTTTCGGGGAACACATAGCGCTGGAAAGCCACACGCTCGGTAGCTGTAATTTCGGCCTTTACGTTGTAATCTTTCAACATAACGGAGTAGTAGCCCGCCGTAGCCACCTCTTCATCGTGGCTGAAAGCCGAGCGATAGCCTGTTTTCTGTAGTGTGTCGGTGGGTAATCCGGGCACTGTTACGAGCTTGCCCGTGGTAGGCATGAGTACCACACCACCCACCTGAAACTCGTGTAAACAAGGAAAGCCCTCGATAGATTTATCGCGATAGTCGTATCCTGTGGCCTCCCAACCCGATTTGTTGCCCAGAGAACCGTTGGTAGAAGGGCCGGGCTTTGCCATTCCAAAGGGCATTGCACCGGGTGCAAAGTGGAAATAACGACAATGAGCCGTACCAATTCGCGGCTCCACATACTGCGTTAAATTCTCCTCTTTCGCCATTTCTCGACTGTTGCACGACATAAACAGCATGCCTGCAATGCCTAGCAGCAAAAATAATATTTTCTTCATGAATGAAATATAAAAATGATTTATTTAGAGTTAGTATTTTCTACAAATGTAGAAAATAATGTATGAAAGGGCGACGTGCATGCTCGTTATTTGGTATATATTGGGAATTATTAACTAAAACGATATGCCTGCAATGGACTTTCGGAAGATTCTCAATCCCCGACTTTATAGTGGATGGCAACAATACGGACAGCAGCAACGACTACAATTAATTAGAAACGGAGGTATCGCCGATGGCGCTTACTTGTGACAGTCGTAAGGGGTGCTGAAAATAGATATGCCATCTATCGATAATAGGAGAATTATCTATCGGGCGTAGACATGCCGTGTATCGGATATAAGTGTACCATCTATTCGGTCCGAGATGATGCTCCCAGACAAACAGCTATATGATACAGAGTGGTTACAAATATTTTTCATCGATGCCGAGCGGGGGAGATAGATGTGCTATCTTCGTCGGGCGAACTAAATATTCACAATATATTGGGATAACATACGGGCAATAAAAAAGGGGCTCCGCTGAGTCCCAACCTTTGTTAACCTTAAATCTAATACTATGAAAAACACGATGCAAAGATAACGGATTTATGGAATAAATACAAATGTTTGCGCGAACAGTATCGATAAACAGCATTTTTCTTGACTTAAATCAATTGTGTGGCGGTTGTTTTTATTATTTCGGGAGTCGGTATTGTTTAATTGTAGGATAAATAAAAAGTGGCTGTATTATTGGAAGATGTATATTTTTTGCTTATTTTTGCAAGGCTACTTAATTGTCGTTTAGATAAAAAGCTTTGTATAAAAAACTTAATGAGGCATGCTGTAGATGTTCTTTGTATATCCGAGACCGCATTATCGTTCGGTTAAAAAGTTTACTATCTGATGCACAACACATAACGATTGCCTTATAACTCCATGCGATTTATCCTTTATAGCATAGTAAACGGTAGAGTGGAATATAGTCGATAACGCCGTTACTTTGCGGATTTTGCACTGCTGAAATAAAAACCTATTAAAGATTTATCCTCAGAAAATGAAAAAAAAGATTATTTATACGTTATTCTGTTTGCTGCTGATACCAGCCCTGAGTGTGGCACAGACCGTGGCTCGTATGACTGAAAAGCCGGTAAATGCAGTGCAGTGGATCAACACACATTTTGCTCGTGGTGCGGTTCCTCCATTCTCTTTCGAATATGGTAGTAGACATTCTTCAACCTTTATCACCCAATGGAAATATCGAGTTGATAATCTGTCGTCAGACAATCCACGGGTTATTAAACGCTTATATACCTATTTCGATAACGCCACAGGTCTACAGGTAACATGTGAAGTGACGGCCTTTACCGATTATAGAGCGGTGGAATGGGTGCTGCATTTCTGCAATACAGGACAGCAAAACACACCTGAAATTGCCAACGTTAAGGTTTCTGATGTAACATTCAATTACCGGAAAGCGGGTGATTTTACACTGCATTATCCCGAAGGAAGCCATGCCTCGAAGACCGATTTCAGTCCTCATGTAAAGACATTCCGTGCAGGCGACACCTTTAACATGCGTCCCGAGGGAGGTCGTTCATCGCAAATGATGATGCCGTTCTTTAATATCGAGTCTGCTAACCATCAAGGAGTGATGGCCGCTATAGGATGGACAGGTACGTGGTATGCCCATTGGCGATGCATAGATGCACGCAACATCTCACTTTCTACAGGTATAGAACGGTTGAAAACCTATCTTTTTCCGCAAGAAAAGATACGTACATCGAGTGTTTGTTTACTCTTCTGGCAGGGCAACGACCGCATGGTAGGGCATAATATGTTTCGACGTTTCGTGCTTAATCACCACACTTGGAAGGTGAATGGCAAGCCAACAGTCTATCCCGTGTCTACAAGTTTCAATTACGGAGATCCCGCTCCATGCAACGAATATACATGTCTGACCGACGATTATGCCATTGCCATGGTTAAAAGATATAAGCGGTTTAAGCTGATTCCCGAAGTGTTTTGGCTGGATGCCGGTTGGTATAAGAATGCTGCCGACGTGGAAAATCATAAGAGCTGGGGCAATACAGTAGGCAATTGGACGGTAGATTCCGTTCGTTTCCCCAACGGTTTTCGTCCCATTGCCGATGAAATTCATCGGGTAGGAGCTAAATTTATGGTGTGGTTTGAGCCCGAGCGAGTGGCGAAAGGATCAGATTGGGCGCTGCAACATCTGCAATGGATGCTTGATGCCCGCGGTAAACAAAAGCAGAAAGAACAGCCGGAAGACGATGAACACGACTCGTATCTCTTTAATCTTGGTGATCCGGAAGCCTGCCAATGGATGAGTAAATATATCGGAGACTTTATAGAACAGAACGGTATAGATTATTATCGACAAGACTTTAATATAGAACCTGAAAGCTTTTGGCGTGCCAACGACGAACCCGGGCGACAAGGTATGTGCGAGATACATTATATAGAAGGCCTTTATAGCTTTTGGGAATATCTGTTGAAGCGCTTCCCCGGACTTTTGATAGATAACTGTGCCAGTGGCGGACGACGTATAGATTTAGAGACGATATCGCGAAGTGCACCGATGTGGCGTACCGATTATAACTACGGAGAACCCATCGGTTATCAATGCCACACGTATGGACTACATCAATATCTGCCTTTGCATGGCACAGGAACAGTTAAAGAAGACAAGTTTACTTTTAGGTCAAGTCTTGGAACATCGGTTGTTTATAATTGGAAGATTACGCAAGCTAACTTCAATATATATGATATGCGTAACCGTCAGGCAGAGTTTAAGGAAGTGAGACCTTACTTTTACGAAGACTTTTATCCGCTTGGCGAAGGTGAAGACATCGACTTGACAAAGGAAAACATCTGGCTGGTTTATCAGCTTTACCGCCCTTCGGACGATAGCGGATACGTAGTAGCATTCAGAAGAAAAGATAATTCTAATCCTAATTATACGGTTAAATTGCACGGGTTGAATGCTATGAAAACGTATACACTGATTAACAAAGATACCGGTAGAGAGGAAAAAAGAACTGGCAAGGAGTTAATGGATGGATTGACACTGACCTTAGATGTTCCGCAAAGTAGTTTGTTGATCAAGATACAAGGTGAATAATGACGGGGTATATAACGCGGTTTTCTGCGTATAAAAACTTCGGTTTTATTTATCGATAGCATTAAATTAATATATATACAAATATTCCGATGGGTGGGTATTACCTTTATATATATTTGATTGTGAAGATAGATTGGGCAATAAGGTTATTGATATTCAGCATATTATTGTAATCTTT
>CAUUQE010000183.1:0-4706 GCA_963547065.1 uncultured Prevotella sp. | reverse complement strand
TATTGAGTTTTCGACTGTTTGAAAGTTGCTCCAAAGCCTGAATGTAAGTGCTTTGATAAGCTTTCGAAGCACTATACGACGGTGCCGGACCTAACCCCTTGGTGCCTGCAACCGAAGAAATAGCGGCGATATGCCCACCCCCATTCATTGCCATATAGCCGAACACAGTGTCGATCATGCACGTAAAACCCATCACATTGGTGGCAACCGTGCGTGCTTCAACGGTTGATTCGAGCTGCAAGTTCTTTTTCCCAATACCCGAAGCATGCAGGTATAACTGCACTCCTCCCATCGTCTCTATGAGTTGTATCAGTCGTTCGGGAGCATCATCGGCCGTTACATCGATGCGCACTACCGTCACCAAATCGGGATAAGTCTTGCGCATTTCTTCCATAGGTTCCGTGCGGCGCGCCGCCAAACCCAATTTCCAACCGTTTTCTAACAGCAATTTTGCCACCTCGAATCCTATGCCCGACGAGGCTCCCATTACGATCGCATGCTTCATTTTCTACCTCCTGTTAAAAGCTTATTTATCTTCCTTACGCGTTACAGAGAACGTTTCCTTACGGAAAAGGAAGATCGGAATGACGCAACATGCCACCATGCCGAACATAACCATAACCGTTAACGCCGAATTATGGAAGAAACGCGTAATATATTCGTTTGCCACATCGGGCATTTGCACTATGTCTATCATGTCGCGAACGGCTTTGTAGGCAAACATACCGGGCACCATGGCAAGCAAAGCGGGGAATGCAAAGCCCTCGGCCGGATAATGTATCTTCATTGCAGCGGGCACCGCAAGCAATCCTACTACCAGTCCGGCAAGTGAAGACGCCACCACCTGATCGCACATGAACTGCGGATGATGCATGAAGAAATAACGAACACCGTGGCCGATACACGAAAGACAAGCTGTTATAAACAATGCTTTCCGGGGCGGATTGGATATGATAGCGAAGCCAGTTCCCGCTACAGCGGCGAAAAGTCCATCAGCTATGGCTGCCGAAACGATATCCGGCCTCGTTAGTTTGGTAAACACAAAGGGATTGACATCAAGAATGGTAAGCGTGAACGATAGTCCTAAGGCAATACTTACGATAAGCAAACCGGCATTGAGCAATCGGGCGAAGCCGTTAAGCACATGTTTATCGATCGTATCCATTACCCCATTGATGATAGGAACGCCCGGTATAAGGTAAAGCATTGATGTACCTAACGACATATCTTCGGTACCCCCGTGGAAATAGAGATAATCGGTGGCGCCGATCATTGTGGAAACAAACGAGCATATAGTGAACACCGCAAGCACATTCCAATGTCGTTTTGTAAGCTCCTGCCGTATAAAAAAGCCCGCAAAAGTGGCTATCCAAACGATACACATCGAGGTATAATTGCCATCGAATAGCCGACAGAAGCAGGCATTTGCAAAGGCTACGAGGATCAGAACCGTCCAACGGCTCTCACGAGGCTCGCTTATAATCCTGCGAAACTCACTCCATAACGTCTCTAAAGGAAGCTTTTCGTCGAACGCACGCCACGAGAGATGCGACAGCTTCATATTTATCTTGAAGTTCAACGCCATAACCGGCGTCTTCTTCACATAAGTATAAGAGTGCTCTCTGTTCTCGTTATGAAGCGTAATGCTGATGGTTCGTGGAAACATCAGAATGTTACACCAGTAACCAAACGACTTGGCAATGCGGATAGTGTTATACTGTATGCGCGACGTTTGCACGCCCACAGCCTCTAAGGTGGCCGCATACTCGGCAAGAAAGATGGCTTTTTCTTTTAAATCTCTATGAATCTCAGCCACTCTTTGCACCAGATGCGCTTCCTGAATATTGTCATTCATGTTTATTTATTCTATCAATAATACAATTCGGCGGTACAAAATTACTAAAAACCAGCATAAAACACGAACATTTTGTCAAGAACCTATCGCAAAAGAACATCATTCATATCGCAAATATCTCACCTTAATTATATATAGAGACATCGTGATTATATAAATGAAACATCGTGCCCGAAAAAGAAACTCCGCCACACTCTCTGAGACAGATATACCATCTAAGCTCGACATACGGTATATCTAAGGATCTTAGATGGCATATCTAAGCGTCTTAGAATGCCTATCTATCCGAAGCATTTGCAAGAAGCTTGTAATCAATAAGATAAAGATGCATCTGCGACATGCACCGCCATTCTCTTTCAGAGGGAGCAGAGAGGGCGTCTCGAAAACCTATCTGTCGATAATGAACATACAGAGCATCGAAGATAGGTATACAGGATGTATGACATATTTGTCACACTGCAGACTGCCAAATGTGTCACACACCACCTTTGGCACGCTTTTCGCACAATGCCAAGTGTCCGCCTTAAAGGCCGAAAACCTTACGGACGGAGCATTTACCACGCCTAAAGTGCGTGCGGAAACGTTTAATCATACTAAAGTAATAATTATGAACATCAAACCATTAGCAGACAGAGTGCTGGTATTACCGGCAGAGGCTGAAGAGAAAGTAGGCGGTATCATCATCCCCGATACAGCGAAAGAAAAACCGCAACGCGGCAAAGTGGTTGCCACAGGCAACGGTACAAAGGATGAAGAAATGGTGCTCAAGGAGGGCGATACTGTGCTCTACGGTAAATATAGCGGCACTGAATTAGAGGTAGAAGGTAAAAAATACCTGATGATGCGCCAAAGCGACGTGCTCGCAGTGGTGAAATAAGCATCAGAAACATAACTTTTAAAAATAACATTTAAAACATTTAGAGAAAATGGCTAAAGATATTAAATTCAATACCGAGGCACGCGACGTGCTCAAACAAGGTGTAGATCAGTTGGCTAACGCCGTGAAAGTAACGTTAGGTCCTAAAGGTCGCAACGTTGTATTGGAAAAGAAGTTCGGTGCACCGCAGATAACAAAGGACGGTGTTACCGTAGCTAAGGAGATTGAACTTGAAGATAAGCTCGCCAACACGGGTGCACAACTTGTAAAGAGCGTAGCTTCGAAGACCGGAGACGATGCCGGCGACGGTACTACAACGGCTACCATCCTTACACAGGCTATCGTTAACGAGGGCTTGAAGAACGTAACTGCCGGCGCTAATCCACTCGATGTGAAGCGCGGAATAGACAAGGCAGTAGACAAAGTTGTGGAATATATCAAGACTAATGCCGAAGTGGTAGGTAATAACTACGACAAAATAGAGCAAGTAGCTACGGTGTCTGCCAATAACGATCCCGAGATTGGAAAGCTCTTGGCCGATGCTATGCGCAAGGTATCCAAAGACGGTGTAATAACTATAGAGGAAAGCAAGAGCCGCGAAACCAACATCGGTGTGGTTGAAGGTATGCAGTTCGACCGCGGATACCTATCAGGTTACTTCGTTACAGATGCTGATAAGATGGAATGTGTGATGGACAATCCATACATACTTATCTATGACAAGAAAATCAGCAACCTCAAAGATTTCCTTCCAATACTGCAACCGGCAGCAGATAGCGGCCGTCCATTGCTCGTAATTGCCGAGGATGTCGACTCAGAAGCATTGACCACGCTCGTTGTGAACCGCCTTCGCGGTGGCTTAAAGATATGCGCTGTCAAGGCTCCGGGCTTCGGAGATCGCCGCAAAGCTATGCTTGAAGACATCGCAGTGCTTACAGGTGGCGTTGTTATCAGCGAGGATAAAGGCCTCAAACTGGAGCAGGCAACACTCGAAATGCTCGGTACGGCAGACAAAGTTACAGTGTCTAAGGACTATACGACGATTGTTAACGGTGCCGGAAAGAAAGAGAATATCGCTGATCGTGTAGCTCAAATCAAGAATGAGATAGCAAATACCAAGAGTTCTTACGACAAAGAAAAGCTGCAAGAACGCCTTGCAAAGCTCGCAGGTGGTGTGGCCGTGCTTTACGTAGGTGCCAACAGCGAGGTTGAAATGAAAGAAAAGAAAGACCGAGTTGACGATGCTCTCTGCGCTACACGTGCCGCAATGGAAGAAGGAGTGGTAGCCGGAGGTGGCACAACCTATATTCGTGCACAAGATACATTGAAAGACTTGAAGGGCGAAAATGCCGATGAACAAACGGGTATCAACATTGTTGCTCGTGCTATTGAGGAGCCTTTGCGCCAGATTGTTGCCAATGCAGGTGGCGAAGGTGCTGTGGTTGTCGACAAAGTACGTGCAGGCAAAGGTGATTATGGCTATAACGCACGCACCGAAATTTATGAGGATATGCGCAAAGCAGGTGTCATCGATCCGGCAAAGGTTGCCCGCGTAGCGCTCGAAAACGCAGCTTCTATCGCAGGCATGTTTCTCACTACAGAGTGTCTCATCGTAGATAAACCGGAAGAGAAGCCCGCTATGCCGGCACAACCCGGTATGGGTGGCATGATGTAATAGTTCATGTAATTTCAGTAAGAAACTGAAATAAGAGATAAAGGTAAAGGGGATGAATTGTAACAATTCATCCCCTTTTTGTAGTATTTTTATGTTAAAAACATGTTATTCTCATCAAAAACTTTTGTTATTCACGCAAAACTACTTACCTTTGGGCATCAATTAGACAAAATTAAACGAGATCAACCCCTATTTACGATAAACCATACGGTTTGAAAACCGATAAGATATTTTTGATTTGTTCTAGTAGATTAGTTTTTAAGTAGTTTGTTTTTGGAAATCGGTTGTCGTGATGACAT
>CAUUQE010000182.1:0-4729 GCA_963547065.1 uncultured Prevotella sp. | reverse complement strand
CAGCACAGGCTCAGAAACCAAGCCAAGAAAAAGAAGAAAAGAGGAAGAGGATTATAATCATTATCCTCATTTTTTAATCTTCCCAAACAACAGATGATGCAAAAGAAAGAAAAACTCATCAAAACGCTTGTTATTCAAAGCAAATTATTAACTTTGCAAATAGAATAACAAGCGTTCTTTGTTAATGCAAGAACCTGCGATTGAAAGTACTTCGCTCGTTTCCAAATCGTTACCTGTTTAGTTTATGCAATAAGGTAACTTCTTTATTTTCAATTAGATATATTTTAAGAATTATCTTGAATAGTGATAAAAAGGGATTATGTGACAATAATTATGAATTGTGAATTATGAATTACGAATTAAAAAATAAGCCTGATCTTAGCTTCTGGAAACTTTGGAACTTGAGTTTCGGATTCTTTGGCGTGCAGATTGCGTACGCTTTGCAGAGTGCAAACATCTCACGCATTTTCGCCACACTTGGTGCAGATCCCCATAGTCTTAGTTATTTCTGGGTGCTCCCGCCGCTTATGGGCATCATTGTACAGCCCATCGTGGGTACACTTTCCGATAAGACTTGGTGTCGTTTTGGCCGTCGCATTCCTTATCTGTTTGTAGGTGCCACCGTGGCCGTGCTCGTTATGTGCCTGTTGCCCAATGCCGGATCATTTGGCATGGTGGTGTCGACAGCAATGACTTTCGGCCTTACATCTCTGATATTCCTCGATACAAGCATTAATATGGCGATGCAGCCGTTTAAGATGCTTGTGGGCGATATGGTGAACGAGAAGCAGAAAGCCTTGGCCTATTCCATACAGAGCTTCCTCTGCAATGCAGGATCAGTGGCCGGTTTCGTGTTTCCTTTCTTCTTTACGTGGCTCGGCATACAGAATGTAGCGCCGAAAGGTGTAGTGCCCGATTCGGTTATCTGGGCGTTCTACGTGGGTGCAGCCATTCTTATTCTCTGTGTAATCTATACAACAATTAAAGTAAAAGAGTGGAATCCGCAGCAATATGCCGAGTACAACGGGGTGAAAGAAGCCCAAAAGGAAGAGAAAGACGACTGGATTACTTTGCTCAAGCATGCGCCGAAAGCGTTCTGGGAGGTCGGCCTTGTGCAGTTCTTCTGTTGGGCCGCATTCCTTAATATGTGGAACTATACCCCGGGGGCCATTGCCGAGACGGTGTGGAACACCACGGATACCGCCTCCGCGGGTTATCAGGAAGCCGGCAACTGGGTGGGTATACTTTATGCAGTGCAGGCTGTCGGCAGCGTTGTTTGGGCATTGGCGTTGCCTTTCTTCCCCAGTAAAAAGGCGGGATATGCCATAAGTCTGGTGCTGGGCGGCGTGGGTTTCGTCATGATACCGTTCATCTCCAACCAGTATATGCTCTTTGTGCCTTACGTGCTGATAGGTTGCGCGTGGGCTGCCATGCTCGCCATGCCGTTTACTTTTATTACAAATGCGCTGCAAGGCTATGGGCATATGGGGGCTTATCTCGGCCTTTTCAACGGTACGATATGCGTGCCACAGATCGTAGCAGCACTGCTCGGCGGCACCATCTTGTGGCTCGTGGGCTCAATGCAAAGCCACATGATGTACGTGGCCGGTGCATGTCTCGTTATCGGAGCATTGTGTGTACCGTTTATCAAGGAGCACGATAAGCAGTGAACCATGGATTTCGTGAGATTAAGTAAGTGGCGGCATGTTAACCGTCTGTTTCGCAGCGCTTTATTACAAGTGCTGTGTGGGCCGGTTAGAGAGCTTGCCTATCGGGCATAGGCAACACATCTGACGGCCACAGACACACTGTCTGTTTGCTGAAGAAAGTCTCTTCAGTAGTTATGAGGCGTGTGGAAACATAGCTCTCGGTCAGGATTTTCCTGTCAGAAATTAGACATTCGTATCTTATAGATCATTTCGTAAAAGTCGATCTTCAATATCTTTTATTTTCTTATGAGCTGAAAGCTTTTTCAATATTTTTTTAATATTTTGAGCGTTTTTTTTTCGTTTATTCATAAAAATATTATACCTTTGCAATAATAAACAAAAATATAAACAGACATTTTAAATAAGTTTTTCTTCAATAGGGTAATAAAGATCGTTGACCGGATACTTAAATTAGATTAACTAAAAACGTAATAATTTGAATGAAGAAAATCTTTGTGCTTGCGACAGCGTGTGTCGTGACGATGGGAGTATGGGCACAGCATGCACAGTTGTTCAGACCTTATAAAGTTGTAAACTTGAGGTTGCCTTCGGTTCCGTTGATTGTTTCTGATCCTTATTTCTCTGTTTGGTCGCCTTACGACAGGCTTACCGACGGAACAACTCGGCATTGGACAAATGACGAGAAACCGTTGGACGGGCTGCTTAGAGTAGATGGGGAGACTTATCGCTTCATGGGTGCGGAGCAGGAATATATCCTTGAGTCGGTTGTACCTATGGCAGATGAGGCAGCGTGGAGTGCGTCTGTTACTCGTGAAAAGCCGGGAACGGGGTGGCAGACCGTAAACTTCGATGCAAATGGATGGAAAGATGAACAGGGCGCTTTTGGTTCGCAGGGGTATCCGGATATAAGAACGCGCTGGACAGAGGAGCATTCCGATATTTATGTGCGTCGTACGGTCGAGCTGAACAATGCGGATGCAGATGCCGATCTGTATCTGATTTATTCTCATGACGACGCTTTCGAGTTGTATATCAATGGCACGAAAGTGGTCGATACGGGTGAAACGTGGAAAACGGGCGAGGTGCTTCATCTTGATGGAAAGTTGAAAGGACTGTTGAAACCGGGTCATAATCTGATTGCAGCACACTGTCATAACACTAACGGAGGGGCTTATTTAGACTTCGGAGTGTTCAAGAACGTGAAGAAGAAAGGCGCCGAAGTGAATACTGCCGTGCAGAAAGGCGTCGACGTGCTTGCCACGAACACCTATTACACTTTTAAGTGCGGGCCGGTAGAGCTTGATGTTGTGTTTACCGCACCGATGTTGATCGATAATTTAGACCTACTGTCTACACCTATTAATTATATATCCTATCAAGTTCGTTCCACGGATAAGAAAGCACACAATGTGCAGTTCTACCTCGGTGCCTCGCCGCTAATGGCCGTAAACAAGGCTAATCAGCCAACGGAGTCTACGCATGGAAGCAAAGACGGGATCGATTTCGTGAAGACAGGAACCATCGATCAGGCGATATTGGCCAAGACGGGCGACGGTATTTGCATAGACTGGGGCTATTTTTATCTGCCTGCAGTGAATGGCGAAGTGAGCCTTGCACCGGCACAAGAAATGGAGAATAGTTTTGTTTCTTCAGGGAAATTAGCACCTTCGCAGGAAAAGATTGTGAGCTACAAGATATCGCAAATGCCTACATTGGCCTATATGCATGACTTTGGGACGATGCAGACTGGGGCGAGCTTTGCCATGCTCGGCTACGACGAGATATACGACATTGAGTACATGTATCATCGCTACAAAGGTTATTGGGCACGCGACGGCAAGACCATCTTCCAAGCCTTCAACGAACTGAAACAAGGATATGAGCGAATAATGGGCGAATGCTGTGCGCTCGACAAGCGTATCTACGACGACGGGCTGGCCGCAGGAAATGCGAAATATGCCGAAATACTTTCGGGTTCTTATCGACATGTCATCGCTGCGCATAAGCTCTTCCGCGACAATGAGGGAAATCTGCTCTTCTTCTCCAAGGAGAACAATTCCAATGGATGCGTAAACACAGTAGATCTTACTTATCCCAGTGCACCGCTGTTCCTTATATATAATCCCACATTGCAAAAAGGAATGATGACGAGTATCTTCGAGTATAGCCGTTCGGGACGATGGACGAAATCTTTCGCCGCACACGATTTAGGAACTTATCCACGGGCCAACGGACAGGTGTATGACGGTGATATGCCACTCGAGGAGGCAGGTAACATGCTTATCCTTGCTGCAATGCTTACCGATCTTGATGGAAATGCGAACTATGTAAGCAAATATTGGGACATTATGCAGACGTGGGTAGACTATTTGGTCGAGAACGGACAAGATCCATCTAACCAGCTTTGTACCGACGACTTTGCCGGACATTGGGCACATAACTGTAATCTTTCGATCAAAGCTATTATGGGTGTGGCCGGATTTGCAAAGATGGCACGTGTGAAAGGAGATATTGCAACGGCAGACAAATATATGACCAAGGCCAAGGAAATGGGTGCCAAATGGGAACAGGCTGCCTGCGAAGGCGATCATTATCGATTGGCTTTCGACCGTACAGGCACATGGAGCCAGAAATATAATATGGTGTGGGACAAGCTGTGGGGTACAAACATCTTCCCCAACGATGCTATGAATCACGAAATAAAGTATTATCTCGGTCGACAGAATAAGTTTGGTCTGCCGCTCGACAGCCGCAAGGATTACACCAAGAGCGACTGGCTTATGTGGACGGCAGCCATGTCTCCCAATAATAAGACGTTCCTCAAGTTCGTCGATCCGCTGTATGTGTACATCAATGAGACACCCTCGAGAGTGCCCATCTCTGATTGGCATGATACTAAAACCGGCCGGATGATGGCCATGTATGCCCGTTCCGTAATCGGTGGCTACTGGATGAAAGTATTTGCCGATAAGCTTGTAAAGAAATAATATACTTTGATAATAATTTAATAACTATAATTATGAATAGAAACCTTAAAACAATGCGTTTTATTCCGTTAG
>CAUUQE010000181.1:0-4775 GCA_963547065.1 uncultured Prevotella sp. | reverse complement strand
AATCATATAAGCGCTTTGATTCAAAAAGAACACCAACCTTTCCTAAAAGGGCTATGAAAGCCCAAATCTTATGAACGTTTGTAACGGAAGTATTAGAACATGCATTACAACATCACAAAAACGTAAGGAATAGGCAGTTTGCCTATTCCCAATTATTTTAATCCCATGTGCCCCATGGGCTAGGTTTAGCCAATAGCATCATCATCGTCTTCCAAGCCTGGAAGCACAGGAAAAGTATCGTCTTTTCCGTCACCATTATTATCAAAGCGGGATGCTCCAGGGAGGTGGAGCATTTCTTCCGCATTAATATGGATTACTTCTATCCTAGGGATTATATATTCTTTTTTCTTCATTTTGCTATCCTTTACCGTTTAACGAACCACAAGTTTCTTTCCATTCACAATGTAAATACCCTTTGGTAATCCTTCTATCGAAGACGAACCAGCACGCACCAACTGCCCATTGACCGTATAGATATCGGCATTTTGAGGCCGTGGATTGTCGACTATAGTCTGATTAATCCCCGTCGTATTGTCTACAACACCATTGATAGAAAATGTCATTTGCTTAGCTAAACCTGCTGATCCCGTGGCAATCCAACAGCGGAAACCAAGGATTGAATGGTCTTTGTCGAGATAATGCCACTTACCATCTTTCGCACCAAGCACGTAAGAATACTTTGGAACATAACCTGAACCACGTTTCACCTGCGTACCACAGAACTGCAATTGGCCGTCAACCGTAGTCGAATGCTTTGCTTGTTCTTTGAACTCTCCCGTCGTTTGCTCTGTCAACGAAACGCCATTAATCAGATAATAAGGAGCCTGAACCGTAATTGTCCCATAGTGATCAATAATCTTTGTATAATCTCCATAGGTCACATTTTCCCAACGTGTGGGCTTCATAATATAAAGTTTGTCGGGCTCGATAACCACCTTATCATCATCGGTAAGGTCTACAGGAGTGAAAACAACACGTGAGGAAAGGTTTTCATCCTGTCCTTTCAACTTTGAAAGTTCTGCATGACGACCAAACGCAATCTTGAATTGCGCAGCCGTAAGTGCAACCGGAAGTGTGATAGAATTCCACTGATATGGTGTCATAGAGCGCTTTAAGATCAGCGTCTTCGCCACGCCTACCTCCACCTGTTTATTGATATAATCCTTATTGGTCTGGGTTTCATCAAGCACAATATCACGGTCTCCACAATAATGCAACTGGAAATTATCGAATGCAGTGAGGTCAAGTGGCTGGTTAGAGCCTTTTACTTCTACACCGATATTCAGTATAGCACCGTTAGAAGGCACATAGACAATGAGTGAATTCTGATACTTTCCTTCATTAAAGACCCGACCTGCTTGCACATAGGGACTTTCAATTCCAACATCATCTTTATCGTAGGTTTTAGTAAGATCACTCACTGTATATGTGAAATCTCTTCTAAACTTCTCGAGTTCTACTGATACACAACTACTTCCTCTCGTGTAACCTTCAACCTTAGCAAAGAATGAAGACTTCATCTTACTACCCTTGTCTGCACTGCAAAAGCCATCACAAGAAAGAATATACCAACCTTTCTTCAAAATTTTAACCTTTTGAGTCACACTACCATTTGCATGAGCATTGTCTCCAATATTGCGTATTGTAGCCACCCAACGGGCTGCATATTTGGCTTGATAAGCATCACTTTTTGGAGAACCAATTCCAACATAATAGGTTCCATTATCAGTTTCAAAACTATAGTTAGATGGCTTATAGTGTTCTGTTAGACCATCGCTAATTTCCCATTTTTTAATTTCTTTATGACTTCGACTAAAATTCTGATCACGAATGAGGAACGTGGCATCGGCAGGCTTTTCATCAGAAGCAAAAGTCTCCTTAAACGCATCCTTGAGATCTTTCAAGGTAACTATCTTCCACTGTGCAGTACGATCCGAGGTCTCAACCCTATGGGGATATTTCATTTCCAAACGATCAGCCACCGAATGTTCTAATTGCAAATAGATTTTACCATGCATATTTTCATTCCCTGAAAGAACTTCATCATTAAAGCAATGTATTGTATAAGTCTTACTTCCAATGTACGTTTCTTCAAATTCCCAATCAATAATACCATTCAATTTGTGTGTTGCAGGATCCACTACAGTACCTCGGTCTACATATACATTATTATAATTTATAGGGTTTTTCTGACCGTCCGGAGTTGTATCTTGCTTACGCCCCCAAGCAATAGTAGAGCCCTCTGAGGTCTGCGTATCACCCGTTATATTATAATAAGCCCCATGTTTTGTCGACTTTTTAATATGTAACGCCATACCAACATTATAGCCGATGGTCACTGTAGCCCAATAGCCTCCAGCATTGATAAACTTATGTGTACCAACATTATAAAGATAAACGGTTTGCATGTCGGGATCACCGGCATTGATAATATCCTCAATGCTGTTACCTTTCCATACGTGTTGGGCATCCTGTCCTTGTGCATAACTCTTCTTTACAGATAGGCCCAAGAGCAACACGAGTGTAATAACACCCTCTAAAATTAACTTATGTTTCATCTTTTCTATATATAATTCAAATAATGTTTAATATCATATTCTATTCATAGTTGATACTTTATACATTTATAGCTACCTCGAAGAAATTTCCTACAAATAAACTCGATGCTTTCATTGCAGCAATCTTTTATTGAGCTAAGAGCGAAACCTCTTCATAAGAGGATATCACAGAAAGGTACTTATCAAACAACTTTCAGTCCAAATGTATAATCGTATTATTATCTACTACCTTAATCAAATAACATCATCCTAAATATCGGGTGGCAAAGATAACCATATTTTCCCATTCTGCAAAAGATTTTTATGTAAAAAGACAAAACTCATTAATTATCAAACCTTTCACCTTAAAAACAAATTCCGATGCATTTTAATGACAAACACAGTTACCCTATCCCTCTTACATACAATAACCTTGAAGAGAACGAACTAAACTATCATTACGAAGAGACCTGATTAAATTCATCTCGGCCGAGCAGAGCCTTAAAACAGAAATACTTGATAAATTCAAAGCCAATAGAAAAAGCCTTATCAAAACTTTTAAAAAGAGTTTGACAAGGCTTCTCTATATACTTATTAGTACCCGTTGGCGGAATTAAGCCAGTGCATACTTGACTCTTCCTATGGGTTTATTATTGATATGATTTAAATATTGCATAGCGGTAAACGCACTGATTTTACTAATGATTCTTGTAAACAATCCTACAGCTTTCTTTGCGTAGTTACGACAAATCATAAATTGATCACACATTTGCGAGAAGTCTGTTTCTATCCTTTTTCTCGCCTTTGCAAAAGGAATATATGTTGGTTTCCAATTCTTTTGATTGTGCCGATAAGGAACTTCTAATCTGATATTTGCCGTTTCAAATAAATCCATTTGCACCACGGCACTAATGTAGCCTCTATCGCCAAGGATGCAGCAGTCATGGTATTCATATTTTACGTCTTGCAAATAACGTATGTCGTGGACATTAGCCTTTGTTAGGTCAAAAGAATGTATCACGCCACTTAATCCGCAGACAGCGTGCAACTTATAGCCATAGTAGTGTGTGCCTTGCGATGCACAATAACCATATGCAGGGGCAGTTCGGTATTCATCTTTACCCATCTTACAACGCTTGGAGCGAGATAGTCTGCAAACCTCGATTGGTTTGGAGTCAATACAGAAGTAGTCCTCTGCTCCATCTATTGACATTGCTATACGTTCTCTTATGTTATCACACAGCTTGCTGGTTAATTTCCTACGGTCATTATATTGGCGGCGGGAGATAAGATTTGGCATTTCATTTCTATACTCATTCAGTTTAGCAAACAATAGGCATTCACTATCAATACCCATTGCCTGGCTTGTTATAGAGAGGGACACGATGTCAAGGTCGCTAAATCTTGGAACGACACCTCGACGAGGAATATTGCCTTGAGCATTTACCAAGTCTTTTGAGAAAAACTTGCATATATCAAGGATTTTCACGAAATTTGCATATAAGTTGTGCATACGAATTGTTGAACTTAGCGTGTTGATTATTACTAAGTTACAAATAATTTCTCGTATGTGCAACTTTTCTTTCATATTAATTTATCCTTTAATTTAATTCCGCCAACGAGTTAGCCGATAATAAAGTTATAGAACAACTTGGAGGGATAGATGCTTATCGTCTTTTAAATAAGTTACATTTTACCAATCGTAACACTGCACATTGGGGTTATGAAGTGCTTTCCTTTGTTAATCTTGAAAAGCGACCTCATTATCTTTCTGTTTACCCAAATCTGTTTCCTCATAGTATTGCCGATAATACATTACATCAGCAAGTTGATGTTCACAATTTTTCAACAGATAATACCTTTAGTTTGCTTTCTGCTTGGAGAATTGGCAATGTGAATTTTCATCCTTCTGCGATGGTAGATTTTCAGCACAATTCGCTGAATAGTTCGCTTGCAAGTTTTCATAACGATCTAACTTTTAATCTCTTCAATGCCGGAATTGGAGCAGAGGCTACATATAATGTTGGTAAACTATATGCTTCAGTATATTTTCCTATCAGATTTAAGAGTTTTCGACTAACTGATTTTACTACAGGCCAAACAACAAATAAAGCACGATTGCGACTAGAACCAAATCTAAATGTTACTTATCGTATTAATAGTAGTCACGAATTAAGGCTAAAATCAGCTATTACATACTCAACACCTATTATTGAAAATCTATACGCTAATAATATT
>CAUUQE010000180.1:0-4819 GCA_963547065.1 uncultured Prevotella sp. | reverse complement strand
ACTTAGTTGCAAGTTTATAAGTAAACAGAACTCGTGGATTGGATAAATCCCATTGCTATACTTCGGCTCGTATCAATTCACGATGTTTCTTGCTTATATCTTTCAAAGCGTTTCCCACGGATTTCCGAAAGATATTCGCTCTCATGTGCTTTGTGCTTACTGATTAGAGCAATAGCTACCGATGGTTTTTCTTTGAAATACGGGCGACTTGTCCAAATTCTCAATCCCTCTGTTACAGCACGGACAACATTCGGATTATCGTCATTTATCCACTCTTCTATGAGAGGTAAGGACGTTTCATATCCTCTGTGTTTGCAAACTTCATCGAAGGCCTTTGCAAGCATTTCCTGCACACGCCAATTTTCATCGGTGCTTATTCGCTCTTTCAGAAAGTAAAGGGCATTATTATTCTCTGCTGCCAATCTACCCAATATCGTTGTTGCTAACATTCGTGCTTGATAGGCTTCGTGCTTTAACAATTCAAGTGCAAATTCAAAGCACTGTTCTTTTGAGTATGTAGAAAGGAATTCGTCGGCTCCATCAATGATGTGCTGAAAACCATGCTCTATTTGCAGTATCTTGTTCAATATATTATCGACTTTCATTTATTCGTTAGTGATTATATAAAATTCATTCCCCGTTCTCTTTAACAACAAGTCCGTTGCGCCAAGTAGTGACAATGAACCTGGGCTGTTGACTAATTTATTCTTTTCTATTCCTGGTTGAACTACATATATATGGAATTCAATATCGCAATAACTCGATGATAGCATATTTTGGATTATCAGTAATTCATTATCACCACCTTTTTCAAAGCGTGAAGGTCCTCCTTGCGTAAGTCGAGTGCTATTTCTACGGTTCATATGCTTTAATAACTCTATAGCATTATGCCTCCAATGATAGCTTCTTTGTGCTTGCCCACATACTTCATATAAATCTTTCAACCGCCCTCCAGGTTTCTTGTTGGAAGAAAATTTACAATGATATAATTCAAATATAAGTTTGTTATGTTCTGACTGATATCCTTTTATTGCGATGATATCGCTTGCCTCATTTGCATCGTCATCGTCAAAAATAATATCATACTCCGATTCTTTCTTCAATAGCTCAAGTATTCTATACTGTATCGAATCTTCCTGTTTCGTTTTTTTCTGCGATTCTTTAGTAATATCGACGCCGTCCCAATTATACACCAATATCTTTTTCGTATCGAAAATAGGGGACTTATAGTTGAACAAGAAAAATAAATCATTGTACATTTTTGAATTGTCTTGAAACCATATGATAGGGGGATACTCAAAGAATAAATCTATAATGTCTTTACTTTCTTTTCTTTGACTTACAATAATTGGATTTCCTTTTATGAGGCTATATTTATATCCTCGACCATTCTTATCTTCATCTAATTCCAACTTATATGAAGATATACTATTTCCCGTGATAATATCAAAATCAATAGTATTGGAGGTATAGGCTACTAACTCGATGTTATGGTCTATTAGCAAGTTGGAGTCATCAATCGCTGATAGAGGGTCATAGTAAAACTTCTCATTCCATTTGATTGATATTGGAACTTTTCCCGAGGGAAAAGTTGATATTCTTTCGGGCTTTTGAATAAAATCAAAAATATTTTTTGTATCAATCCTTTCATCTAGCAATTTACTTCCTATCTTATCACACCATTCACAATAATCCGGTATAGATTTAACCAACTTTGTCCATACACGCCCCTTATTAGAACATCCAATAGTTATTTTTTCTCCGTCTTCATATCCTGTTCCAAATAAATTTGAACTATGCATTCCTTTGTCTATCTCGCTTAATCCTTTGACAATTCCATTTCCTGCATACATTGTAAAACTAATAGGTCCATCCAAGTGTGATTTTAATCCAAGATTAAACAACTCCAACTGAAAAACATTATGCAAGACCCTGTATATATCACTTTCATTGTATAAAGAAATATTTTTACCAACTAATGCTTCTGCAAGTTTATCATGAGTAGACCCATTATTTGAACTGTTGATATATAAAAGTTTCTGCTCTGGGTTCAAATATGCAATATACAAGTCGTATTCCGTATTAATCAGGTCGTCGATTTTTCCCCAAGCAACTTTTTCCGTGTTACGTGCAATGATTACTTGCAAATTCTTTTTAGTATGTTCAACAGCAACAGTTTCATATTTTTTATTTTTGAAATAATCAATATACTTTTCAGGATGCCAAAAGACATTGCTATCATAAAGTTTAAATACCACAGTGCTCATAGCTGGCATAATGTTCCGTAGAGGTATTTTGTGTGGTATCGGTACGTCCGAAAAGTTCTTAAAGAAACTTTCTTCTTTAACAATGCTCCCGATAATATCTTCATTTGATTGGCTTATGATTTTATCCCAATCCGAATCTTTACGATATAGTTCATTTAACACACCTTTAAATCTATTGTCAACGATATTAGCAATAACAGTCGCTGTTCCAAGATTACTTCCTGTTGTCCGTGTAAACCTCCCAATGAACTGGAAGGATGTTGTTATATTTTTGTGCATTTCGTGCATTGCACAAATTTTTAATTGGGGAAGGTCGAATCCTTCTCCAAGCATATCTACACAAACAATAATTCGGTGTCGTTTTTCTTTAATTCCTTCAAGTATTTCTCGCTGTGATACTTTTGATATTCCACTATGAATTAAGACTGGAGAATACTTTGAGTGTTTTTTATATATCTGTTCGTAAATTTCTTCTGCTTTTTTTCTCTCATCAACACGAGCCATTAAAATATGGTCATATCCGGCTTCAAGATCTCTTTTTAGTGTGTTAATAGCCTTTTCTGCAATCTTTTCATCGGCCGTTGCGGGATTAAAATCTACGATAGGGATAAATGTGATTTTTTCATAATACTTGTCTCTTTGTGCCAAAGACAGAGGATAGTTATATATGATTTCTCCTTCAATACGACCACCATCATTTCTGAATGGGGTTGCTGTGAATAGCAATACAGGTTTTTCTGCGACTTCAAATTTTAACTTTATTTCTTTCCAAGTTTTTGCTGCGATATGATGTGCCTCATCTACAATCAAATTATTACATTGCTGAACTATCAGATTTAAAATATTACTTTTCCCTGTTTTGAGGAGGTTTGTCAGAATTTGAGGTGTGGAAACAATTACATTGGCATCTAATATCTTCTTTGCATCCTCTACTGTTTCAATGGTCGTTTTAAGTACAGAAACCTTTGGATAAAGGACTGAATTTGCAACAATTTCAAATGGTTCTGTTTTAAGAATACCCAGTTCAATAAATTTATTAGAGATTTGTGTTCGTAATGAATCTGTCGGGACGATAACTAATGTTTTTTCATTTTGATTTGCTATTGATAGACAGAGCATCGTTTCTGTTTTTCCAGTCCCAGTCGGCATTACAACCAAAGCTGATTTGTTTGAAATACTCCAGTGTGCTAAGATTGAATGTAATGCACCGATTTGAGGCGGGCGCAGTCCATATTGTACAATGGTTCCTGATTCGTTTTGTTTTTCCTGTTTGTATTGAAATCCATTATACCAAGAAGAAACAATTTTTGAAACAGATGGATGTTTTCCGACAAGCAGTTTTTTCTTACAACTTTGGATTGCTTCTAAAGTTAGTTCTTGTTCCTTCTCCAATTGAAGATAAAATACTGCATTATAGCTCTCGGTGGGATATTTATCTTTATTTTTCGACAGAAAATAGACAAATCCATGTATGGTATGAAACTCATAGCCTGAAAAGGCATTACCCTCATACTTTTTAAGGATACCTTTCTCTTTCCCAATATAATAGGTCTTTTTATTTTTTCCTATAAAAATGGGTATTTTGACGGAAAAATCAACTGCCACTTGCTCGTCTGGAAATAAATTACACATAACGACTTACTTTAGAAACCATTTATTCTACAAAGTTAAGGATTTTATAATTAATAAAGCAATTGTTCGTATTCTATTTAATAGTGTCATTCCAACTTTATATTTTTAAGTTCAATAACAAATGCAATAGTTGTTTATCTCCTTGGAAAATCGTTGTACCCTTCGATAGTTCTCTAAATACCCTTATAATTCTTCTCCAGCATCCTTTCCAAGTCCGAAGTCTTGTAGAGTATCTTCCCTGCAAATTGCGTGTAGGGGATAATTTTTCTGTCGCGGTAGTCCTGCAAGGTACGGGGACTGATATACAGCCGCTCGCACACTTCCTTGCCCGTGAGGAAAAGTTCGCCAGCAAAGAGTGGCTTGTGTGTCTGTGCCACTTCCATGATCCGTTTCCCCACACCTCTCAATGCCGAGACGACCAGCTGCATCTCGTCCGTCTCCATGTTCAAATCTCTTGCCATTTCCATCATATTCTGTTGTTTTTAGGTTTGTCTGTTCTTGCAAGGAGCAGTTGTTCCACATCCTCACGCTTGTAATAGCACTTATGCCCGATTTGCGTAAACGGCAGTATGCCCGTATCGCGGTAATGCTGCAAGGTGCGCTTACTGATGTTCAGCAGCCTGCACACATCTCCGTTGTGCAGCCAGTCGGTGTGTTTGCTCTTTTCTCCGAATGCTTGGTGGCAACATTCTGCAAGGCTCAAGATTTCATCTCGCAGCTTTGCCCAATTGCTTTCTGTAATGACGTAATAGTTCATAATCTTATCTTGTTATTGTTTGTTACTTCAGGCTTTTCCTGTTTCCACCTGCAAAGATAATGGCATATGTAGGCCTCTCAAAGCAGCAGGGGACAGTAGGGAAGTATCGGGAAGAATATGGAAAGAGGTAATCCGCATCATATGTTCGCATTTACGCTTTCCT
>CAUUQE010000179.1:0-4843 GCA_963547065.1 uncultured Prevotella sp. | reverse complement strand
TTATGTTCCGGTCGGCAGAACAGCTCACCCCGAGTCCGATGGGGCACGATGCACCATGACGGGGCAAGCGGATCACGCGCACATCGTGGGCCATATACTTTCCGCCGAACTGTGCTCCAAGACCGATCTTATACGCCTCTTGGAGCAACAGGTTCTCGAGCTCGACATCGCGGAACGCACGACCGGTCTCATCGCCCGTGGTAGGCAGATTATCATAATAGTGCGTAGAAGCCAGCTTCACGGTGAGCATGTTTTTCTCGGCCGATGTGCCTCCGATGACGAAAGCGATGTGGTAAGGCGGGCAGGCGGCCGTTCCGAGGCTCTTCATCTTCTCTACAAGAAAGGGAACAAGCGTACCCGGGTTCTGAATAATGGCCTTTGTCATCTGATAGAGATAGCTCTTGTTGGCCGAACCTCCGCCCTTCGTTATGCACAGAAAGCGATATTCCATGCCTTCTGTGGCCTCCAAATCGATCTGTGCAGGCAGGTTACAACGCGTATTCACCTCATCGTACATCGTCAGCGGGGCATTCTGTGAATATCGCAGATTATCTTGCGTATAGGTGTTATACACTCCTTTCGACAATGCCTCCTCATCATTGAAGCCCGTCCATACCTGTTGACCTTTCTCACCGTGTATGATCGCCGTTCCCGTGTCTTGACACAACGGGAGCTTGCCCTTGCATGCAACTTCGGCATTGCGCAAGAATGTGAGCGCCACATACTTGTCGTTCTCCGACGCTTCGGGATCTTTAAGAATCTTAGCCACCTGCTCATTATGCGTTCTGCGCAACAAGAAACTGACGTCATGGAACGCTTGTTGCGATAAAAGAGTAAGTGCTTCGGGAGTTACTTTTAAAATCTTGTTGCCTTCAAATTCGCCTACGCTTACGCCGTCTTTGGTAAGCAAGTAGTATTCAGTATCGTCCTTTCCTGTCTGGAACATAGGAGCATACTTAAAATCTGGTGTTTTCGCCATAATGTTATTGTTTTTATTCCTCCCTTATCCGTGGAGAGGAGTGATTAATATCCAAATATCTGTTCTGTACTGACGCGCTTGATAGGGGCGATTTTCTCAAGTCCTTTGACGTCTAAATTCTTCTCATCGCCGAGAATGATGTACCGATAAGACTTATCGGCCATGGTCTTTTTTTCGAATTCAACGATCTCTTTCAGGGTTATTTTGGGCAGTGCGTTATAGATACGTTCGTTGATGTCGTAGTCTATTCCCATATGTTTCGCCCGAAGATAGCTGTTGATAACGCCGAAACGTGTCGTTCTACCGCTGGCAAGTTGCTTGGTCAATCCCTGTTTAGCCAACTCGAAAGCGCTCTCGCTTTGCGGTATAGTGTCAAGGATTGCATTGAACACCTTAATGCAATCCATCATCTTGTCGTTTTGAGAGATAATAAAAGTAGTGGCATATTCGGGATGATGCTTGAGCGGAGTACACTGATAGTGAGCCCATGCGGAATAGGCAAGGCCACGACTCTCGCGAAGTTCTTGGAACACGACGGTATTCATGCCACCGCCGAAGTACTCATTGAAGAGCGTAGCCACCGGAACTTCCTCCATATTCCACGGCTTGTTTTCGTTGTGATACATCGTCATATAGATATTCTTTGCATCGTATGGTGCCAGCAGAACTTCATTCTGTTGTGTTGGCTGCTCCATATAAGGCTTGTTTACAGGCACTGCAGCGAGTTTGTTTGCTGTCTTGTGCTGACTTGCAAGCATTTGGAGGAGCTGCTGTTCGGTAGAAGGACCATAATATAATATGGTATGCTGATAGTTCGTAAGGCCCTTCATGAGGTCTACCATCGTCTGCGGATCGGTCTTCTTCAGCTGTTCTATGCTCAACGTATTGAGATTAGAGTTGTACTGTCCGTACATTCCATAATTGCGAAGTGCACTGAAATTGGCGTTTTGGTTCTTCTTGTTGTCTTCACGGGCCTTGGCCACAATCCCTACATAATTGTCCCACGCCTTGCGATCAACCTTGGCATTCTTCAGTAAGTCTTCTATTAAGGCCACGGCTTTCGGCATGTTTTCATTCAATCCAGATAATCCAATACATAAATTATCACCGTTCACGCTGATGCTATAACCGCATGCTATCTTGTAAAACTCCTGCTTCAACTTCTCTACGGTCATATTCTTAGTGCCGAGATAATCTATGTATTCTGCCGCAAAGTCATAGCGTTTATCTGCTTGGGAGCCGAAATCGAAGTAATAGGCAAGCGTGAAAAGACCGTCATCCGTATTCTTTTTGTAGACTACCGGCAGATTGTCTTTCGCTTTGATGAAAGAAAGATCGCGCTTATAGTCGAGGAATTGCGGCTGAATGGGCTTCACATGACTATCCTTTATATCGCGAAGATACTGGCTACTCTTATCTCTATTCGTGGGAATAGCCGTAATCTGCGGTTTGTCTATCTTCTTGATCGTCTTGTCTTCTCCCTGACGTTTGTACACACAAACATAGTTGTTGTTCAGATATTTATTGGCAAAAGCCACAATCTGCGGCTTGGTCATCTTCGACATGCGGTCGAGACGCGTCACCACATCTTCCCACTTTTCATTGTTGATGAATGCATCCATCATTTTAGAAGTACGTGCCCGATTATCCTGCAACGAACGGAAATAAGAGAGTTTAAAGTTGTTTACCACCGACGGAAGCAAGTCATCGGAGAAATTTCCGTGCTTCAGATTATCAATTTCTGCAAGCATCAACTGCCGCACCTCGTCCAAAGACTGTCCTTGTTTGGGTTGTCCTTCAAGAACAAACATACCGTAATCCGTCATTCCGTTATAGAAAGCGCTCGTCCACAGTACTTTCATAGGCTGGTTAAGGTTCAGGTCAAAGAGCCCTGCCTTTCCGTTGGAAAGCATATCGGCAATCACACTAAGCGTATCGGCCTGCATGTCTGCCGCGCCTTTAAACTTCCATCCAAGTATGACATTCTCTGCTTCAATACCCATAACCGTGGTGTCTACCGGAGCCGTAAGGTCGGGTTGTGGGGCATATTCGGGCCTGCTAAGCGTGCTACTCGGCTTCCAATCGCCGAAATACTTATCGATTGTCGCCACTGCTTCGTCAGGATTGAAGTCGCCCGCCATACAAATGGCAATGTTATTCGGCACATAATAGCGATTAAAATAGTTCTTGATATTAACGATAGAGGGATTTTTAAGATGCTCTTGCGTGCCGATCGTGGTCTGCGTACCATACGGATGTGTGGGGAAAAGCTTCTTGCTCATTGCAACCCATTCCTTTTCACCATCGTTTGCAAGGCCTATATTGTACTCTTCATACACAGCTTCAAGCTCGGTATGAAAGCCTCTGATAACCATATTCCTAAAGCGTTCTGCCTGTATTTTGGCCCAATTGTCCACCTCATTCGACGGTATATTCTCCACATAGCATGTAACATCTGTACTTGTAAAGGCATTCGTGCCCTCGGAACCGATAGCTGCCATGAGCTTATCGTATTCGTTCGGTATGTTATAACGGGCCGCCAATTGCGAGATACTGTCTATTTCGTGATAGGCTTTCCGGCGCTCTGCAGAGTCTTTCAGCAGGCGATATTTCTCATATCTGCGGGTAATATCCTCCAGATACGGCGCCTCTTTAATCAGATCAGACGTGCCAAAGCGCATTGTGCCTTTAAACATAAGGTGCTCGAGATAATGCGCCAATCCCGTTGTCTCAGCCGGATCGTTACGACTCCCCGTGCGCACGGCGATAAAAGTCTGTATGCGCGGCTTCTCTTTGTTTACAGAGAGATAAACCTTCAAGCCGTTGCCGAGAGTATAAATGCGTGTGTGCATTAAATCTCCTTTCACCGTCTTGTACTCATAGGTCTTTGCCCTTACACTACTAAAAAGTACAATGAGCAAACATGTTAGCAATACTTTCAGTTTCATTGTCATATCAATTAGTTTTCAAAATCTATCTCATGTTCAAGACTGTCGATAAAGTTACTGAGCACATCTTCCTCAACATCTCCCATTGCATACTCTTTCTCGGCATCTTTGGTAATCTCTGCAATCCACGCGCGACGCGCCGTTATATAATCCATACGTATCCTTTGGGCATCTTCCGGAGTAATTTCATCAAGTCCATAGTAATCGAGTATCAGCCTATAAGTCCACGTCCATTGGTATTCTCTGTAATGCCTGTCGACCTCTACAAAGCGCCTTATCACATCTTGCACTGTCTCCAATTCACCACTCTTGATATCGTTGACAACTCTCTGCTCCTCACTTTCGGGCAACAGTAGACCGCTCAAATCGTTCCACTCGCCCCCCCCGACATCAGTAGATGGTGGCATCAGCGACGGATCAAGCCGCAACCGACGCTTTAAAACAGCTCCCATATAGATACGAAGCGCTATATCATAATACTTTATACCTTTTTTCAGCGAGTTTGCGCTGATTACATATTCGTGGTAGATGTACGAAGAAACGTTTTCGCCCGATGCATTACGCAAGTCTTCCAGTATCTTTTTGCCATGTAGAATCTCTCCTACAGAGAACGGACTCAACCAATCAAAGTTCACAATACTTTTTTGTGAGCCCTGCGGACGCACATCTCGTTTGGGCCATTTACGGATATCGCGATACAAACCTACGGTGGTTATGTTGCGTCCGGGCGACAGATACATGGTATCGCCACGCGCTACAAGATAAGAAAAAGGCAGGTTTCGCGTGTCCGGATGGTGCATCAATTTTCCGAAACATACCGAGAATGTGCCAATATGAGCAGGCATCAACAGGTAAGCACCGCTCGCTGTTTTGGTGCCACGTTCAAGGAATCCGTAGTGCATGGGGCCCATCTTGT
>CAUUQE010000178.1:0-4870 GCA_963547065.1 uncultured Prevotella sp. | reverse complement strand
TATTAATTGATTTTGTTTTTATTTCTCTATTTTTTATTTTCTCCTCTTGCCCCAAGTATATATCCCTTGAGGTCATCAAGTAGTCCATGAAATCTTTGTTCCATTTATAATATGTACTGTCGGACATGCCATATTTACGGCAGAGTTCGACAATGCTGTACTCGCCACGAATGCCTTCCATTACAATCAAAACTTTTTGCTCAGAAGTGAGAATACGCTTGGTATTATGACGGATGTCCTTTAATAAGAATTCGGAAGGACTTATCTTAGATGTTGTGAGGATAAACTCTTGTTTATTGTCATTGTGCAAAGATATTTTTATTAACAACTAAAAACAAAATCATAAATTAAATTTGGGGATGAGTAATGCACTTTTGTTTGGCAACGTACAAACGAAATATTTCTTTTCTCATAAATTCTTACCTATCATTTAATCTTCTCTCTTTATTTTATTCAAAAGTTTTTTGACGATATTGAGCACTTTCTCGTTTTTTTTTTTATCTTTGCCCATAATATAACGAATAATTCCTATTTTCACACTCTAATAAAAAGGTTACGATATGAGCAATAAACGGGATTTAAAACGTACTATCAATTATGTATGTAGTGATTTATTTTCAGAATGTATAGCGACATCATTGTATAGTGGGAAACAGAATAGAGAAGATGCAGAAGCCATTCTTACCTCGATTATCATCGTTCACAACGACTATATACGTAGGATTTCACACCAAGAACCTGGCATAAAGGCAAAGATATATTACCGTAGCCTGATTAAAGATTTCTATAAACAAGTATCTGAAATCATTGATCAAATATCGAACATGAATTGAATAGGATGTTACATAAATTGTGTTCTTGGATTTTATATAAAAGGATGGGATGGAGGAAGCTTGTTACTGTAGACCATCCCAAGAAATATATTATCTGCCTTGCACCTCATACCAGTAATTGGGATCTCGCTATCGGACAACTTTATATGCATGCAGAGAAAATGTCGAGTAACTTCTTAATGAAAAAAGAATGGTTCTTTTGGCCATTAGGAATATTGTGGAAAGCAATTGGCGGTATCCCTGTGTGGCGCAACAAGCATATGAGTATGACGGACATATTGGCTGCTGAAATAGAAAAGAACGACATATTCCACCTTTGCATTACGCCAGAAGGTACGCGTTCTCTAAATCCCGAATGGAAGAAAGGATTCTATTTTATAGCCTTGAAGACCGGAATACCTGTTTTGCTCTATGGAGTAGACTATCAAAACAAACTGATACAATGCACGAAAAGTATTATTCCAACTGGAAATGTAGAAAAAGATATGAGAGAAATAAAACTATATTTCAAAAACTTTAAAGGGAAAAGACCTGAAAAATTTACGATTGGAGAAATCTCATAAAATGAAAAGAATAGTTCTTATCTATACTTTTACTTTCATGAGCGTATTATATATGTTTGCCCAAAATGATGAAAATATGCCAAATACATGGGGAAGTATCAACTACAATGGCAAGCCTTGGGTTGAAAATATGTCAAAACCCAACAAAATTAAATTAGGGCTAAGAAACAGACATATCTCCTTGTGGGCAAGTCACGGGAGATATTACGATAAGGTAAAAGGAATGTGGGTATGGCAACGGCCGAACTTATTTGGAACGACTGAAGATTTATTTACACAAACCATCGTTATCCCCTATCTCATTCCAATGCTTGAGAATGCAGGAGCTATTGTGTTTACTCCACGCGAACGTGATTGGCAAACAAATGAAGTTATAGTTGATAGTGACGATAATACACATAAGAATATTTATTCAGAAACAAATAAAGGAGAAGAATGGAAAGATGCTGGTGTTAAGGGCTTTGCTTTGTATCAGGGAATATATATCGATGGAGAAAACCCTTTCGAACAAGGCCACGTTCGTATGGCTAAAGCTACTCGTAAAAAGAATGCAAGTGAAATATCTTATCAACCCGATATACCTAAGAGTGGTAGATATGCAGTTTACGTTTCTTATAAAACCCTTGAACATAGCGTAGATGATGCGGAATATATCATATACCACAAAGGGGAGAAAACTGTATATCGTGTAAATCAACAGATGGGAAGTGGCACATGGGTATATCTTGGATCCTTTGAATTTGACAAAGGAAGTAGTCCTTACAACCGTGTCATATTAACTAATAATTCACATACCCGGCGAGGTGTCGTTACGGGCGATGCTGTCAGATTTGGCGGAGGTATGGGGAATATTCAGCGCGATGGCATTTTGAGTGGACTTCCCCGCTGCCTTGAAGGTGCAAGATATTATGCTCAGTGGGCGGGAGCACCATATAGTGTTTACAGTAGCAAGGGAGGCGAAGATGATTATGGCGACGATATCAATGCTAGATCACTCATGTCGAATTGGCTTGCGGGTGGTAGTGTCTATGCACCAAGTATAGAAGGACTAAAAGTACCGATTGAATTAGCTCTCGCTATACATAGCGATGCGGGATATTCTATCGATTTCAAATCATTGGTAGGTTCTCTTGCTATCTGTACGACAGATTTCAACGATGGTAAATTAAATGCAGGTATTTCGCGAATGACTTCGAAAGATTTTGCCAATGCCCTCCTTAATAATGTGATGAAAGATCTTACATATAAATATAAGAATTGGCCGAAAAGATATCTATGGGATAGGAATTATTCTGAAACACGCTTGCCGGCAATGCCCTCTGCCATCCTCGAAACAATGTCGCATCAGAATTTTCCTGATATGATTATGGGACAAGATCCCAACTTCAAATTTACTCTGGCCCGTTCTATCTATAAGACAATACTGAAATATATAGCTAAACAGCACAACGATCCATACATTGTAACACCTTTGGCTCCTACGAACTTTAATATAGAATTTCTTACTAAGAATAAGATCAGACTCTCGTGGAAAGCTCAAAACGACATTCAAGAACCATCAGCCATTTCTGAAACATTCAATATATATACCTCAATCGGAAACAGTTCGTTCGATAATGGGGTGAACACCGGTAATAATTCTTTTGTTATAAAATTGGAACCGGGCATACAATACAATTTTAAGATTACGGCATGTAACAAAGGTGGAGAAAGCTTTCCTACAGAAACACTCTCTGCATACTATACTCCAACAGCTACCAAGACCGTACTCATCATTAATGGTTTCCATCGATTATCTACCCCTGCCGTTTTAGAAACAGACTCTACTCAAGGCTTCGACTTGGATAAAGATGCAGGCCTCACCTACGGTCTGACGGCCGGATGGAATGGTCGGCAGCAATGCTTTGACAAAGATAGATTAGGAATTGAAGGTGAGGGTGGTTTAGGCTATGGCGGAGATGAACTTGCAGGGCATTTCATTGCCGGTAATGATTTTAATTATACAGTAACACATGCTGAGGCTATTGCTCATACACAAAAGTATAATATAGTAAGTTGTTCTAGTCAAGCCGTCCTTTCGGGGGGTGTAAAAATGTTGGATTATCCTTGTGTAGATTTAATTTTAGGAGCAGAGAAATACGATCCTCATACGCTTGTTTATTATAAATCTTTTACACCACGTATGCAACAATTGCTGCAGGAATATGCTGAATACGGCGGTTCCCTTTTTGTAAGCGGTACTTACATTGGCTCGGACATGGTACAAAAATCAGAGGTGAGATTTCTCAAAGATGTATTAAAAGTCGAATATTTACCCACAGACACACTTATCGTCGGTAATCAAGTGAGTGGTTTGGGGCTCTCTTTCAATTATTATGATACTCTCAATCCACGCCACTATATAGTGAATGCTTCCGAGATACTTCGCCCGGTCGGCGAAAGAGCATTTTGCACTATGCAGTATACCGATGGAAGCTCTGCGTCTGTAGCATATACAAGTGATACCTATAAGGTCTTTACAATGGGCATCCCTTTCGAGTGTATCATTTCCAGAGAAATGCGGAATAAGGCCATGCAGGCCATTTTGGACTTTCTACTAAAATAAAACACTAAAAAACAATTTATAAAATACAAACAACAATGTATAAGATTCAAGCAAACTTATCAGGAACTCGAAGCATTGATGTGAGCGAAGAAAATCTTCTCACAATAGAAAAATATTCGCTTTTCCGTAACCTTGTAGATAGTAATGGTTATGTAGACGATATTGTGTTGGACAAGCTCAGGCTCAATGTCCGGTCTCTACTCGAAACAGAAGCAGGGAACAAGACATTACTCGATCTCTGTCTTGATGTGATATATCACAACGACATGAAGCCTTTTGGGCTGCATCGCCTTGTAATACTATACATCGAATGGAAAGAAAAAAGAGAAAAAGAGAGAGACCTCTAACATGAATAACCCCGAAAAAATAGCTATACCACTTCGAAATCCAAATTATTTTGCATACATTTAAATAATTTCGGCCCGCAACTTTCTTTTTCGACATTAAAATTGAATGTGAGCTCAGAGAATAAAATAGAGCTAATATTATCTTATTTTTCAATGACCCATATGTAAAACATTCGCTGTTCTATCTATGCGAACTTACTGTCAATCTTATCAGTGATAGTTCAAAGTCGTATCATAATATTCATTGAGTACCAGATTAAAATTATGTATAAATTATCTATACCATCAATTAAACAATTCAAATATATTCTTGATTATAACAATTTAGGATAGAAAGATATACATAAATTAACAAATGGCATAATTTATAAACATTTAGTATAAATATCGTTCCTAGGATATGAATAAATAGACTATGAAGTCCATAAAAATACAAATTATAACAGAGAATAAATTTATAAGCTCTATGTCGCATAATTTTTTCTTGATAAGCAAGCCGGTTTTTTGGACATCGCGCGGCGA
>CAUUQE010000177.1:0-4872 GCA_963547065.1 uncultured Prevotella sp. | reverse complement strand
CTTTTTTCTTAACTTTGCAACTACATATTTTATTTCTTCATACGAAGAAACACAGAAAACAGCACGATATATGGAATACAATTTCAGAGAAATTGAAAAAAAATGGCAACGTAGATGGGTAGAAAACAAAACTTACAAGGTTGTTGAAGATCGAACGAAAGAGAAATATTACATACTCAATATGTTTCCCTATCCCTCCGGAGCGGGTCTTCATGTGGGCCATCCGTTAGGATATATCGCCACCGATATCTATGCCCGTTACAAACGGCAGAAAGGTTTCAACGTGCTGAACCCGATGGGCTACGATGCTTACGGGCTGCCCGCCGAGCAATATGCCATACAAACGGGGCAGCACCCCGCCGTCACTACCGCTAAAAATATAGCTCGCTATCGCGAACAACTAGATAAAATAGGCTTTTGCTTCGATTGGGACCGTGAGGTTAAAACGTGCGATCCGGAATATTACAAATGGACTCAATGGGCATTCCGCAAGATGTTCGAATCGTATTACGATACCGAAGAACAGAAAGCTATGCCCATTGCAAGGCTCATAGAAAAGATAACCGCCAAAGGTACGAAAGCTCTCCACGCAACTTGTTCCGAAGAAATAGACGTAACACCCGAAGCATGGAAAGCCATGAGCAAGACGGAACAGCAGCAGCTATTGATGAATTATCGAATAGCATACCTCGGAGAAACAATGGTTAACTGGTGCCCGGGACTGGGCACAGTGCTGGCTAATGACGAAGTAGTAGACGGTGTTAGCGTGCGTGGGGGCTATCCCGTTGTGCAAAAGAAGATGCGTCAATGGTGCCTGCGCGTGTCGGCTTATGCCCAAAGACTGTTAGACGGACTCGAACATATCGATTGGACAGATTCGTTAAAAGAAACACAACGCAACTGGATAGGACGATCTGAAGGCGCTGAAGTCATCTTCAAAGTGGCCGACAGCGATACTGTACTCACGATATTCACCACACGCGCCGATACTATGTTCGGCGTTACATTCATGGTTTTGGCCCCCGAAAGCAAATATGTAGCACAAGTAACGACCGCAGAACAAAAGAAAACTGTTGCAGATTATCTGAATTACGTAAAAAAACGCACTGAATTAGAACGCATATCGGACCGCAAAGTAACGGGAGTCTTCACAGGCAGCTATGCTATCAATCCGTTTACGGGCGAAAGAATACCCATCTGGATAAGCGAATATGTACTTGCAGGCTACGGAACCGGTGCAATTATGGCTGTTCCGGCGCACGACTCGCGCGACTATGCCTTTGCCAAACACTTCCAACTTCCCATTATACCGCTGATAGAAGGTGCAGATGTGAGTGAAGAAAGCTACGATGCCAAGGAAGGAATAGTATGTAACAGTCCGATGGCAAATAAGAATACCGAATTTTCACTCAATGGATTGAACGTAAAAGAGGCCATTGCAGCCACTAAAAAATACATAACCGAGAAAGGTATAGGCCGCGTAAAAGTGAATTATCGTTTGCGTGATGCCATCTTCTCCCGCCAACGTTATTGGGGTGAACCGTTCCCCGTCTACTACAAAGACAACATGCCGTATCTAATACCCGAGGCATGTCTGCCGCTCGAACTGCCTAAAATAGACAGATACGAACCCACTGAAACGGGTGAACCTCCATTAGGACACGCCAAGAAATGGGCATGGAACACGGTGAGCAACCAAGTGGTAGAGAAAACACTCATAGACAACAAGACCGTCTTTCCGATAGAACTCTGCACCATGCCGGGCTTTGCAGGCTCGTCGGCTTACTATCTGCGTTACATGGATCCGCATGATAATGACGCTCTTGTAGCCAAAGATATCGATGAATATTGGCAAAATGTAGACCTATACGTAGGAGGCACCGAGCATGCAACGGGCCATTTAATCTATTCCCGCTTCTGGAATAAGTTCTTATATGATTATGGTGTATCTTGTAAAGAGGAACCTTTCGAGAAACTGATCAATCAGGGAATGATACAAGGCCGCTCGAATTTCGTCTACAGAATAAACAATAATAACCACGAAGAAGCCCCCGTATTCGTTTCATTCGGATTGAAAGACAAGTACGAGACTACGCCCATCCACGTTGATGTAAATATTGTAAACGCCGATATCCTCGACATCAATGCTTTCAAAGCATGGCGACCGGAATACAAGAATGCTGAATTTGTGCTGGAAGACAATAAATATATGTGCGGTTGGGCGGTAGAGAAGATGTCTAAATCTATGTTCAACGTGGTCAATCCTGATATGATTATAGAGAAATACGGTGCAGATACGCTCCGTCTCTATGAGATGTTCCTCGGTCCGGTAGAACAAAGTAAGCCATGGGACACTAATGGCATCGACGGTTGTCATCGTTTCTTAAAGAAATTTTGGGCGCTTTTCTACGATAATCATACCGACGCATTCCTTGTAAACGATGATACACCAACGAAAGATGCATTGAAAAGCGTTCATAAACTGATAAAGAAAGTGAGCAGCGATATAGAAAATTTCTCTTATAACACAGCCGTATCGGCATTCATGATATGCATTAACGAACTTGCACAACAGAACTGTCACTCCCGTGAACTGCTTCAAATACTGGTGGTGCTCATTGCTCCTTTCGCTCCACACATGGCTGAAGAACTTTGGGAAACCTTGGGAAACACATCGAACAGTGTGTGCGATGCCGATTGGCCTATATGGAATGAGCAATATCTCGTAGAAAACGAAATACAACTCACCGTCTCTTTTAACGGTAAAGCACGCTATCAGAAAACTTTCTCCCTCAATGCAAGTAATGAAGAAATACAGAAAGCCGTACTTACAGATGAAAAAAGTCTGAAATACATGGAAGGGAAAACGGTTGTAAAAGTCATTATAGTACCGAAAAAGATCATCAACATCGTTCTTAAATAATAATCATTTCTGCTGCAATCATCTGTTTATCATCTATAAATAGTCACTGCAGAAACAATATCACCTACAAAACGATCAGACGAAATCATGGAGAAACAACCTGTTTGGACTGAGATAAGAGACTATGTCTGGATAACTTTCGGACTTGCACTGTATGCTTTTGCTTTTACTGTGTTCCTCCTACCCTACCAGATCGTCACGGGCGGTGTTACCGGAATGGCAGCCATCATCTATTATGCTACAGGGTTTAAGATTGAAAACTCTTATATCATCATCAATGTGAGCCTGCTTGCAGTGGCATTAAAGATACTTGGATTTAAGTTCATGATGAAGACTATCTATGCCATTTTCATGCTTTATCTCCTATTGAAGATAGCCCAATACCTTATGCCTTTTGACGATTTGGGCCATCCGGTTAAGATATTGGGCGAAGGACAAGACTTTATGTCGCTCATCATCGGCTGCTGTTTCACTGGAACAACGCTTGCCATTGTGTTTCTTCACAACGGTTCTACAGGCGGAACTGATATTATTGCTGCCTGTGTAAACAAGTATCATAATCTCTCTTTAGGACAGGTACTGATCTTTGTAGATCTGTTTATCATCGGTAGTTGTCTGTTTTTCCCACAATTTGGTACTTATATAGAGCGATGTCATAAGATTGTATTCGGATTATGCACCATGGTAATCGAGAATTTCATGCTCGATTACATCATGAATAGACGTAGAGAATCGGTACAATTCATGATATTTTCACGTAAATATCAAGAGATTGCAGACGCGATAGGTACCGAGATGGATCATGGTGTAACGATACTTGACGGCCACGGTTGGTACACCGGACAGGAAGTAAAGGTGCTCTGTATTCTCGCTAAAAAGTTTGAGAGCGTAAACATCTTCCGCTTAATAAAGACAATAGATCCCAATGCTTTCGTCAGTCAAAGTTCCGTTATCGGTGTTTATGGTGAAGGTTTTGACGAAATGAAAGTAAAGTTACCAAAGCAAAACAAAAAGAAGAAAGTTGAAAAGAAAGTATGACCGAAAAACTTTCATGAGCATTCTTTTATCCTTTATCCTCAAACATAATGAAAATAGTATTTGCTACAAATAACGAAAATAAGCTCAAAGAAATACGCAAAATGCTCGGGATAGACTTTGAAGTTATGTCGCTGAAAGATATCGGATGCCATGTAGATATCCCGGAAACGGGTGATACACTTGCTGAAAATGCTCTTCTAAAGGCACAATATATATTCGATAACTACGGTGTAAGCTGCTTTGCCGATGATACAGGGTTAGAAGTAGAAACATTGAATGGCGCTCCGGGTGTGCACAGTGCGCGATATGCCGAAAATACCGATCATGACAGTGAGGCAAATATGACCAAACTTCTACGTGAATTAGGAGAAAACAATAACCGCAGGGCACGTTTTTGTACAGTGATTGCATTAATAATAAAAGACACGCAAGCCACTGATGGTAGAAACACCTTACTCTTCGAAGGTGAAATAAGAGGACATATAGCCCGGAAAAAACACGGAAACGAAGGATTCGGATATGATCCTTTATTTATTCCCGAAGGTTATGAACAATCATTTGCAGAACTAGGTATAGATATCAAAAATAAAATTTCTCACCGATCAAAAGCCGTAGCAAAGCTTTCGAAATATTTGAAAAGTAATAATTCATGCATATGAAAAAGACCATTTTCCTGCTTGCAATGGCAATCATTGCAATAACCTGTAAGGCTTCACCCATAGGTTCATGGAAAGCATACCCCGCTTATAGCGACATCACCGAGATAGAACCTACCGGAAATCTTGTATATGTATTGGCATCAGAAGACCTTTATTCTTATAATAAAAGCGACAATAGCCTGCAAACTTATGATAAAATAACCGGATTGAGCGATTGCGGTATTGCCCATATAGCTTATTGTAAAGCTGCCA
>CAUUQE010000176.1:0-4887 GCA_963547065.1 uncultured Prevotella sp. | reverse complement strand
CTATCCTTTAGATATTTTGTTTGTTCCGCCTTTGAAGGTGTGAAATAAAGGTCATCCTGCGCCATTGATAATAATGGCATGGCTCCAAATAAAACCGAAAGTAATACTACTCGTTTCATATGCCTTTTATTTTTTAATTTGTAACTTGTTTAACACCAATTTATTCTCCAATGCACTTAATATACACTTTCGATAGTGCAAAAATAGAATAACTTTCTCTGCAAATATACAGAATTTCCCTAATCCATGGTAGGTTTTTCCCTAATTTTTATAAATTTGCAATAGAAATTTAACACCATTATGAGATATATACAAGTAGAATTTACTGCAAAGCCTGATAATCAGGATATAAGAGACATTATTGCTGCTCTTACTGGTGAGATCGGTTTTGAATCTTTTTCCGATGAAAATGGGAAATTGATTGGTTATTGTCAAGAAGAACTCTTTCATGTGGAGAGTTTGGAAAACACACTTCAGAACTTTCCGATACCAGATATCGAAATAACGTTTACTGCTAGTAATGTTGAAGATAGGAACTGGAATGAAGAATGGGAGAAAGCTGGCTTCGATCCGATAATTATTGACAATCAATGTGCTATTGTTTGTGGTAATAAGCTAGAGGACGCAAATCATCAGCAAGATATTGATTCGATACCAACGAAGATTGTTATTGATGCAAAACAAGCCTTTGGAACGGGAACACATGAGACAACTCAGATGATTGTTTCGCTTCTTTTAAGCCAAAATCTAACGGGAAAAAGAGTTTTAGATTGTGGCTGCGGAACAGGAATCCTAGGTATTGTGGCTGCAAAATATGGAGCAAAAGAGGTTGTCGCCTATGATATTGATGAATGGAGCGTTAATAATGCGCAACATAATGCAGAATTAAATGAAGTTGAATTAGATGTTCTGGAAGGCGATAAGCGTGTACTTTCTCATGTGAACGGAGTATTCGATTACGTTTTGGCTAATATCAATCGAAATATAATTCTTGAGGATTTATCAGCTTTTGTGAGTGTGATGACAACTAATTCTAGGATTATTTTAAGTGGATTCTACGAACAAGACGCTGAAATTATTTTAAAGGAAGCGAAAAACTTAGGTTTAGAAGAGTGCAAACGAATTACGAATCATGACTGGTGCTGCCTATTGCTTGAGAAGATTTAAATATTAAATTACAATCTTATAGATTACATTATATAGAAAAATAGACTAACTTGCGTGGAAATTTTAATTAATCACAGCAAGTTAGTCTATTATTTTTCTTGATATTCTCTAATTGTTTTTTATCGGTACTTAACAGTTTACTGATTAAATACTATTAGTTTTTCAAAGTGCATCCGTATTCTATTTTGTAATAAAATATTGCTATTTTAGTGGCTTATAATTACGTTATTCTGAAATGCGGGCTTATTTTTCTCAAATATCGTATTTATGAAAGTGAAATTTTAGTTTCGTTTTAAGTATTTGAATTATAGGTAATTATAAATTTCTGTAGAAGTTCCAGTCGAATTGATAGGAGGTTTTAATTTAAAAGAACTATCGTTTTAGGTGAAAAGTACTATCGTTTTGGACAAAAAGTACTATCGTTTTGGGTAAAATGGAGGTAGATTTTTACTAAAATGGAGGTTGGTTTTCATCAAAACGGAGGTACATTTTGCTAAAAACGTATATACGATTTGGAAAAAAGCAAGATTAAAAGTCGTTTTTGCTTATAATATTTACGCAAAGAGTCTATATTGAGGAAAATAAATGTAAATATCTTTCCTGTAAAATAATACACACGATTTGGGTTGCTTATGGTATTAACATACGTTGCAGGCTATAGAAACTTCCATTATATATATCTAAGTCTACATAGCCTTTAATGCCCGGTAATTTGCCCGCATCAGTATGTTGCCAGAATTTCCACGCTCCTTGATAGCCCATTTGGTCTACGTAATAATGTGCAATCCAATAAGGATATTCGTCGAAGCGAGAATCGGATAGGTATTGATCTTTAAACTTATAATAAGTATAGATAATTGGTTTTACATGATATTTCTGTTCTACAATGCGCAACCATGTAAGGATATTTTGTTGAAACTCCTTAGTGCTGATATTGTTTGGTTTTGATTCTACATCTAAAACAGGGGGGAGATCGCCCGATTCTAATTTTACCATTGCCAGGAAGTAATAAGCCTGTCTGTTTGGAGATGAGTTATTGCTCCAAAAATGGTACACACCTCGAATGAATCCCGATTCTTTTGCATTATGGAAATTATCCCTGAATCTTATGTCTAAGTGACTATCTCCTTCTGTAGACTTAATGAAGACAAATCGAATTGGTGACCGCTCAATCATTGCATTTCTTAGTCGATTCCAATTGATTGTACCTTGATATCGGCTTACATCAATACCATGAATTGTGTAACCTGTTGGATAGTTTGGGTCGCCATATATACCGCGCCATCTGAAACCTGTAGGGGCTACAAATAAGAGATAGAATGAAATACTATAAATACAAGCTAAACATAGTGCTCCCAATACTTTCGCCCAACGTGGAATGATAATCCAAAGATGAAATAAATGTTGAGGTAGCTTTGAGAATTGCATTATGCCTGGAGGTAAAATGATGTTTCGCTAGATTATAAAAGTAGGTGTGCCAAATATTTAACCTTATTAGTTTTTATTTGGCACACCTTTCTTATTATGGGTATGCTTACTTAGTTTGCTCTAAGACAAGAGTCTTAGTTGTTTGATCGCAAACTGAAGATGGTCCCCAATACTGGATAGGACCAGGGTAAACGTAGCATGTTTCCTTAGCCCACTTATCACGCTGTGCAGCGAAAGTCTTGAATGGAGTTCCATCAAGTTCTACAAGGGCTTTGCGGATAACTGGTTTCATTTCACCATTACGCTTCTCCATGTTCATCATCATCGTGATAGGCACACCTCCAGCCTTCCATTGGTCTGTACCAGCAGTTGTATTCTTTACGATAGCCATGTAGCCAGTTTTGCCATTAGCGATTAGTTGAGCAGCTGAAGAACCTAGTGCATAACAGTAGTCAGCGTCAAAGTTAGATGGAGCAGCGCAACGACCTTCGTAACCGAAGAAGTGGTGCTGAGCAGCAAATTTACCTTCATATTTGCCTTCTTTCTTCCATTGATTGAGCTTAGCAGCAACCATCTCTGAGATAAGTTTCTCGGTCTCGATGAGAGAAACCTGTACGTTTCCGTGTGGATCACGGTCGAGAGAAAGCTGACGAGCAACGCCCTCAGGAAGAGTTTCGAATGTAGCTTTGTTTTCAGCAGATAGGTGTTCGAGGATATACTTACGCTGTGCATCCTTGTCAAGGTTCATATAATCAGCACCATGAGCAGCCAACAAATCATTCAATTCCTGAATGAGACGACCGATAGCTGGGATAAATTCGATGAGACCTTCTGGGATTAAAACAACACCGAAGTTATTGCCTTGTGCTGCACGATATGCAACAACGCCTGCAATGTACTCAACGATGTCATTCAAAGTCTGATCCTTTGCCTGGATTTCCTCAGAGATAAGACAGATATTTGGCTGTGTCTGTAATGCGCATTCAAGTGCAATGTGAGAAGCAGAACGCCCCATCAACTTAACAAAGTGCCAGTATTTACGAGCAGAGTTGCAATCACGCTCGATGTTACCGATAAGCTCAGAGTAAGTTTTAGTAGCTGTATCGAAACCGAAAGAGGTTTCAATCTGATCATTCTTTAAGTCGCCGTCAATTGTCTTTGGGCAACCAATAACCTGTACGCCATATTGTTTTGCTGCATAATATTCAGCCAAAACGCAAGCGTTTGTGTTAGAATCGTCACCACCGATGATAACAACAGCCTTGATGTCTAGTTTCTTAATGATCTCAAGTCCCTTCTCAAACTGATCTTCCTTCTCAAGTTTAGTTCTTCCTGAACCAATCATATCGAAACCACCAGTGTTGCGATAAGCCTGAAGGTTCTCTACTGTAATCTCAATATAATTGTGATCAACAAGACCACCAGGTCCCATAAGGAAACCATAGAGGCGGTTGTCTGGATTCAACTTCTTAACTTCATCAAATAAGCCAGAGATAACGTTGTGACCACCAGGAGCCTGACCACCTGATAAGATTACACCAACATTCATCTTTGCATTATTAGCAGAGTCAGCTGGTTCGAACTCTACGAGAGGCATTCCGTATGTATTAGGAAACAACTTCTTGATGTCCTCCTGATTATCAACACTCTGTGTAGGAGCACCTTCTTTTACCTTTACTGCACCCTGAAGAGCTTTTGGTAACTTAGGTTGGTAACCTGCTCTTTCCTTCTGCAATGCGCTAATTTCCATTGTGTAAATAAAATGATTTAAATGTATGAATTATTAATAATTTATCTATGATGCAAAATTACTTCTTTTATCTGATAAATAAAAAGAAACGGCATTAATTTATTCTTTTAACTCTATTTTAGTAGGAGATATATTTGTATTTCTAATTATTTTATCTATCTTTGAGCATTTAAAAGTTAAATAATAGATTATTTAGGATTAATATGAGCAACAAAAGAGATCTTAAGCGCACCATTAATTATATTTGTGGTGACTTGTTTGTAGAGGGTATTGCAGCTTCTCTCTATGGTGAGAGTCGTGAGTCAGACAATATAGAGGCTCTCCTCACTTCTATTTTGTCTATGCACAATAATTATATTAGACGCGTCTCACATGTTGAGCCTGGTATGCCTGCTAAGGTATATTTTAAAGACCTCAAAGATAAATTCAGTAAGGAAGTCAATGAAGTTATTGACCAACTTAATAACCTTGCGTAGTAATGTTGCAATCTCTTTCAAAGTGGCTTTTATATAAACGTATGGGGTGGAAGAAAGATGTTCGTT
>CAUUQE010000175.1:0-4926 GCA_963547065.1 uncultured Prevotella sp. | reverse complement strand
TATGCTTTCATCCGGAAAATTCTTTAATGTTTCAAGTGCATCTGAGCAAATAATTCTATTTTCATTTTCTTTTATGAACGCCTCTTTGCTTCTATCCACACTCATCTCTATTCACCTGCCTTTTTTACTTCTTCAGGTTTGGTGTATTCGGCAAGTAATGTTATTCGGTAAGTCATATTTCCTCCTTATATTTACTATATTTTTTAAAAACTTCTTGAATAATAATTATCTATATGAACTCTTCTGTATAATAAAATCGTGTCGACCCGATACAAATATACAGAGGAGGATTTTTAAATGAATCAATCAAATTATTTTAAGTTGGAATTACATTTGCGGGAACTTATGAAGAAAGCTTCCTACAGTGATTCCACTACAAAAGATATGGAGTTTGTTCTTCAAGCGTTTGCTTCTTATATGAAGGTGATGAAGCTGGAAGAATATTCTCCGGAAATTGGTGACCAAATGGTCGAATACTGTAGCGATAAGCTTCATGTTTGTAAATCCCGAGTAAAGCGTGCAAAAGGAATTGTAAGAAAGCTGAATCGCTTATCGCAAGGATTGGATGGGGATGCAGCTTTATGGGGCAATAAATGCTATGTTCCGGATATTCCAGGCGAATATATGGATGTATTGAACAAATATGCGAATCATTGTCTTAAAGCCGGCAACAGAGCATCCACTGTTCATATCAAATTTCTTGTTTGTGGCAAATTCTTAGAAAATGTTGCCGGTCTCAGGTGTCCGAATTTATCCAAGCTCACAGGAGAGCAAGTGCTGCAAGCATTTCTTGCTCTGAAATACGATGAGTACTGGTGTCGTATCCGTCTTTTCCTGCGCTTTCTGTATGAACAAGGAATGGTATCTCGTAACTATGATAAACTGTTTGTTTATCGTAAGAAAAAGAATCCTTTTCCTACGGTATATTCGCCCGATGAGATAGCAATTGTAGAAAGGTCTATCGAGCGTTCTACCCCGGCCGGAATCAGAAATTATGCCATTATGTTACTGATGTCCAGATATGGCATTCGCTCAAGGGATATTGCGGCACTTACTTTGGATAACTTCGATTTCGAAAACAATCGAATCCAATTCGTTCAATTAAAGACAGATAAGCCATGGGAAAGTGAATTGCTTCCCGAAGTAAAAGAGGCGATTTTGAACTATCTTCTCTCTGTCAGAGCCAATCTTACGAATTCCCCAACCCTTTTTATTACATCACAGATACCATATAAACCATTGAATTATCTTGCTATTGATACAGCAGTTTGGACACTTTTCAAGAAATCAGGGATAGAAATATCCGGACGACGACATGGCAGTCGAGCATTCCGTTCATCAATTGCAAGCAACATGGTAAATGACCATGTTCCTACAGAGGTTGTTCGTCGTATTTTAGGTCACGGAACGAAACATGCTATCAAACATTATGCAAGGCTGGACATAGAAAGCATGCGTCTTTGTCCACTTGAAGTCATTTCTCCAAGTGGAACATTTTTAAAAGAACTCCACCCGAAAGGAGATGATTCAAATGCTTAACAGCCTGCTTTCTTCTGAAATAGCAGATTATATAAGACTCAGATATGCTTTTGTATCTGTATCCACCGCAAATGCGGATGAAAAAGTCTTGGATGACCTAGACGAATTTCTTGTAAAAGCCGAAGTCACAGACAAAGAGTTGACGGAAGAAATTCTGACCGATTTTATTGCTACATTAACCGGAAAAAGCAAAACCATTTATAACAAGGTCGGTACAATTCGAGGGTTTACACGTTTTCTTAACGCACTTGGATACACAGCTTTCATTCCGGATGTACCCACTGTCAAATCAGATTTTATGCCGTATATCTATTCTAACGAAGAGATACAGAAGATTTTCTACTATGCCGATCGTCTTCCCTTAAAACAAACAAGTCACAAAAGACCGTATCATACCATTAAAGTACCGATGATTCTGCGGATTCTATATGGGTGTGGAACAAGAATCGGAGAAACCGTCGCCATTAAAAGAAGCGATATTGATTTCCAAAATAGAACCTTATTTCTTAGAGAAACAAAGAATTCTAAAGAACGTCTAATCCCGATTCATGATTCTCTGAATCATAACCACCAGTTGAACTGGTGGTTTGCACTAGCCCTATAAGGGCATATTACTTACAACCTCTCAAGAGGTACCGAATAAGTCCGCCAATTGTATAATATTTTTCAGGCTGCTGCTAAAGCAGCCTTTATTATGCCTTCTTATTCTTGCTACCCGTAAACGGGTCTATATACTCTTTTATTGTTAGTTGGTCATTCATTATATCTTCTTGTAACTGATTTTTTATATATTTTTCTATCGCTTTCTTATTCCTTCCTACTGTATCTACATAATATCCTCTACACCAGAAATGTCTATTTCCATATTTATACTTTAAATTTGCATGCCTATCAAATATCATTAAGCTACTTTTTCCTTTTAAATACCCCATAAATTGTGATACACTTATACTTGGAGGTATACTAACTAACATATGAATGTGGTCTGGACATGCTTGAGCTTCTATTATTTCTACTCCTTTTTGTTCACATAACTTTCTTAATATTTTTCCTATATCACTTTTTATCTTTGCATATATTTCTTTCCTTCTAAATTTAGGTGCAAATACAATATGATACTGGCATCTCCACTTAGAATGTGATAAACTATTTATGTCTTTCATTAGACTTTCCTCCTTTTGCTTTTTATTATAGGTTGGCGGACCTATATTTATTATAGCAAAAGGAGGCTACTTTTATCTAAAGAATTTTATTCCCCCAGTTGAACTGGGGGTTTATTTTCGCTAAAGCTACAAAATAAAATCCTGTTCCATTATTGCGTAGTTACCGGAATAATGGAACAGCCGGACGCCTATCTTTTTCCCGGAATGAAATCCGGCACCCACTATACAACCAGACAAGTTGTTACTTGGTTCTCTGAAATATTGAAGCTTGCAAATATTGATCAGCGGGAAAAATCTCCTAATAAGCGTGGAGCCTGCCTGCATAGCTTTCGTCATCTTTTTGTTTTGAAAGCTATTAAGCAATTGGAAACGGCGGGAAGATCTGTTGATATGAATGATCTCTTGTTGCCAACCTATTTAGGGCATGAGTGTCTGCTTGATACAGATAAATACATGCGTTTTTCCGGTGTGCAGGTTTCGGATTCTCTGGATGCTTTTGAGACTTTTTCATCAGGCTTGATTCCGTCTGTGGAGGTGCCTTATGAAGAATAAAACAGAAGAAGAATTTATCACTCTACTTGGAAGATTCTTTACGAACTATCTTCCAAATACAGTAAATGCAAGTCCGAATACAATGACCTCGTATAAATGTGCCTTCCGACTGCTATTTCAATATATCAGAGATAATACCGGTACAAAGTTTGAAGCTATCACCTTTGAATTTCTGAACTTTGAACTGTTAACCGATTTTTTCGACTGGCTTATTACAGAGCGTGGTAACAGCCGAACAACAGCGAAACAGCGCATGGGAGCACTTGCTTCATTTGCAGACTATGCCGGGGGAAGGAATCTTACGGCCGCATATGTTTTCAAAAACAGTTTGCAGAAAATTTCAAAGAAATCATTACGCAAAGTAAAAGGGAAAAGCCGAACATCATTTACACGTCCTGAATTGAGCATCCTATTTTCATTGCCGGATCCGTCTGAAAAACTTGGGTGGCGGGATCTAGTTCTTTTTACTGTGATGTATTCCAGTGGAGCACGAGCGCAAGAGATCTGTGACCTGACTGTTGGAGATATTGCACACGATGAAAAAGGGAATGCAATCCTTACTCTTATTGGAAAAGGGGATAAGGTACGCCGTGTAAAAATAACATCTGAGGCAACAAGACTTTTGGATAAATATGTTGCCTCAAGGAAAATTAGCATCGACTATGAACGACATGTTTTTCCAAGTCAAAGAAATGAACATTTATCTGTATCGGCAATTGAAGACATATTTGCAAAATATGTTACTCTTGCCAAATCAGAACATCCGGAGATGTTTGTTCATGGACCGTATACCCCTCATGTAATGAGACACACAACGGCAACACATCTGATAGAAGCAGGTGTTCCATTAGCTATTGTGAAAAACATTTTAGGACATTCTTCGATACAAACAACTCAGATTTACTTGGATATTTCTCAGCAGACTGTTGATCGTACATTGGAAGAATGGAACGAAAAATGGTTTTCACAAAATAATCCGAGCGATACAGAGATTCTAAAGGATAATAATCAGATCCCTGATTTTCTGAAATAATACTGTATCGTTATTCGGTGAGAAGCTCGAAAACACTTCCATATTGGAGTGTTTTATGGGCTTCTCTAATAACAATAGTTACCTAATAAACCAAGTTATCTGACATGTCGGATAATTTCGTTGTTATTAGAGAATAGAGTTTTGTATTTTTCGGAAACTGGTCTATAAAAGGAACAATTGTATTTCCATAAAAGATAAGTCCCTCTCCTTCCCCCGAATTGGTTACATAGGAAAGTTGATGTTTGGATATATTAAGTTTTTTAGCCAGTATATCTCGATCCGTTCCTGCCTGATTAAGCATCAAGATAAAGTCGGTATTATCAAAGATATTTTCAATCTCTGGACTTGCTAAAAGATCCTTTATATTTTGAGTTAAGCCTGTCGGCATACCGCCCCATTTACGAAATCTCTTCCAAATTTCAATGGAATAATTGGCAGTTTGCGGTTCTTTTAAGAGCAAATGAAATTCATCGACATAATATCTGGTTGCTTTTTTACTTGCTCTGTTAATCGTTACTCTGTTCCACACCTGATCTTGCACCACGAGCATACCAATTTTTTTAAGCTGTTTTCCAAGTTCCTTAATGTCATAGCAAACCACTCTATTGCTTGTATCTACACTCGTTCTATGGTTAAAGA
>CAUUQE010000174.1:0-4937 GCA_963547065.1 uncultured Prevotella sp. | reverse complement strand
GCAGTTCGATTAGCATTGGACGCAGGAGGCATAAATACAAATCCGCACCCTATTTCTGCAAAGAACTATGAGCCCTATCTAAAGCAATGGGGATTTACAGAAATATCTAAAACAGATTATATTCCTATGAAAGGAGATGTCAGAGTGTTCCAAAATTATCCTGGTGGAACACCTCATGGACATATAGATATGTATAATGGGGAAAACTGGGTATCCGATTTTATAGAAAAAGGAAACTGGCCTGGTAATAATTATCAAAAATATAATACTCCATTTTCAATTTTCCGTTGGTAATCTAAACTTTTATCAAATAATAAAATAATATGAATATGAAAACGTTTTTCTTGTTTTGTTTTACATTTTTCTCTCTTACTGTTCTTTCTTTTAGCAGCCAAGAAGAAAAAAAAGTTCTGCTCATCAAAACGATGTATGCCAAGAATGATAGTATTTGTAGATATGAATACGATCCCCATAAAGTAAAAACCGGACTTGCTGCGTTATACAGACAGTATTGTTCAATGAAGTTCAAGAAAGAATTGCTTGCGGAGCAACGAAGAATAGGACTGGATCATGATTTTATAACAACAGATTGGACGATGGACAAAAACTCACTCACAACCATGAGAATCAAGAAAATATCAGATAATGTATATCATGTTTCTTATGTTACGAATATGGAAGATCCAAGAGGTAAAATGAAAGTATATAACATTGTCCTCTGCGTGAAGTTGACAAAAGAAAAAAGTGGCTATAAGATAGATGATGTTATAGACCTTACAAATCCTGATCTGTAAAGGTTGCTTTCCGTTATGGATGAGAAAGGAAAGAAATCTGGTCCAATCCTCAATATAAACAATATAATAATTTTTCGATATTCAGATGGTAAAGCAATTTTTGTTATTTCTGATTCTATTGAGTTCTTCTTATTGTGTAAAAGCACAAAATGTCGAAGGCATAGAAGATAGGTTGCGAACGTTCTATGTAGAATATAATTCCTCTTATCTGTATAAAAACGATAAGAAGATGTATCATACACAAGATTCTTTAGTACAAAAATATTGTACTAAGTTGTTTTTTCGAGAATATATCAAGAATATTCGTATAAACGGCAGAGGATGGGACGACTTTATGGGGTTGGTTAGTTCTGAAGATCTCGATATAATCAAAAAGACTCTTTGTATTTGCAAAATAGGCAATAAGAGATATAAGGTGTCATATCAAATTCTTGACAGCGATATAAATCATAAACCCGTAAAAGAAACTGTTCTTATATTGTTGGATATTTGTATCGAAAATGATACTTACAAAATCGATAGAATCGTTTCGTTTGATGTTGTTAAAAAGAGTGGATATTAAAAAATATTGACAAACAACTTATGCAAATAAATGGCGCATATAAAGAAATTAAGGTCTTGAATGGTATTATATTCCAATTCGATTTTGTTTCTTCTGCTGTGTCAGGTCATATAGATATTGTCTATAGAAGTAATACTTATGGGCATTTTTATAATAAAGTAAAAACAATTTTATGGCATTGATCAAACATATAACAATTTATATAATGTTTTTAACACTTTGCAATCCTTGTATGGGAGCAAATAAACAGAAGCACTTTATGGTTATCAAAACGCACGAAGGATATATTGTGAAGGTAGAAGATAAAGTGATAAACCAACTATTTGTGCTGTCAAAGCAAAGAATAAACCAAAGTGAATGTCTAATCTTACGAGTAGTTTTGAACCATGGGTATGCCCCTAATTATACCAATCGATTTGTCTCAGTAAACTATTGTGATTTTATTTTAGCACTGAGCAATGTGTTTAAAACAGTATCAGCAACATCAGATCTCAATAATTTACGATCAATAGAAATAGATTTAATATCTTTGGGGGAAGAGTGTCTTCGTGTTACGACGGATTATAAAAATACATTTAAAGAAAAAATTACTATTACTTCTCAAAATGTTTTGTCCATACTCTGGCATTCAAGACTTATTTCTGACATTCAGCGTATGCTTTCAACTTATCGATTAGTTATTAATAATATGAAGGTGGAAAATCCCTTTTTTACAAACTGGGATGATTTCTCTTCGTACAACACTGTAATTCGGAAAACTCCAAAACTTATTTCAAATAAAATTCTGAGAGGAATTGTTTACATTTATTGTAAGAGTAATAAAAAATGATTCATCAATATGAACGGTCGTCTGTATGATCCTGTTCTCGGTCGCTTCTTCAGTCCCGACAACTACGTGCAGCTGCCCGACAACAGCCAGAGTTTCAATCGCTATAGCTATTGTCTGAACAATCCGCTGAAATATACAGATCCGACAGGAGAATTTTGGAACCTTATCATTGGTGCTGCTATTGGAGGCCTTTTCAACTGGGCTGCACATGATTTCCAATATAATGGAAATGGTTTGAAATATTTTGCTGTCGGAGCTTTGCAGGCGCCGTTAGTGCAGGAGTGGCTTCGGGAGTAAACGTTGCGATGGCAGGAGGTAACTTCTGGACAGGAGCTGCTGGGGTAGCGGAAGGCGACTTCCTGCAAGGAGCGATACAAGGAATGATGATAGGAGCATTGAATCATGCGCAGCATGACCCCACGAATAATCCGGAAGCAGCGAAAGTAAGATCAAGAAATCGAATAAAAAAAGATCCTAAATATAAGCAAAAAATCATATCAGAAATTCAAAATGACGGAAAGCTATCTTTTGAAGAGGCATTCTACTGGTATGGATATGGTGATGGCAGCGATATTTATGTTAATGCTTCAAAATTAGATTTAGGAAGAATTGACATTACAGGCAAAAAAGTTGGTGATTATTGGCCGATACAAACTTTGTCTTTGTCTGGGAAGTATAATGTAGGTCTTGTGTATGGAAATATAATAGTTGAGTATAAGGGAAATAATACTTTTCGTATATGGCCTGATACGTATGATTTTGATATACATACCGACAATTTTTTCAGCTGGCATACGATAAAGCGTAACATCGAAACCATAGGTGCCGGTATTCTGCATGGCACAGGTACTCCATTTAAGATAATTTTTAACGGGTTATACCATAATAAATAAAATGTGTAGAAGAATATTAAACATCGCTGTCTTGTTCTTCTGTAGCCTCCTGACTTCGTGTCTTGGTGTGTTCTATATAGACTTAGGCAACCACTATGCTTGGCTGGAACACAGAATAATAGTTAAGATAAAAGGAGAAACGGAAAACAGCCTTTCCTGTGATATTCTTATCCGTCCACAGGTCTTGAATTATGACTATGACAATAAATTCATTATAGCCTATCAGGTTTACGATGGTGGATTTGCGTATGATTCCAATCAAATTGCGGAAGAAAAAGACAGTTTGTTAATCCAATTCGCAAAGCTGAAAGAAATGAAACATTGCTATTGGATTATAAATAAAGAGACAGGTCAGGTCATGGGGCCTATGAGGAAGTCCGAATTTGACAGAAAATGTGAGGCACTTCATGTGAAGGCAAAAATGCGCCATTTCCACGAAAAGAAATTCTGGGAAGGCATGAGTATGGAAGATATTGATCCGGACAGCACTCAGAGGAAGATAATGGACGCAGCCATGGATACGGTGACGAAAGGGAACTCTGCGCAATGAATATAATTCTCTCAGCTCTAGCAAAAAACGCGCGCGAAAGATTGCTTTATGCTCTAACCACCCGCCTGCCCGTCTGTTCACCGACATGATGATTACCGACATAGTTTTTTGTCTATCGCTTGATAAATTTTATCTGTTGTGTCCTTTTCCGATAAGCCCTACCTTTGCATCAGAAAAAGAAACATTATTTACAATTAAAGAAAGGACAAGAAAATGAAGACTTTAGATTACTTACATCTCGATGAAAACAAAGTGGTCAACACAGTAAACGCACTGGGTTTGCTGCTGGCCGACTTCCAAGTGTTTTACGCTAACCTGCGTGGTCTTCACTGGAACGTGCAAGGAAAAGGCTTTTTCAGTCTGCACGAGAAGTACGAGGAACTCTATAACGATGTAGCAACGAAGGTGGACGAGATTGCCGAACGCGTCTTGCAGCTGGGCGGTCGCCCCGAAAACCGTTACAGCGAATACCTGAAAGTGGCACGTCTGCAGGAAGACGGCTTTGAACCGACAGGCCGCCACGGCATGCAAAAGGTGCTCGACACGCTCTCGCTACTCATCAAAGCCGAGCGCGAGGTGCTGGCAGTAGCCAACGAAGCCGGCGACGACGTAACGGTTGCGCTCATGGGCGACTACTTGCGGTCGCAGGAAAAGACGGTTTGGATGCTTGTTTCATTCCTCAATCAGTGTCCGTCCTGCCACAAATAAGCCAACACACGATTCATACAAAGACATCATTTGAAGCCAAAGGGCATGTCATCTTTTTGACATGTCCTTTTTTTGGTTGGATGACGCCACCGCTATCGGCTACCGCTGAGCCTCCGAAACAATCAGAAGCCCCATTAAATCGTCGAAAAATTTGGGCGTGTCCGCGCTTTCATTTATTTTTGCAGTGTATCTATACCAACATCTGATGAGCAAATAGATGTACCAACTACGAATCAAACGCGTATATGCGGCGGCAGAAGAAAGCGACGGCTATCGTATTCTGACCGACAAACTGTGGCCCCGTGGCATGACCAAGGACAAGGCTGCCATTGACGAATGGGCCAAGGAGATAACGCCTACCAATAGTCTGCGGCAGTGGTTCGGCCACAAACGCGAGAAATTTCAGGCGTTCACCGACCAATACATTGCCGAACTCAACGCCAATCCCGCTGCGCCAGTCTTTGCCAAACTGTGTATTGAGTTGCTGCAAAGACACAATGTAACCCTGCTTTACGGAGCCAAGGACGAAGAATGCAACCATGCCATCGTGCTGCGAAACTGGATTCTAAACCAAGTTATTCACTCGTCTGCTTGAAATCAT
>CAUUQE010000173.1:0-4973 GCA_963547065.1 uncultured Prevotella sp. | reverse complement strand
TGAGGGGGTAGTGAAAATTGTTTCGTGGGAGTTCGAGTCTCCTCCTCTTCACATATATATATTATTATTTTTTATGTTCTGCGGCAATAGCTCAGTTGGTAGAGCGCGACCTTGCCAAGGTCGAGGTCGCGGGTTCGAGCCCCGTTTGCCGCTCATTTCTTGAATAAATGATGGAATGAAGTCGGGAACTTCAAGTTGCCCAGGTGGCGGAATTGGTAGACGCGCACGTTTCAGGTGCGTGTGTTTTACGACGTGCAGGTTCGAGTCCTGTTCTGGGCACAATGTTTTCAGAATGTCAGAAATATGTTGGAGAGGTGGCGGAATTGGTAGACGCGCTACTTTGAGGGGGTAGTGAAAATTGTTTCGTGGGAGTTCGAGTCTCCTCCTCTTCACATATATATATTATTATTTTTTATGTTCTGCGGCAATAGCTCAGTTGGTAGAGCGCGACCTTGCCAAGGTCGAGGTCGCGGGTTCGAGCCCCGTTTGCCGCTCATATATATTATTTTTTAGGAGAAACATACATATCAATGAATTTATATTTAAGATACTTTGATAGGGAAGCATTAGTATATAGTGTGGAAGAGGCTTTAGATTTTTTGCATTCTATTCAGGAAATAGTGATAGGACCTGAGCTTGAAGCAGATATACGTAATTATGTTGCAAGTAATGTCTTTTATCCAAAGCGTTATAAAGTCAGGCCTAGAGTTTACTTTATTATTATCAAGACAACGGCTGAAACAATGATGGATTTTAAGTTGAAAAAGGCTTTGCATCCAATGATACTTACAAATAATATGTCTATTGATAAACATGATTTAATGAACAATGTTGCTACTCGATTGACTGAGGTTCGTCCAGGTTGGTACGAGGGGATATTTGATTTCAAGCGTGTGGTTATGATTCCGACAACAGGTAAACATGAGTATCGTGATACTCATTTTGTCGTTCAGTGTAAGGCTGACTCCGGTTTGGATTGTTATAATCGTATGGTAGACTATCTGCGTTCACGTGTCGATAGTCGTTCACAATTTCCTTCTGCTAAAGGTAAGAATTTTCAATTCAGGTATCTTGGAATGTGGAAATAATTCCTGAATAGGACTGATCATAGATTAATTTAGTGAGTAAAAAATATGAATAAGATAATGTTAATAGGTAATGTGGGGAAAGAGCCAGAAGTAAAATATTTTGAAGCGGATCAGGCTGTTGCCCAATTGAGTCTTGCAACTACAGAGCGAGGATATACGCTCCAGAACGGGACAAAAGTACCTGACCATACAGATTGGCATACCATTGTATTTTATCGGGGATTAGCTAAAGTTGTTGAAAAATATGTTCGTAAAGGCGATAAATTGTATGTAGAAGGTCGGATACGTTATCGTACTTACGATGATCAGCGGGGGATAAGACGTTATGTAACGGAAATTCTTGCTGAGAATATGGAACTTTTGTCTTCTAAAACAATGCAAAAAGTTGAGGGGAAAGTACAGTCTCCACCAGATAAGTCCCCACTTCCCGACACGAAAGGACTGTTGTCATTTTGATGAATTTGTAATTTATAGATAACGAATAGGATTGAATATCTCCAGCATAAGTGACTCTTTAGCAGATGTTTATTTGCAATATCCTACAATGGGTGTTATTATAGCAGCTTTATTGGCAGCTATCTTACTTTTTGTGTCAGGTTTTGCAAGTGGTTCAGAAATAGCTTTTTTTAGTCTTTCTCCAACAGATATAGCCGAACTTAATCGGGAAAAGCGAGAGAAAGATAAAAATATAGAAAAACTACGTAATGATGGTGAGCGGACTTTAGCAACCATATTGATTGCTAACAACTTCGTAAACGTCACGATTATTATGCTTTGCAACTATGTCTTTAGTTCGATTGTACATTTTGGACCAAAGGCCTATTGGCTGCAATTTATCTGTATAACAGTTTTGCTTACATTCCTTTTGCTGTTGTTTGGAGAAATCATGCCAAAAGTTTATAGTCGACAAAATCCTTTACAGTTTTGTCGAAGAAGTGTAAATGGCATATTATTATTTCGTAAACTATTTTGGCCGATAGAAACTCTGCTTCTGAGAAGTGGTATATTGGCAGAAAAAGTAGTGCAAAAAGAGAGTCATGTGTTAAGTATGGATGATTTGGAGCAGGCATTGGAACTTACTGATAAGGAAGATATTAAAGATGAACAGAGTATATTGCAAGGTATTATACGTTTTGGAGATGAGACAGCTAAAGAGGTTATGACTAGTCGGCAAGATATTGTGGATATAGATATACACAGTCCGTTCGATGAGGTGTTAAAGTGTATTATAAAAAATAATTATAGTAGAATTCCTGTTTATCAGGATAACGATGATAATATTCGGGGAATACTATATATCAAAGATTTGCTTCCTCATTTAAATAAACCAGTAGGTTTTAGGTGGCAAAGTCTAATTCGTCCACCGTATTTCGTGCCAGAGACAAAGAAAATTGATGATCTATTGCGTGAATTCCAAGAAAACAGAATACATATAGCGATTGTAGTCGATGAGTTTGGTGGAACGAGCGGTATTGTGACCTTAGAGGATATTTTGGAAGAAATCGTGGGAGAAATCAATGATGAATATGATGAAGAAGAGAAAGTTTATTCTAAACTCAATTATAATACTTATATTTTTGAAGGAAAAACGTTATTAAGTGACTTCTGTCGTATACTGGATATTGGGGATGATGAGTTTGAAGATGTAGAAGGTGATGCCGATACTCTCGCCGGATTATTACTTGAACTTAAAGGAGATTTTCCCAGTATACACGAAAAGATCAATTACAAAAATTATACCTTTGAAATTGTTGGTATAGAAGAACGGCGTATCAGTAAGGTGAAAGTTGTTGTTCATGAGGTGAAACACAATGTATCTTTTAAAATTTAATATATTATATGTCACTTATTTCCATTGAAAATATTACCTCCGATGTAAAGTTGGGAATATGGCGTATTGAAGAAACTATTGATGAATTGCTTGCCTATGATATGCGTTTATCGAAAGTTATACCTTTTCTCAGTACTTGTCGTCATCAGGCTCGTTTGTGCGAAAAACTTACTGTATATGAACTTGTTTTTCTATTGACTAATGGTACGGCTACAGAAATCAGACATTATCAAAATGGAAAACCTTATATTAAGGGGTGGAATATTAGCATCAGCGATACTAAGGGCTATGCAGCTGTTATTGTTTCAAGAGGCAAAAATGTGGCTGTCGACATCGAGTATCTTAGTGACAGGGTATCGCGTATCGTGCATAAATTTATCCGTCCCGATGAATATATGCCAAGTATAACGACTCAGCTGATAAATTGGAGTGCTAAAGAAACTACTTATAAATATTTTTCAGAGCAAAATTTACAATATTTTGATATGCGCTTGCAGACATTTCAAGAGAGAAAACAAGGTGTGATTATTGTGGAAAATATGAAAATCGTCGGTAAAATATTACCTGTCTATTATCGTATTAATAATGCTTTTATCCTAACATATGCATATGCTAAAGAAAGTTCGCTTATCGGTGAAATAATAAATTGATGATAGTTAGACAGATTGAACCTCCCCAGATTTGTAATTACGAGTCTAATGAAATCTGGAATAATTTAGTGATATAAGACTTTTAGATTGTACAATCTGTAACTGCTATATCCTACTTAAAAGTTTTTATAATCTAGTAATTATAGAAACTAATTTTATAATATATTTATTGCTTATATCAAAAAAAAACGTTAATATTGCATCTTGTAAACGTAAATAATCGATAATCGATTGTATTGGAATGAGTGTCGAATATTGGCAAGAGGAGCTGGAAACCATGCTGAGAGAACAACTTAGCGAACTTCAAGTACATAAGCACGACGGTCAGTGTGGGGAAGATGGTGTTGACCACACATGATCGCACGATGATGCCTATATTTATGTTATCGCATACGTGATCTTACGCATATCATACGGGGAAAATGTCCTTGCGGATGCATTCATCGGCACACAGTCTACATTATTGGTCGAACCGATGACATGTTTCTTGTCAAAGGTGCGAATGGATTCTTGATGCAGGTAGAGAAAATATTGGGGGAGTACCCGGGGCTTGGCTGCAATCATCTGATAACTCTCGACTCGGAGAATGACAATGACACCATGACTGTGGAAGTAGAATTCGACGAGATGGGCACAGATTTGCACCTTGAATTGCACAGGATATGAGGCGCAATATACAATGTGCTCTCAAAAACGAATATTATTTACGCTGCGGGTAAAATCTAGTAAAGAAGGGAAGTCTTCCTATTTCTGAAAGTAAGGCCGTGCGCGTGAGAGACCTGTGAAAGGGTATAAGAACAACGAAAATATAAACTTTTTAAATACGAACAAACTATTGAAAAGAATACTGATCATTCTGTTTGCATTCGCTTCGTTGGTGGTATCGGCGAAGTCTATGCGCGAAATTTGGCTGTCGATGCCCGATTCTATGGTACGCTATTTGAATAAAAGCAAGCGTATAGAGTTTTTGGATTATGTGGACATGAAAGTAAAGACCGATGTCACGAACTTGCTTCAGGGGAGTAGTGTTACGGATACTATTACATCAAATTATCTCTCTGTGAAGCTGAACGAGGTTTCTGTTATACAAATGAGACTGCTCCCCGTGAGTGGGAGCGACAGCCTGCTGTGCGTAGTCCGCACATATTCCGCACCTGCGGCTGAAAGCACGGTGAACTTTTTCACGCAAGACTGGCAGCTGGTAGGCAGCATGTCGTTCGATAGTAAGCAGCTTATCGCCAAACCCGATACCATGAGTGAGCAACGTTTTACCGAATTAAGGGCTATGATAGAGCCTGTTATGGTACAAGCGGAACTGTCTGCCGATCGCGATGAATTATTCTTGCAACTGTCTATGCCACTGTTGAATAGCGAAGATAAAAAGGCTGTCGGGAGTATAATTTC
>CAUUQE010000172.1:0-5012 GCA_963547065.1 uncultured Prevotella sp. | reverse complement strand
CTTGGACAGTTACTTATTTCATCACGGCCGGCTTCATGGTGCTCATGTTTCTGTATCATCGTTTCATTCTTCCGCATCCTGTGTTGGATGTATCCGTAGCAGGCGAAGGGCGCAAAGATGCCAAAGAAGTGCTGCGCGAATTCGTTACAACCTTCGTAACTTTCTTTAAAAAGAAGTATGTATTGCCGGCTGTCTTCTTTATGTTGTTCTATCGTTTGCCCGAATCGCTGCTTCAACGCATCATATCTCCCTTTCTGCTCGACCAGACAGCCCTTGGCGGGCTCGGCATTTCTACCGAAGAGTTGGGATGGATATATGGCATCTTCGGCGTTGTAGGTCTGCTTGCCGGCGGTATTATCGGCGGTATAGCCATCGCCAAGGGCGGTCTGAAACGCTGGGTATGGCCTATGGCCTGCTCTATCATGCTCTCTTGTGGCGCTTTTGTGTACCTGAGCATGGCGCAACCTTCCGATTTCTGGCTGATCAACGGTTTCGTTTTCATCGAACAGTTCGGCTACGGATTCGGCTTTACTGCCTATATGCTTTACTTAATGGAGTTCTCTGAAGGCGCTCACAAGACTGCCCATTACGCGTTCTGTACAGGACTGATGGCCTTGGGAAACTTGGCCGGCATGGTTTCGGGCGCCATTCAGGAGCGCATCGGGTATCAGAATTTCTTCCTTTTCGTAATGAGTACCTGCCTTGTTACCATCCTCGTATGCCTCTTTATACGACTTGATCTGCCCAAAGAGGAAGATGTTGAAGAACATGGATTGCACAATGAACAACGATAAACATACGTACATAAGGAAATACGTTTTATGCCTTGCAGTGTTGTGTTGCTGTATTAGCGCGACTGCCAAGAGCAGAGTGCTTACGGGAATAGAGGTGCTGAAGCAGCAAAACTTCAAGGTTCTCGAAGGCAAAGGGGTGGGACTCGTGACCAATCCTACGGGAGTAGACAACGAACTGCGGTCGGATGTTGATATTTTGGCGGCTGTTCCGGGCATAAAACTAGTGGCTCTGTTCGGCCCTGAACACGGTGTGCGTGGCAGTGCCCATGCGGGGTTTAATGTAGAAGATAACAGAGACGAAGCTACCGGGCTGCCCGTTTATTCGCTTTACGGCAAATATCGGGTGCCGGCAAAAGAGATGCTTCAGGGCATTGACGTGTTGGTTTACGACATTCAAGACATCGGGTGCCGCTCGTTTACCTATGTCAGTACGCTCGGTAACATCATGAAAGCGGCGGCCGAGAACGATATTCAAGTAGTGGTGCTCGACCGTCCTAACCCGCTCGGAGGCCTAAAAATAGAGGGCAACATTACCGAAGACGACTGTATATCATTCGTCAGCAGACTTAAAATACCCTACATCTATGGCCTTACCGTGGGCGAGTTGGCATTGATGCTCAATGGCGAAAACATGCTCGGAGCCAAGTGCGATTTGACTGTGATCAAGATGAAAGGTTGGAAACGCAGAATGACTTACACCGACACAGGGTTGCCATGGGTGCTGCCGTCACCTCATATACCGGAACCGATTTCGGCACCTTTCTACGCCGTATCGGGCATTGTGGGCGAACTCGACGGCATTTCGATCGGCGTAGGCTATACGCTTCCGTTCCAAATCTTCGGTGCATCGTGGATAAAGGCGTACGAACTGGCCTCGGCAATGAACGCATTGAATCTACAGGGAGTAACCTTCCGTCCGATTTATTATGCCCCATTCTACAGCAAAGGCAAAGGTAAGGAACTGCAAGGTGTGCAGGTGTATTTCACCGATTACCACAAGGCAAGGCTCTGCGATACGCAGTTCTATCTGCTTCAGGAGCTGTATCGTCTTTATCCTGATCATGATATATTGGGACAAGCCTCTAACGATCGCAAGGATATGTTTGACAAAGTATGCGGCTCGAAAGAGATACGCCGACTTTTTATGCAGCATCATCGGTGGGCAGACGCCCGCTCTTATTGGGACAAAGATGCGGAAGCGTTCCGTCGGCTCTCGCAAAAATATTACTTATATAAATAAACAAAGTTGCGCAAAAGCGGGACAATCATCAGCTAAAAAACGAAAACGATATGGACACGGCAATACAACAGAAGAAACGCATATTGGCAGTAGACATCCTGCGAGGCATGACCATTGCGGGCATGATACTCGTGAACAACCCGGGAACAGATACTGTGTATGCTCCATTGGAGCATGCAGAATGGTTGGGACTTACGCCTACCGACTTGGTCTTTCCGTTCTTCATGTTTATTATGGGCATCACGACCTATCTATCGCTTAAAAAATTCGAGTTCAAATGGTCGGTGGAATGCGCACGGAAGATCGCTAAACGGGCACTACTGCTATGGCTGATCGGACTTGCTATCTCGTGGTTGTTCATGTTCTGTCGAGGACTGCTTGATCCTGACATGGCTTCTATGCCGTTCGGAAGTCGGCTATGGGCGGCCATAAACACTTTCGATCAACTGCGACTCCTCGGTGTATTGCCACGACTCGGCATTTGTTACGGGCTTGCTGCAGTTATTGCCCTTTCCGTAAAGCATAAATACATCCCGTGGCTCATAGTTATCATTTTCATAGGCTATTATATTCTTTTGGAAACATGTAACGGCTATGCTCATGCTGCTTCTAACATTCTGGCTGTAGTAGACGATGCTGTCCTCGGTCATGGTCATGTGTATCGTTGGGAGAGTCCTGATCCCGAAGGATTGTTGAGCACATTCCCTGCCCTCGCCCATGTACTTATCGGCTTATGCGTAGGGCGCACGGTGATGGAAATACAGAACCTTAACGATAAGATAGAGCGTTTGTTCATGATTGGAGCACTACTTACATTTGCAGGATTTCTGTTGTCTTACGCCTGTCCTATCAGCAAAAAGTTGTGGACTCCTACCTTTGCAATGGTGACATGTGGGTTGGCATCGACATTGCTTGCCCTGCTTACGTGGTATATTGACAAGCAAGGATATGAGAACAAAGTCACTCGGTTCTTTCAAGTGTTCGGTGTTAATCCATTAGCATTGTACGTGTTATCTGATTTGCTGCTCATCCCCGTCTCCATGCTTCCGCTCATTGGCGGCGCCAATATCCATACCTTCACGGTTGATAATCTGCTTATGCCAGTGTTATGCAGCGCGAAAGCCGTTTCTTTGGCATGGGCTTTGATCTACGTAATGCTGAACTGGGCATGCGGATATTACCTGTTTAAGAAAAAAATATATATAAAATTATGATATTATTAGCAGATAGCGGTTCTACCAAAACCGATTGGTGTTTGGTAGACAATGGTCAGGTAAGGCTGACAGTTAAAACATGCGGTTTCAATCCTTTCTACCAAACGGAAGACGAGATAGCCGAAGAACTCCGTACGGCCCTTGTGCCCAAGCTCCTCTCGAGCACTGTCGACGACGTGTTTTTCTACGGGGCAGGCTGCACACCCGAAAAAAGTTCTATTGTTATGGGAGCATTAAAATGCGCATTGGACATTGGTGGACAGTGCGAAGTGTCTACAGACATGCTCGCCGCAGCACGTAGTTTGTGCAGACATAAAGCAGGCATTGCCTGCATACTCGGCACAGGAAGCAACTCCTGTGCCTACGATGGCGAGAAGATAACACACAATGTGTCGCCGCTGGGTTTCATTCTTGGCGACGAAGGAAGCGGCGCAGTGCTCGGAAAGACACTAGTGGGAGATATTCTGAAGCGACAGCTTCCGCAGCCTATCATCGATGCTTTCAACGCGAAATATACCCTCACACCGGCCGAAATCATCGACCGTGTGTATCGTCAGAAGCTGCCCAATCGGTTCTTAGCCGGCTTTGTGCCGTTCTTAAGCGAACATCTTGACAATGCCAGCGTATACAATCTTGTGGTTGAGAACTTCCGTCGGTTCCTCGTGCGTAATGTAAAGCAGTACGAAGGATGGCAACAGCATCCTATCGGGTTCAACGGTTCGATCGCCCATTACTTCCGTACTCCGCTCGAAGACGCGCTGCATGCCGAAGGCATGACGCTGGGGCGTATCATACAAGCTCCCATGGAAGGACTCATAGAATATCACAACGGGACAATTTAATCTATCAAATTATGGCTTTCATCAAAATATCCGAGCAGCCCTCTCTTTACGATAATTTGGAGAAAAAGAGCATACACGAATTGCTTACAGACATCAATATTGAAGACAAGAAAGTGGCACTTGCCGTAGAGAACGTTATTCCACAGATAGAAAAGCTCGTATCACTGATCGTCCCGCGCATGAAGAAAGGCGGGCGTGTCTTTTATATGGGTGCGGGAACCAGTGGGCGTCTCGGTGTTCTCGATGCTTCGGAGATACCGCCAACATTCGGTGTAACTCCCACACATATCATCGGTCTAATCGCCGGAGGCGACATAGCATTGCGCAATGCCGTAGAAAAAGCCGAAGACGACGAACAACGCGGATGGGAAGAACTGAAAGAACATAAAATCAATACCAAAGATACAGTGATAGGAATTGCTGCATCGGGCACCACGCCTTACGTCATCGGAGCCTTACGTAAGGCCCGTGAGCACGGTATACTGACGGGTTGCATCACAAGTAACCCCGACTCACCTATGGCCGAAGTGTCGGATGTACCCATCGAAATGGTGGTAGGCCCCGAATTCGTAACGGGCAGTTCGCGCATGAAGTCGGGCACAGGACAGAAGATGATCCTCAACATGATCTCCACTTCTGTGATGATACAGCTTGGACGCGTAAAGGGAAACCGCATGGTAAACATGCAGCTCACTAATCAAAAACTCATAGACCGTGGCACACGGATGATTGTAGATGAATTGGGACTCGACTACAATCATGCCCGTCGTATTCTATTGATGTACGGCTCGGTAAAAAAAGCCGTTGATGCCTATCGCGCCGAAGACAGTAAATAAACATATTAATTTAATTAAAACAAAATAATTTCTACGGCCGGAAAAATATCGCTATTTTTGCCGTAGTTATGCGAAGATGGTGCTTT
>CAUUQE010000171.1:0-5018 GCA_963547065.1 uncultured Prevotella sp. | reverse complement strand
CACTCACCACTAAGATTGATGACCGAGAAATGTTCATGAAAGGTATCGACTATTCATATTATTATGAGCAGAAGGATTGATTTTTCCACATGGAATCTCTATTGTTAGGTAGGATGTTCTTTTAAAAAGAATTACAACGTTATCTCACAATGAAAATTATATGATTCCGTTATAATAAAATGTAAAATAGGAAACTCTATGAATACAGAGAAAACAATAGAATACAATCTTATAAAAAGACTTATAGGTTTAAATTATACTTATCGTGAGGATATTCATGATAAGGAAGCACTTGAACAGAATTTCAGACAGAAGTTTGAACAACTCAACAGAGTTCATCTTTCGGATGCAGAATACAATAGATTGCTTGAAGATATTATCAACAGCGATGTTTATGTAGCTTCCAAGATGTTGAGAGAGGTGAATACTTTCATCCGAAAAGATGGTACACCGTTGCAATATAGCTTGGTCAATATTAGGGATTGGTGCAAAAACGAATATGAGGTTGTCAATCAACTAAGAATAAACACCAAGAACAGCTTCCAGCGATATGATGTGATTCTGTTGGTTAATGGACTTCCGCTCGTTCAGATAGAACTGAAGACCTTGGAAGTAAGTCCACGTCGAGCAATGCAACAGATTGTAGATTACAAGAATGACATAGGGAACGGATTTACTAATTCGTTACTATGCTTTATGCAATTATTTATAGTAAGCAATCAGACGCACACTTGTTATTTTACCAATAACAACAGCCTATATTTCAACTTTAATGCTGATGAGCAGTTTCTCCCTGTATATTATTGGGCAGATAAGGACAATCATAAGATTACAAACCTTGACGCTTTTACGGATGAGTTTCTCCCCAAATGCAAATTGGGAGAAATGATTAGCCGATATATGGTATTGGTTGCCAGCGAACAGAAACTACTCATCATGCGCCCTTATCAGATTTATGCTGTAAAGGCTATTATGAGTAGTGTTGAAGAAAATAGAGGAAACGGTTATATATGGCATACAACAGGTAGTGGCAAAACCCTCACTTCATTCAAAGCATCGACATTGTTAAAGGAAAACAGAGAAATAGTAAAGTGTCTGTTTGTTGTCGACAGAAAAGACCTTGACAGACAGACTCGTGAGGAATTTAACAAGTTTCAAGAAAATTGTGTAGAAGAAAATACAAATACAGAATCTCTTGTCCAACGATTAGAGTCTGACGATTATGCAGATAAGGTGATTGTTACAACCATTCAGAAATTAGGCATTGCTCTGAACTCAAATACCAAGCAAAATTACAAGGAAAGACTATTACCGTTGAAGAATAAGCATTTGGTTTTTATCTTCGACGAATGTCATCGTTCCCAGTTCAAAGAAAACCATAAAGCCATTAAGGATTTCTTCCCCAATGCACAATTATTCGGATTTACAGGAACACCGATTTTTGAAGAGAATGCGGTCTATATCCAATATAATAACGAGCAGGGGACTTATATGACCACCAAGGATGTATTTGAAAACGAATTGCATACCTATACCATTACCCATGCCATTGAAGATAAGAATGTTCTTCGATTCCATGTGGACTATTTTAAACCCGATGAAAAAAAGGATATAACAGCAGAGGGAACCGTAAAGAAACAAGCCATTGTAGAGACTATCCTGTCTAAGCATGATGCTGCAACCAATGGCAGACGTTTCAACGCTTTTCTTGCTACATCCTCCATTAATGATGCAATAGAGTATTATCATTTGTTCAAAAAGGCTCAAAAAGCAAAAACAGATTGTGAACCATTAAACATTGCGTGTGTCTTTACTCCTCCTGCAAAGGGTAACAAAGATATTATGCAGATGCAGGAGGATTTGGCACAAGAAAGACAAGACAATACGGTTGAGCCTGAAAAGAAGAAGCGAGCTTTGCAAGAAATCTTAAAGGACTATGAGCGACAGTTTGGGGGTCATTTTACCATCAACGAATTCGACGCATACTATCAAGATGTGCAGAAGCGAATAAAAGACCAACAATATAGCAATAAAGACTATCCACACAAGAATAAAATAGACATTACTATTGTTGTAGATATGCTCTTAACAGGTTTTGATTCTAAATACTTGAACACGTTGTATGTTGATAAAAATTTAAAGTATCACAATCTGATACAAGCCTTTTCAAGAACAAACCGTATCTTGAATGATACCAAGCCATACGGTAATATTCTTGATTTCAGAGGGCAGCAAGAGGCTGTGGACATAGCGATTACCAGATTCTCTGGTGTGGATGTAGATAAGCCAAGAACAATTTGGCTTGTTGATCCAGCCCCCACAATCGTGCAGAAATACAAGGAAGCTGTTACGCATTTGAAAGACTTTATGCATTCGCAGGATTTGGAGTGCAAGCCCGAAGAGGTTTATAATTTGCAAGGTGACGATGCACGTATTGGATTTGTAAATTGCTTCAAGGAAGTACAACGCTATCGAACACAACTTGACCAATATACGGATATTAGTGAGGAAGAGCGTACCGCCATTGACAATATGCTCAATGAAGAAAGGCTGAGAGGCTTCCGAGGTGCCTACCTTGAAACAGCAAAGCAACTCAAAAAGCAACAGGATAGGACAAAAGAAGGAGAGAACCCCCAAATAGAGAACATCGACTTTGAATTTGTTCTTTTTGCCTCTGCCTTGATAGACTATGACTATATAATGGAACTGATAGCAAGACTGTCGGGTGGAACTACTTCCAAGCAGAAGATGACAAAGGAGCAAATCATAAGCCTTATAAAGTCAAGTTCAAACTTATTGGAAGAGCGTGATGACATCATTGCTTACCTCGACAGTTTAAAAGAAGGTGTAAACGGAAAAACTGCCAAGCAGATAAAAAAGGAATACGAAATATTCAAAACGGAGAAATATGCCAAAGAGTTGCTTACGATAGCAGACAAACATAATATTAGTGCCAAAGCATTGGAAGCATTCGTAAACGAGATTATCGACCGTAAAATATTTGATGGCGAGAAATTGAACGACCTGCTTGCTCCGCTCAATCTTGGATGGCGAGACAGAACCAAGAAAGAATTGGCATTAATGGAAGATGTTACCCCATTGCTGAAACGACTATCTCCCGGGCAGGAAATATCAGGCTTGTCAGCATACGATGAAAAGAAATAAAAGTATAATGAAAGAAGTAAAAAACATACCGAATCTTCGCTTTCCCCAGTTGCAGGGGGGGGGGGAATGGAATGTAGAGTGTATCGGAGCCCTATTCTGTTCATTCCCAACTGCCTCATATTCTCGTATGCAACTCAAAGACAAAGGGACTATTGGTTATATTCATTATGGTGATATACATACCAAATATAATACTTTCTTAGATTTAACAACCTCTCAACTTCCTCATATATCAGAAGAACAAAGAAAACAATATATCTATTTAAAAGATGGAGATATTATTTTGGCAGATGCTTCAGAGGATTACGCAGGAGTTGGTAAATGTATAGAGATTTTAAATACAAATGGACATAGAGCTATCAGTGGGTTACATACGATTTTATTAAGAGAGGAAAAGAACTATTTTACAGAAAAATTCAAAGCTTATTTATTTCAAAGCCACTATGTAAAGCGTCAATTGGAAATTAAAGCAGTTGGCACTAAAATATATAGTATTTCTTTTAACTCCATTCGTGATATTAGGATTCCATATCCTCCCATTAGCGAACAAAAGAAAATAGCAAACTGCCTTTCTTCCCTTGACGATTATATCAACGCAACGCAAGAGAAGATTGAAATATTACAAGCACACAAGAAAGCGCTGATACAGCAATTACTTCCTGCATTAGGGAAAACTGTGCCTCAGAAGCGTTTACCAAAATTTGGGAAATCCAAGAAGTGGAGTCCCTATTCTATGGAAGAAATGTTTAAGATTAGGAATGGTTATACTCCTTCAAAATCAAATCCTAAATTCTGGGAAAACGGTACTATACCTTGGTTTAGAATGGAAGATATAAGAGAACACGGACATATACTGTCAGATTCAATACAACATATAACGAAAGAGGCAGTGAAAGGGAAAGGACTGTTTCCTGCAAACTCTATCATTGTTGCTACAACGGCAACAATTGGCGAACATGCACTAATAATTGTTGATTCGCTTGCGAATCAACAATTTACGTTTTTAACAAAACGTAAATCGTTTGATACTCAAATAGATATAAAGTATTTTTACTATTATATGTATATCATTGACGAGTGGTGTAAACAGCATACAAATACAGGTGGCTTTGCGTCAGCTGACATGAATGGATTTAAACGACTGTCCGTATCTCTACCATCAATAGAAGAACAGAAAGAAATTGCTGAATGCTTCACCTCAATTGATGATTTAATAGATAGTACAAAACAAAAACTTGTAATGCTTCAGAAGCACAAACAGGGATTGATACAGCAACTTTTTCCAAAATAAAATAAAAACGATAATATGGAACTTTCAGATATTGCAAAAGAAATAAAGGAGTCAAAAGAGAATATATTTTTAATGTACGCATTTAATGCAACAGGTAAGACACGTCTTTCCGTGGAATATAAAGAAACTGCCCGAGATTCTAAAACAAGATTTCAAACAGGAGTATATTATAATGCTTTTAGCGAAGATCTGTTTATATGGGATAATGATACAAAAAACGCGGAAGCAGATATAAAGATGCAGGTCATCCCAAGTAGTCTCAATCGCTTACATTCACAAATAAGCGAGGAGGCAGTTCTCGAAAAACTCCGTCCGTATAATCCTAAATACGAGTTTTCAATTTCTTATATTGACAATGATTCTGAAAAAGGTATTGAACATATCCGTTTCTATTTAAAAGAAGGCAAGAGTAGAACATCTATCAAAATATCAAGGGGAGAAGAGCGTATCTTCGTATGGTGCTTCTTCTTGGCATTATTTGACACAGAAGGATGGGCTGATGCACAAAATCAGTACATCTTCATTGATGACCCTGTATCGAGCCTCGATGACCATAATATAT